>JAKLLE010000032.1 GCA_023150295.1 Giesbergeria sp. | reverse complement strand
GGGTAGTATTCATGGGCGGGCACCAAGTTCAGACTTCGATACCCTGATCTTCCAGCCTTTTGGGCGGTGCCCGCAACTTTTTTTGCGCCTCACGCAGAGGCAAATTCGGCTGGGTTGAGGAATTCTGCAAGTCCCTCGTTCGATAACCGCACCCGTACAAATCACTCCTGATTTCATAGCTTCCAGCGCAATATAGACGGGCGTTAGCGCCTGATATTCCTTAAATTTCAGGCCCACACCATCACAGCAGGGGCCACAGCGGCAGCAACACCTGCCGCCGCTGCGCCCCGCTCACTTCACCGCAAACCGCACATTCGCCGCCTTCTTGCCCGGCACGGTGACCAGTGCCACCACCTTGGTGCCCGGCGCGACCTTGAAGCTGCCCTTGGCCTGGAGCTTGCCATCGCCCGCGGGGCTGAGGGTGGCTTCGGTTTTTTCGCTGCCGTTGAGCAGGGTGAGCTTGGCGCTGGCGCCGTCCAGCGCCAGGGGTTTGCCGTGGTCGCGCAGGTGCAGGGTCAGGGTGTCGGGCTGGGCGACGAGTTCGTAGTCGATGTCGGCCACTTCGGTGACGATGCCGCCGTGCAGGGGTTGGTGTTCATGCGCGTGGTTGCCCGCAGCAAAGGCGGGGCCGCACAGTGCCAGGGCCAGCGCGGCCAAGAGTGGCTTGGGGGTCATGGAAGGTTTCCTTTTTTGGGTTGAAGCACGGTAAAAAAACTAGAAGGCCTCGGCGCGCTGGTCGTCCAGCAGGCGCTCGGCGTCCTTGCGGCCGAACAGCCAGAACAGGGCCGGGGTGAGGAAGGTGTCGAGCAGCGTGGAGCTGATGAGCCCGCTGAAGATGACCACGGCCACGGGGTGCAGGATTTCGGTGCCGGGGCGCTCGGCCTCCAGCAGCAGCGGGGCCAGGGCGAAGGCGGTGACCAGGGCGGTCATCAGCACGGGGGAGAGGCGCTCCAGCGAGCCGCGCAGCAGCATGGCGTGGTCAAAGCGTTCGCCCTCGACGCGCATGAGGTTGAGGTAGTGGCTCACCTTGAGGATGCCGTTGCGCACCGAGATGCCCGCCAGCGTGATGAAGCCGATCAGCGCCGCCACCGACAGCGGCTGACCCGACACCCACAGCCCCAGCACCGCGCCCACCAGCGCCAGCGGGATGTTGGCCATGATGAGGGCTGATAGCGTGGCCGAACGGTAGCGCGTGTACAGCACCACAAACATCAGCACCAGCGAGACGATGGCCAGCAGGCCCACCAGGCGGCTTGCTTCTTCCTGCGCCTGGAACTGCCCGCCCAGGGTGATGAAGTAGCCCTCGGGCAGGCGCGTGTCGCCCACCACCTGGCGAATGTCGGCCACCACTTCGGACAGCGCCCTGCCCTGTGCGTTGGCCGACAGCACGATGCGGCGCTTGCCGTCGTCGCGGCTGATCTGGTTGGGGCCGTCGCCTTCTTCAATGGTGGCCAGGCGCGACAGGGGTACGGGGCCGCGCGGTGTGTTCAGCAGCACGCGGGCCAGGCCGTCCACCGAACGGGCGCTGTCGGGCAGGCGCACCACCAGCGCAAAGCGGCGGCTGCCCTCCACCACCTGGGCGACTTTTTCGCCCTCCACCAGGCTTTGCAGCGCTGCCAGCACCTGGGGTGCTGGCACGCCCAGTTGGGCGGCGGCGGCGTAGTCCACGCGCACGGTGATCTGCGGGGCCAGCACCTGCTTTTCTACCTCCAGGTCGGCCAAGCCGGGGATGCCCGCCAGCCGTGCGCGCAGGGCTTCGGCCTGGCCGCGCAGGGTGTCCAGGTCGTCGCCAAAGAGCTTGATGGCGATTTGCGAGCGCACGCCCGAGAGCATGTGGTCGATGCGGTGCGAGATGGGCTGGCCCAGCGCAATGGCGGCGGGCAGGTGCACCAGGCGGCTGCGGATGTCGGCCTGCACCTCGGCCATGCTGCGGGTGAGCTGCGCGGCAGGCAGCAGGCCCACGTCCAGCTCGCTCACGTGCACGCCCTCGGCGTGTTCGTCCAGCTCGGCTCGACCGCTGCGCCGGCCCACGTGCGTGACCTCGGGCACCTGGCGCACCAGCACCTCGGCCTGGCGCGCCAGCGCGCTCGATTCGGCCAGCGTGACGCCGGGGTTGAGCCGCATGCCGATGAGCAGCGTGCCTTCGTTGAACGGCGGCAAGAAGGTGGTGGGAAACAGCGGCACCGCTGCGGCCGACAGCAGCACCGCCACCGCGCCCACCGCCACAGCGGCACGCGGGTGGTGCAGCACGCGCTGCAGGGCACTGCGGTAGCGCGCCTTGAGCCAGGCCAGCAGGCGCGTGTCGCCATGGTCGAGGTTCTTCATGCGCGGCAGCAGGTAGAAGGCCAGCACCGGCGTGACCGTGACCGACACCAGCAACGAGGCCAGCGTGGAGACGATGAACGCAATGCCCAGCGGCACGAACAGCCGTCCCTCGATGCCCGGCAGCGCAAACAGCGGCAGGAACACCAGCACGATGATGGCCGTGGCGTACAGGATGCCCGAGCGCACCTCCATGGACGCGAGCTTGACCACCTCCAGCGGGTGCAGGCGCTTGTCGGGGTGGCGTGCGCGGTCTACCTTCAGGCGGCGCAGCACGTTTTCCACATCGACCACGGCGTCGTCCACCAGGCCACCAATGGCAATGGCCAGGCCGCCCAGCGTCATGGTGTTGATCGACAGGCCAAAGTACCTGAACACCAGCGCCGTGATGAAGATGGACACCGGAATGGCCGTGAGCGCAATCACCGTGGGCCGAAGGGTGCCCAGAAAGACAAACAAAATCACCGCCACAAACACCGAGGCGCCGATGAGCTTGCCCTGCAGCGTGGTGACCGAGGCCTCGATGAAGCTGGCCTGGCGGAAGGTGACGCGCGGCGCCTCCATGCCTGCGGGCAGCGATTTTTGCAGCCCCACCAGCGCGGACTCGATGCTGCGCGTGAGCGCAATGGTGTCGGCCGTGGGCTGCTTTTGTATGCCCAGGATGACGGCGGGCCGTCCCTCAAAGCCAGCATCGCCGCGCTTGAGCGCGGGGGCAAACGCCACCTGCGCTACCTGGCGCAGCAACACGCTTTGCCCACCCTGCGTGGCCAGGGCCAGGTTTTGCAGGTCTTGCAGGCGCGAGGTGCGGCCCAGGTGGCGGATGAGGTATTCGCGCCCGTTCAGCTCCAAGAAGCCGCCCGAGGTGTTGGCCGCAAAGCCCCGCAGCGCCGCGCCAAGCTGCTCGTGCGTGATGCCCAGCGCCGCCATGCGCGCGGTGTCGGGCTGCACCTGGAACTGGCGCACCTCCCCACCAATGGGGATGACTTGCGCCACGCCGGGGATGGCCATGAGGCGCGGGCGCAGCACCCAGTCGGCGTACTCGCGCACGGCCATGGGGGTGGTCTTGCCCTCGTCGATGGGGATGGCGATCTGCAAAATCTCGCCCATCACCGAGCTGATGGGCCCCATGCGCGGCGTGAGGCCGGGGGGCAGGCCTTCTTCCATGGACGAGAGGCGCTCGGCCACCATCTGGCGCGCGCGATAGATCTCCGTGCTCCAGTCAAAGGTCACATAGATGAACGACAGCCCCGCGCTGGAGGTGGAACGCACCGTCTCCACGCCGGGCAGGCCGTTCATGGCCGTCTCCAGCGGGAAGGTGATGAGCTGTTCCACCTCCTCGGCGGCCATGCCGCCCGCCTCGGTCATGATGGTGACGGTGGGCTTGTTGAGGTCGGGGAACACGTCCACCGGCGTGCGCGAGAGCGTGAACGCGCCATAGGCCATGAGCACGGCGGCGGTCATCAGCACCAGCAGCCGGTGGGTCAGGCTGTTTTCCAATAGCCACTTGAACATGCCGGCTCCTTAGCGCACTTGGTTGAGCAGCGTGGCACCGTGCGTAACCACGCGCTCATCCGCCTGCAGGCCTGCGGTCACGGCCACCGTGGCGCCGTCCAGCGCTGCGGTGGTCACCACGCGCGGCACAAACTGCTCGGGCGCCTGCTTGACCCAGACGATGCTCTGGTTGGCGGCGTTGCGCTGCAGCGCCGCCGTGGGCACCTGCACGCCCGCCACGCGCGTGCTGCTGTGCGCCCACACGCGCACCGGCTGGCCCAGCGCCAGGGCCGACAGCGCCCGCCCCTCGCCCGCAAACACCAGCGGCAGCGCCTGCCCGCGCAGGCTGCGCGCGGCGCCCACCAGGCGCAGGGGCACGCGCTGCTCGCCCAGGGCCAGGGTGGCGCCTTGCACGCCCTGCGCCTGGGCAGGGTCGTAGGCCAGCGCCTCGATGCGCAGGCGCGTGGGGTCCACCACCTCGAACACAAGCTCGCGCGCGTCCAGCACCTGCCCGGCCACGGCGTGGGCCGAGGCGATCACGCCCGACACGGGTGCCACCAGCGCCTCACGCCCCGACAGGCCCGCGCCCACAGCAGCCAGGCGCTGGGCCAGGCTGTGCAGCTCGCTCTCGGCGGCTTCGATGTCCTTGCGCGGCACGGTGTCGGCCAGTTCCTTCAGGCGTGCCACGCGCTTGGCGGCCAGCGCATGGGCGGCGCGCAGTTCGGCCTGCTGGGCCACTTGGTTGGAGCGCTCGATGGCGCCCGCTGTGGGTTCCACCCAGGCCAGCACCTCGCCCTTGCGCACGGCCTGGCCCACGCTGGGCAGGCCGTTGGGGCCGGCCTGCAGGCGCCCGGCCTGCGCGGCCTGCACCTTGCCACCGGCGTTGGGATCCATCACCACGGTGCCGTCCAGCTCCAGCGTTTGCGGGTGCTGGCCTGTGGCCACGGGCAGGGTGCGCAGGCCCCACAGGCGCTGCGCGGCCTTGGGCAGAAACACGCTGCCATCGGGCTGGCGCCTGGGGCCGTTGCCGCTGGCGGCGGGCGGTGCGTCGTCATGGCTGTGGTCGTGGCCGGGGCCGGCCTGTGCGGCCCACGGCAGGGCCAGCGCAACAGCCAGCAGCCCGGTGGCGGCGGCATGCAAGGCTAGGCGCCCGGTCAGGCGCGGATGGCGGCGTTCAAGGGTCGGCTTCATGCGGCACCTCCGGCGTTGGCAGGGATGGCGCTGCGGGCGCGGCGCAAGGCCCAGCCCAGGGCCAGCACGGCCACCACAGCGCCTGCGCCCCAGGCCCCAGCGGAGCGCCAACGGGGCGCGGCCGCTTCTGTGTGGACTTCAGGGGCGTGCACGTCCAGCGTGGCGGCCAGCAGGTCGGAATCGTCCCCGGCCACCACAGTGGCGGTGACGGGGGTTTCGCCCTCGGGCAGGGGCGCGGCCAGCGTGGCGCGGAATTCGCCCTCGGCCACGCGGGTCAGGGCCAGGGGTTTGCCGCCCAGGTCCAGCTCCAATTGGGCGTCGGCCACGGGGCGGTTGTCGGCGGCATGGTCCAGGTACAGCGAAAGCTGGGTGCCGTCGAGCACGCCGACCAGTTCAAACAGGTCGGACGTGGCGGCAAAGCGTGGCATGGCGGGGCCGCTGGGGGCGGCGGGGGCCTCGTCGTGGTCGTGGCCTGCGTCGGCCAGGGCCGCCAGCGGGGCGCCGCCCAGCAACAGGGCCAGGCCCAGCGCGGCGGCCAATGAAGAAAGTGTTTGCATGGTGATGGGTTCCAAAATGTCGGGGGGCTTACTCGGGCAGCAGGCCCAGGGCCTGGCGCAGGGCCGATACGGCGGCGGCGGCGTCGATGCGGGCGCGGGCCAGTTGGCGCTGCGCCTGGGCAGCGTCTTGCTCGGCACGCAGGCGCGTGGGCCAGTCGGCCTCACCCAGGCGGAAGGCCTTGTCCACATGGCCCAGGGTTTCTTGCGCCAGGGCGGCGTGGCGGGCGGCGGCATCGGTTTGGGCCTGGGCGGCGGCGGCGCGGGCCTGGGCGGCGTGCAGGTCTTGCGTCAGGCGCTCGCGCTCGCGCTGCAGGCGGGTCTCCTGTTCCAGCGCGTCGGCCTGGGCGGCAGCCTCTTTGGCCTGCGCCAGGGCGTTGTCGCCCAGCGGAATGCGCAGCCCCAGCGTGACCGACTGGCGGTAGCGCTCGCCCGCCTGATCACGCCCGCGCGTGGCGGCCACGCTCAGTTCGGGGTTGGCGCGGCGCTGCACGGCGGCCAGCTCGGCCGTGTGGCGGGCCACCTGGGCCTGGGCCTGGGCCTGGGCCAGCGCGGGGTGCGTGTCGGGCACTGCCTGTGCGGCGGCATCGGCCAGGGGTTCGGCCCGCCAGTCCTGCGGAGCCGGGGCGCCGGGTGCAGTGCCGGGCAGCGCCCCCCAGGCCGACAGCGCGGCGCGGGCGGCCTGCAGCGTGCCCTGGGCCTCGGCCTGCGCGGCTTCGGCCTGGGCCACCACGGCCTGGGCCTGGAGCCCGTCGGTGCGCGCCAGGTCGCCCGCCTGCCAGCGGCGCTGCACGTCAGCGGCCAGTTGGCGGGCGCTGTGCAGGCGGTCTTGCGCCAGGGCCATGTCGCTGCGGGCGCGCTGCCAGTCCCACCAGGCCTGGCGCACCTGGGCGGCCAGTTGCCACTGCGCGGCGCGCTGCTGGCTTTGCACCTGCTGCCACTGGGCATCGCCCAGGGCGGCGCTGCGCGCGCGTTCGCCGGGCAGCCACAGGGGGGCGGACAGGCCCACTTCAATTTCGCGCTGGCCCTGCTGGCTGCCGGGCCGGTCGGTGCGGGTTTGCAACGCCAGCGCCGAGGGCTCGACCGTCCAGCGCTGCGCGGCCAGGCGGGCGGCCTCGGCTGCCTGCTGGCGCAAGGGCTGGGCCTGGGCTTCGGGCTGGCGCTGCCAGGCGTGGTCAAACAAGGCCCGCAGCGACCACGCGGTGGGTTCCTGCGCGGGCGCTGAAGCAGCAGTAGGCCCCGGCGTGGGCGCCGGGGTGTGTGAAGACTGGGCCTGGGCAGCCATGCTGGCCAGCGCCCAGCCCAGGGCCATGGCGGCGCTGCGCCGCCATGGCAGGGTTTTGTGGGTTTGCATCCGATGTGTTTCCTGTGGCACAAGGCCAGGGGCCAAACATCGGCAAGGCACCGCGCCCACACGGCGCTGCCGCGGGGGTTATTAAGAACTTGTCCGTAAATTATTTGATGCCACGTTGGGGCGAAATCGGGATGAGTTCGAGGTCTTGGCGCGCCGCATGGGCTGGCGGCCCATGCAAGCGGCAAGGGCGCGAAATCGCCCGATTTCGCCCCAACCCGAAGGGCAGTGCTCTTTTCGGGCGGTCTGCGGCGTTGCGATGCTTGCCCATAGCGGGGCTATGGGCTGCGCACCGCGCCTTGCATCCCATCCCGAAAAGAGCGCTGCGTGGCATCAAATAATTTACGGACAAGTTCTAAGGGTTCATGGGGCTGCCCTGCCCCGCCTTGCCGCTGCGGCACAGGCATGCGCCATGGATCACAGGAAAAGGAGCCGCACCGCGTGCCAGCCCCGCCCCGCAACCCGGCCCAAACCCGTGCCGGATCAGGCGGCGTAGGGCCAGTTGGGGCGTTCGGGGCGCGGGCTCAGCGGCGCCGGGAGCTGCGCCGCCACCAGCGGCAGTGGATGCGCACAAAGCGCCAGGGCAGCAGGCGCAACGGTGTGCGCAAACAGCACCGTGCCACTGCCGTGGCAGGTGTGACAGTCCAGGTCGGCGCTGCCCAGGTTGAAAATGGAGCCCGCCGCGCCGCCCTGCGCGTCGTCGGCTGATGCATGGCCCGCATCGGCATGGGCATCGCCGCCCTGGTGCGCCCCCGCGTGGTCGTGCACATGGTGGCCAAAATGCGCCGCCGCAGGCGCCTGCTCATGCGTGCAATAGGCAGCCGCTGCGGACCAAACGGTCTGCAGCGGCATCAGCACAAGCAAAAAAACAAGCAGGAGGCGGCGCATGGCAGCGCGCATTCTATGCAGTTGCGCAGGCCTGTAGCGCACAACCCTGGGCGCGACGCGGGTTGTCGGGGGTAGCTGTGAAGCGGCCTCACACATTCGCACGCTATTATTTTTATAGCTATCAGCGCTTTGCACATAAGCGCCAGAGGCCTATTTAACCCAAAACTCACGCCATCTGCGCAATCGCCCGCCGAAAGCGCCGCAGCGACAGGGCAAACAGCACGCTGCCGATGAGCGCCAGCGCCAGCAGCGAGGGCCACACCACCGCCAGGCCTGCGCCGCGGTAGAGAACGGCCTGGCTCAGTTCGGTGAAGTGGGTGGTGGGGGCCAACGACATGGCCCATTGCACCCAGGTGGGCATGCTCTCGCGCGGGGTCATGCCGCCCGAGAGCATTTGCAGCGGCATCATCACCAGCATGACCAGCAGGCCGAACTGCGGCATGTTGCGCGCCAGCGTGGCCATGAAGATGCCCATGGATGTGGTGGCAAACAGGTGCAGCGCGGCGCCGCCAAAGAACAGCCAGAGCGAGCCGTCCACCGGCACCCGCAGCGCACCCAGGATGATGCCGCGCATGGATAGCACTGCCGCCAGCAGCACCACCAGGCCCATGGCTCCTACCTTGGCGAGCATGATTTCGGTGGGCGTGACGGGCATGACCAGCAGGTGCTCGACGGTGCCGTGCTCGCGCTCGCGGATGAGCGCGGCGCCGGTGAGGATGATGGAGACCATGGTGATCTGCCCCACCAGCTCCATGAGCGAGCCGAACCACACGTTGGACAGCGTGGGGTTGAAGCGCATGCGCGGTACCAGTTCCACCGGCTGGGCCTGCACGGCGCGGTGGCGTTGGGCGAACTCGGCCACCTCGCCCGCCACGATCTGCTGCACCAGGCCGCTGCCGGCAAAGGCCTGGCTCATGCGCGTGGCGTCCACGTTGAGCTGCAGCGTGGGCTGGCGCCCGGCCAGCACGTCGCGCTGCAGGCCCGGCGGGATGACCAGCACCAGGGTGTAGTGCCCGGCGTCGAGCAGCGCGTCCACCTCGGCGTGGGTGATGCGCACGGGCGGCAAAAAGGCCGGGGGGTAAAAGGCGCCGGTGATGCGCGCGGAGAGCGCGGAGTCGTCCTCGTCCACGATGGCGATGGGCGTGTGGCTGAGCGTCTCGGGCATGGACGTGCCGGACGCATAGATCGCCACCGAAAAGGTGTACACGATGAGGAACAGCATGACCGGGTCGCGCCACAGGCTCCACAGCTCCTTGACGCCCAGGCGCCGGATGTTGGCCAGGTGCATGCCTAACGCTCCTGTTTGCGCAGCAGCGCAATGGCCAGGCCCAGGATGACCACGGGCGCCAGCAGCAGCGGCCCGAACGAGGCACCGAGGTCGGCAAAGCCCAGCGCCTTGTTGAACACGCCGCGGCTGATGGTGAACATGTGGCTGGCAGGGTAGATCTCGCCGATCCAGCGCCCTGCCCCTTCGAGCGAGGACACGGGGTTGATGAGCCCGCCGAACTGGATGGCGGGCAGCATGGTGCCGATCATGGTGAAGAACATGGCCGCGAGCTGGCTGCGCACCAGGGCCGAGGCCATGAGCCCCAGGCCCGTGGCGCTGAGCGAGAACAGCACCATGGCGACCGTGAGCGCGGCCAGGCTGCCGGTGAGCGGCACGCCGAACACGGTGACGGCCAGCAGCAGCATCATGGCGAAGTTGAGCAGCGACAGCAGCAGGTAAGGAAGCTGCTTGCCGAGCATGAACTCGGTGCGCGTGGTGGGCGTGACGTAGAGGTTGATGATGGAGCCCAGCTCCTTCTCGCGCACCACGGCCAGCGCCGTGAGCATGGCCGGCAGCATGAGCAGCAGCATGGGGATGACGGCGGGCACCATGGCCGGCAGGCTCTTGATGTCGGGGTTGTAACGAAAGCGCGTTTCCACGTTGACCAGGCCTGCGGGCGCGGCGCCGGTGGCCTCGGTGATCTTCTGCACCAGCCAGTACTGGTGCATGCCTTGCACGTAGCCCGCCACGGTTTCGGCGCGCTGGGGCATGGCGCCGTCGATGAAGGCACCGATCTCGGCGTGCTCGCCGCGCTGCACGCTGCGCGCAAAGCCGGGCGGGATTTCCAGCGCCAGCGTGATGTCGCCGCTGCGCAGGCGCCGGTCCATGTCGGCGTCGTCGCGCAGCGGGGGCTGCTCCTGAAAGTAGCGCGAGCCTGCCAGTTGCAGCGCGTAGTCGCGGCTCAGGCTGGTCTGGTCGTGGTCGAGCACGGCAAAGCGCAGGTCTTCCACGTCCATGCTGATGCCGTAGCCCATCACGAACATCAGCAGCAGCGAGCCCAGCAGCGCCAGCGCGCCGCGCACGGGGTCGCGCTGCAGCTCCAGCGCCTCGCGCCAGGCGTAGCTGTACAGGCGCCGCAGGCTGCGGCGCCAGCGGCCATCGCGCGGGGGCTCTGGCGCAGGCGCAGGGGGCTCGGCGCCGGGCTCGGCGGCGGGCTGCGCGGGCGTGGCCGATGCCTCCGTGCCACCGGCCTGCACCAGGCAGTCGATGAAGGCCTGCTCCAGCGTGGCCGCGCCGTGGGCCTGCACGATGGCCTCGGGCGTATCGCTGGCCAGCACCTTGCCCGCGTGCATGAGCGAGATGCGGTCGCAGCGCTCGGCCTCGTTCATGAAGTGGGTGGAGATGAAGATGGTCACGCCGTCGCGGCGCGACAGTTCGATCATCAGCCGCCAGAAGCTGTCGCGCGCGATCGGGTCCACGCCCGAGGTGGGCTCGTCCAGGATCAGCAGCTCGGGCTGGTGCACCATGGCCACTGCCAGCGACAGGCGCTGGCGCATGCCCAGCGGCAGCTTGTCGGGCAGCGCGTCCATCACGTCCTGCAGGCCAAAGCGCTGCGCCATGTGCGCCACGCGCTCGGGCACCTGGGCCTCGGGTACGTGGAACAGGCGCGCGTGCAGCACCAGGTTCTGGCGCACGCTCAGCTCGGTGTAGAGCGAGAAGCCCTGCGACATGTAGCCCACGCGCTTGCGCGTGTCCATGTCGCGCGGGTCCACGGCGTGGCCGAACAACAGCGCCTGGCCTGCGCTGGCGGGCAGCAGGCCGGTGAGCATCTTCATGGTGGTGGTCTTGCCGCAGCCGTTGGAGCCGAGGAAGCCAAAGATCTCGCCCCGGCGGATGCGCAGGCTCACGCCATCGACGGCGGTGAAGTCGCCAAAGCGCATGGTCAGGCCGTGGGCCTCGATGGCCACGGCGTGCTCGGCGCCGTCGGCCAGCGGCGTGCGCTGCACGGGCTGGTGGCCGCGGCGGCGCTCCTCGGGCAGCAGGGCGATGAAGGCGGCCTCCAGGTCCTCTGCCCCGGTACGCTGCAGCAGCGCGGCGGGCGTGCCTTCGGCCAGCACGCGCCCGCCGTCCATGGCCACCAGCCAGTCAAAGCGCTGGGCCTCGTCCATGTAGGCGGTGGCCACCACCACGCTCATGCCGGGGCGTTGGCTGCGGATGTGGGCGATCAGCTCCCAGAACTGGGCGCGCGCCAGCGGGTCCACGCCGGTGGTGGGCTCGTCGAGGATGAGCAGGTCGGGGTCGTGGATGAGCGCACAGCACAGGCCGAGCTTTTGCTTCATGCCACCCGAGAGCTTGCCCGCAGGCCGCGCCAGGAACGGGTGCAGCCCGGTGGCGCGGGTGAGCGCATCGATGCGCGTGCGCCGCTCTGCGCTGCCGTGGCCGAACAGGCGGGCGAAGAACTGCAGGTTTTCTTCGACCGAGAGCGTGGGGTACAGGTTTTTGCCCAGGCCCTGGGGCATGTAGGCAATGCGCGGGCACACGGTTTTGCGGTGCCCGGCACGGGCCATGTCGCCGTCCAGCACCTGCACGCTGCCCACCTGCACGGCGCGCGCGCCGGACAGCAGCGCCAGCAGGCTGGATTTGCCCACACCGTCGGGCCCGATCACGCCCACCATGCACCCGGCGGGCAGATCGAGGGTGATGCCCTCCAGCGCGCTGACCGCGCCATAGCGCAGGCCCACGCCGCGCAGTTGGGCGACGGGGCGGGCGGGCGGCTGCGGTGCGCTCACGGCTGGCGCGGCAGGGCCAGGCGCTCCGGCCAGGGGGCCTGCGGGTCGATGCGCACCCAGGCCACGCCGGGCAGGCCGGTCTTGACCTGCTCGATATGGCGCTGCAGCAGCTCGCGGTCGATCTGCGCGCGCACGCGGAACATGAGCTTCTGGCGCTCGCTGGCGGTTTCCACCGTCTTGGGGGTGAATTGCGCGGTGCTGGCCACGAAGGACACGCGCGCCGGGATGACGTACTGCGGCGCGGCGTCGAGCACGATGCGCACCTCGCTGCCCAGCGCCACACGGCCCGCCACGGTTTCGGGCAGAAAGAAGGTCATGTACACGTCGGCCAGGTCGATGAGCTGCAGCACGCGCCCACCGGCCGCGACGATTTCTCCGGGATGGGCAATGAGGAACTGCACGCGCCCGGCGCGCGGGGCCTTGAGCTCGCTGTCGGCCAGTTCCACGGCAATGCGCTGCACCGTGGCTTCCATGGCCTGCACGTTGGCCTGGGCAGCGGGCACCTGGGTGCGCGCTGCGGCCACGCCCGCCTCGGCGGCGCGGGCCTGGGCGTGGGCGGCGGCCAGCGCGGCCTCCAGGTTGCGCAACTTGGCGTGTTCGTCCTCCAGCACCTGGTCGGACAGAAAGCCGTCGCGCGCCAGTTGTTCGGTGCGCGGCAGGCGGCGGCGGGCGGACTGCAGGTCGGTCTCGCGCTGCACCACCTGCGCCAGCGCGGCCTGGTGGTTGCCCTGGGCCTGCGCCACCTGCACCTGGGCAGTGGCCACGGCCTGGTGGGCCTGCTGCAGGCGGGCGCGGGCCTCGTCGTGCTGGGCCTGCAGGCCTTCGACCTGCAGGCGCGCCAGCACCTGCCCGGCCTGCACGAAGTCGCCCTCGCCCACGCGCACCTCCTGCAGGCGCCCGGCGAGCTTGCCCGCCACGGCGATTTCGGTGGCCTCGATGCGGCCATTGCCGCTGACAAAGCCCGCAGGCGGGCCGTTGGAGCGCCAGGGCGCCCACAGTGTCAGCACCAGCGCAGCGCCAGCCACCACGGCAGCGGTGCTGGCCCAGTTTTTCCATTGGATGGCCATGGAGCGGGAGTCCCTTCGGCTTGGAGGTACGGGTATCCACCCATTGTGCCCGCCCCTGGAAGCGCGCCGGTGACACGCCTGGCCCCACCCATGCACTGCACCCCAGCCTGCGCCTGGGTTCAGCAGCAGTTTGCTATATTTTTAATAGCTACCAGCGCTTTATTTACGGGCGCTTGAGGCCTTTTTTGCTGTATTTTTTGAGGCACCCGGCAGATGGGCCCAGCGCGCGTCGATGCCGGTCAGCAGCACGTCCAGCAGGATGTTGAGGTGCTCGTCCAGCGGCAGGCGCTGGAACCAGGGGTCTTGGTCGATGGTCAGGCGCAGGGCCACCAGGCCGTGCACGCCTTCCCAGATGATTTGCGCCACGGTCTGGATTTCCTGCGCGGGCGAATCAAGGCCGCGTTCGCTGGCCATGGCCTGCACCAGGCCGCACAGCAGCGCGTAGACGTCTTCGGAAAGGTTGCCGTATTCGATGCCCGAGTTCTCGATGGTGGTGAGCGGGCGCTGCTCCATGAACAGCAGCCGGTACTGCAGCGGGTGCGCCAGGCCGTGCTTGGCATAGGCCAGGGCCACGCGGCGCACACGCTCTGTGGCGCTGCCGCTGTCGCCAGCGGCCTCCAGCAGCAGGCGCGACAACTCGGTGAAGTCGCGTTTGAGCGCGTGGGAGATCAGCGTGGCCTTGTCGGGAAACAGCGAATAGACCATGGTGGTCGAAGCGCCAATGGCATCGGCCACGGAGCGCATGGTCACGGCCTGCGCCCCACCCTTGCGGATGAGGGTGCGCACAGCCGACAGCATGGCGGTGCGGCGGCGCTGCAGTTCACGGTCGCGCAACTGGGTGCTGCGCGGGCGGGGCTCACTGGCCCCGTCCTGGGGCTTGGGTGTACGGGCGGTCAAAGGGGCGTCTCCGGTAGGGCGTGTCTGGGCACGCTCACCGGGTAAGCATACAGCGTCCAACGCCCCGTGGCCCCCCGTGCCTCCCCCAGGTTCAGGCCGGTGCCGTGCTGCGGATCAGGTGGTCGAAGGCGCTCAGCGCGGCCGTGGCGCCCGCCCCCGCGGCGATGATGATCTGCTTGTAGGGCACCGTGGTGCAGTCACCGGCGGCGAACACGCCGGGCACGCTGGTGTGGCCCTTGGCGTCCACCACGACCTCGCCGAACCTGGACAGCTCCACCGTGCCCTTGAGCCAGTCGGTGTTGGGCAGCAGGCCGATCTGCACGAAGATGCCTTCGAGCGCGATCTGCTTCACGTCGCCGCCCACGCGATCCTTGTAAGTGATGCCGGTGACCTTGTGGCCGTCGCCGTTGACCTCGGTGGTCTGGGCGTTGAGGATCACGTCCACGTTGGGCAGGCTCTTGAGCTTGCGCTGCAGCACGGCGTCGGCCTTGAGTTCAGGGGCGAACTCCAGCACCGTCACATGCGCCACCACGCCGGCCAGGTCGATGGCGGCCTCGATGCCGGAGTTGCCGCCGCCGATCACCGCCACGCGCTTGCCCTTGAACAGCGGGCCGTCGCAGTGCGGGCAGTAGGTCACGCCCTTGGTGCGGTACTGCTCCTCGCCGGGCACGTTCATGTTGCGCCAGCGCGCGCCGGTCGAGAGGATCACACTGCGGCTGCGCAGGGTGGCGCCGTTGTCCAGTTCGACCTCGATCAGCCCGCCCTCGGTGCTGGCGGGCTTGAGCGCCTTGGCGCGCTGCAGGTTCATGATGTCCACGTCGTAGTCGCGCACATGGTGTTCCAGCGCGGCGGCAAACTGCGGGCCTTCGGTCTTGCGCAGCGAAATGTAGTTTTCGATGTCCACGGTGTCGAGCACCTGGCCGCCAAAGCGCTCGGCGGCCACGCCGGTGCGGATGCCCTTGCGCGCCGCGTACACGGCGGCGGCAGCACCTGCGGGGCCACCTCCGACGATGAGCACATCAAACGCCTCTTTGGCGTTGAGCTTGGCCGCGTCCTTGGCAGCAGCGCCCTTGTCGATCTTTCCGACGATTTCAGCCAGTTCCATGCGGCCCTGCGCGAAGCGCTCGCCGTTCAGGAACACGGTGGGCACGCCCATGATTTCGCGCGCCTCGATTTCGCTCTGGAACACGCCGCCATCAATGGCGGTGTGCGTGATGCGCGGGTTGAGCGCGCTCATCAGGTTGAGCGCTTGCACCACGTCGGGGCAGTTGTGGCAGCTCAGGGAGTAATACGTCTCGAAGTGGTAGTCGCCGTCCAGGCCCTTGATCTGCTCCAGCAGGTCGGCCGCTTCCTTGGAGGGGTGGCCACCCACGTGCAGCAGCGCCAGCACAAGGGAGGTGAATTCATGGCCCAGGGGCACGCCGGCGAAGCGCACGCCGGTGTCCACGCCGGGGTTGGTGATGAGGAACGAGGGCTTGCGCACATCCAGTTCGTTCTTCTCGACCACGGTGATCTTGTCCGACTGGGCGCGGATGTCTTCCAGCAGTTCGCGCAGCTCGTTCGACGTGGCGCTGCCGTCCAGCGTGGCGACCAGTTCCACCGGGCGCTGCAGGCGCTCCAGGTAGGCTTTCAACTGGGTCTTGAGGTTGTCTTCGAGCATGGCAGAACTCCTGAAATTCGATTTTTGGGCGTAAAAAAGCCCGGGCGCCAGGCACCCGGGCGTCATGGTCACGCGGCGGCGTACCGGCGGGCTTAGATCTTGCCGACCAGGTCGAGCGAGGGGGCAATGGTCTTGGCGCCTTCGTTCCACTTGGCGGGGCACACTTCGCCAGGATGCGCTGCGGTGTACTGGGCTGCCTTGAGCTTGCGCAGGGTTTCCTTCACATCGCGGGCGATTTCGTTGGAATGCACTTCCATGGTCTTGATCACGCCATCGGGGTTGATGATGAAGGTGCCACGCAGTGCCAGGCCTTCTTCGGCGATGTGCACATCAAAGGCGTTGGTCAGTTGGTGCGTGGGGTCGCCCACCAGGGGAAACTGGGCCTTGCCCACGGCGGGGGAGGTTTCGTGCCACACCTTGTGCGAGAAGTGCGTGTCGGTCGTGACGATGTACACCTCGGTGCCAGCCTTCTGGAATTCAGCGTAGTGCTCGGCAGCGTCTTCCACTTCGGTGGGGCAGTTGAAGGTGAAGGCAGCAGGCATGAAGATGACCACGGACCACTTGCCCTTGAAGGACTGTTCCGTCACCTCGATGAACTTGCCGTTGTGGAAAGCCTGGGTCTTGAAGGGCTGGACTTGGGTGTTGATCAGGGACATGTTTGTTTCCTTTGTTGAGAGGGTTGGGCTGAACACGGAACGAAGTATGGAAGCCCGGTGTCAATTTGACCAATCAATTGATTCGATTGTTTGAATTGTTTTTGTCTATTTATTCGACGCACGCCTGCAAGAATCACCGCCGCTTCATGCAGACGACTGCAAAATCGCATACCCTGCCACCACAACAACCCACAGGAGCCCCACGATGAAAGGCGACGCCCAAGTCATTGCCCACCTGCAGGCCCAGCTCAAGAACGAGCTGACCGCCATCAACCAGTACTTCATGCACTACCGCATCCTGGAGCACTGGGGCTTTGGCAAGCTGGCCAAGAAGGAGCATGACGAATCCATCGGCGAAATGAAGCACGCCGACTGGCTGATGACCCGCATCCTGCAGCTCGACGGCCTGCCCAACCTGCAGGATCTGGGCAAGCTGCAGATCGGCGAAGACGTGCCCGAGATGCTGGCCTGCGATCTGCGCGCCGAACAAGGCGCCCAGGCCACCGTGAAGGCAGGCATGGCGCACTGCGAGGCAGTGCAGGACTACGTCTCGCGTGACCTGCTGCAGCGCATCCTGAACGACACCGAGGCGCACATCGACTACCTGGAAACCCAGATCGACCTGATCGGCCGCGTGGGTGTGCAGAACTACCTACAGTCCCAAATGAGCGAGCAGGACTGAGCCTTTTCTGCCCCCTCTCCAAAAACGGGCTTCGGCCCGTTTTTTGTTGCGCGCGCGCCGCAGGTTTTTACCTCTTCTTTACGCAAATGCGAATTTGTATCAATCGCAAGCGATAATGCGCTGATCTCGCCAGCCCGCAGCGCCCGGCCCACAGCGCCACTGCAGCCAGCCACTGTTGTGTAACCTGTCCGGAGCTTTGCCGATGCCGCGCCTGTCTTCGCGCCGCGCATGCCATGCTGGCCTGGGCCGCTCGCCCGCTGGGGCCGGGGCCTGGCCATGCGCGTGACGCACCCCTTGTGGCGCTACCGCCTGAATGTGGCTTCGCGCACCCTTGCAGCCACGGCGGGCGGGTATGCCCTGGCGGCTGCCGCAGCAGCGGCGCTGTCGTTGGTGCTGGCCCCTGCCCTGGCGCGGGTCGATGCCGTGCTCACCGCCACCATGCTGGCCTGGTTTGTCTATGCAGGCGCTGCAGGCTGGGCCTTTTACGCGCGCAGCGCCTGGACGGCCTGGGCTGGCACCCTGCTGCCCGCGCTGGCCCTGGGCGCCCTGGCCCTGGCGCTGCGCAGCCCCGGAGCGGCGCCATGACCCGCCCCGCCCCCGAGCGCGAAGGTCTGCGCCAGGCCATGGCCTGGCTGCACACCTGGTCTGGGCTGGTGCTGGGCTGGTTGATGTTTGCCATCTTCCTGACCGGCAGCCTGAGCTTCTACCGCCAGGAAATCAGCCTGTGGATGCGCCCCGAACTGCAGGCTGGCTACAGCCCTGGCCAACCGCCCTCTGCCCAGGCCCTGCAGGCCGCGCAGCGCACCGCAGCGCAGGCCGCGCAATGGAGCCTGCACCTGCCCGACGAGCGCGACCCCACGCTCACGCTGCAATGGCGCCCCAGTGGCGAACAGCAGCGCCCGCAGACCCTGCGCCTGCACCCGCAAACGGGCGAAGTGCTCACCCCGCGCGAGACCATGGGCGGCGACTTTTTCTACCGCTTTCACTTCGAACTGCGCACCGCCCAGAACGGCCGCTGGGTGCTGCAAGGGCGCTGGGTGGTGGGCGTGGCCACGCTGCTGATGTTCATTGCGCTGCTGTCGGGCATCGTCACGCACCGGCGCATCTTCAAGGACTTCTTCACCTTGCGCCCCGGCAAGAACGCCCAGCGCGCCTGGCTGGACGCGCACAACCTCAGCGGCGTGCTGGTGCTGCCCTTCTACCTGATGATCACCTTCAGCGGCTTGATGATCTTCCACAGCCTGTACCTGCCTGCGGGCATCGCAGCCGCCTATCCCGGCCCCAGCGGCAACGACGCCGCCCACTACTTCGCGCAGTTGCGCGGTGAGCCCACCGACCTGCGCCAGCGCACCGAGCGCGGCACGCCCGCCCAGCCGCTGGGAGAGCTGGACCTGGCGCATTGGCTGGCTGCATCCACGCAGCGCAGCACCCACCCCATTGCCCTGCTGCAAGCCTACCGCAACCCGCAAGGCCAGCCCATGGTGGAGGCTGTGGTGACCGACCACGCGCGCCTGCAGTACCGCCCCGAGCGCCTGGTGTGGGACCTGCGCAGCGGCACGCTGGCGCACCACCTGGACGCCGCAGGCCCTGCCGTGCGCACCTATGGCGTGCTGTACGGGCTGCACATGGCGCGCTTTGCCGGACCGGGGCTGCGGGCCTTGCTGTTGCTGCTGGGCTTGCTGGGTTGCCTGATGATTGCCACCGGCCTGGTGCTGTGGACCGTCAAGCGCAGCACGCGGGCGCAGGCGGGCGCACGGCGGGGCGCAACACCCCCTGCCACCCCCGCCTTCCGCCCCTGGGGCGAGCGCCTGGTGGCCGCCACCAACATGGCCGCGCTGGGCGGCCTGCCGCTGGCCTGCGCCGCCTACCTGGCAGCCAACCGGCTGCTGCCCACCTCGCTGCCCGACCGGCCCGACGCCGAGCTGGCCTGCTTTTTTGCCGCCTGGGGGCTGGCACTGGCCTGGGCGCTGGGCAGCCGCCTGCTGCGCCCCCAGCGCTGGGGCTGGCCGGTGCTGATGGGCCTGGCGGGTGCGCTGTGGGCTGCCCTGCCGCTGATCAGTGCCTTCACCACCCCAGCCCACCTGGGCCACACGCTGGCGCAAGGCGCCTGGCCCTGGGCCCTGGCCGACCTGACCTTTGCCTGCACCGGCCTGGCCCTGCTGGGCGTGGCCCACAAGCTGCGCCCACGCCCAGCGGCCGCAGCCCAGTGCGCCCCCCGCACCCAGGGCGCCGACCTGCCCCCCGCGCCCAGCGCAGCACCCGGAGGCTGAATCCATGGTCGCTACTTTTCTGTGGTGCTTTGCGGGCTGGTGTGCGCTGGCCCTGGGCATGGACCGCCACCACCTCGACGTGTTTGGCACCGACGCCAGCGCCCGGCGCCTGGCTTGGCTGCGCGCCTGCGGCTGGGTGGTGCTGCTGCTGTCGCTGGCCCTGGCGCTGCAGGCACCGGGCGCGAGCACGCCGCCAGAACCGGCCTCGCTGCGTGCCACGGCCTGGGTGGTGCTGTGTTCGCTGGCGGCCCTGGCCGTAGCGGCCTGCCTGACCTGGCGGCCGCGTTACGCGCCCACCCTGGCCCCGTTGGCCCTGGCCGTGGGCTTGCTGCTGCACGCCAGCCGCTGAGCACCCATTTCCCCCTTTGCGCTGTGGCCGGTGCGGACACCGGCGGGGCAGCGCCATGCCATCCCGTTTTTTTGTAGAGAGGAAGAAACCATGCGATCCCCTTATGCCATTGCCTTGAACCCGCTGGCCGCCGCACTGCTGGCAGCCTTTGGCAGCGCCTGTGCGCAGGCCCAAACCCCAGCGCAGACGCTGGGCGAAGTGACCGTGCAGTCCAGCGCGCAGCAAGACGGCTACTCCCCCGCCGCCAGCACCAGCGCCACCAAAGGCAGTGCTCCGCTGCGCGACGTGCCGCAGGCCGTGAACGTGGTGCCAGGCCAGTTGCTGCGCGACCAGGGTGCGCGCTCCATGGAAGACGCCTTGCGCAACGTGCCCGGCGTGGCCATGAGCCATGGCGACGGCCAGCGCGACCAGGTGGTGATCCGGGGCTTCACGGCGATTGCCGACCAGTTTGTGGACGGCGTGCGTGACGATGCGCTGTACTTCCGCGACCTGGCCGACATCGAGCGCATCGAGGTGCTCAAGGGCCCGGCTGCCGTGCTCTACGGACGCGGTTCTTCGGGCGGGCTGATCAACCGCGTCACCAAAAAACCGCACTGGAACCGCAGCGGCGGCGAAGCCACGCTCTCGCTGGGCAGCCACAACCTGCGACGCGCCAGCGCCGACATGAACCTGGTGGTGAACGACAGCGCGGCCCTGCGCCTGAACGCCGCCATCGAGGATTCGGGCAGCTACCGCGACCAGCAGTTCGTCAAGCGCCACCACCTGGCGCCGTCCCTGGCGCTCAAGCTCGCCACCGACACGCAGCTGCTGCTGCAGTACACCCACGCGGCCGACAAGCGGCTCACCGACTTCGGCATTCCCGCGCTCAACGGCCGACCGGTGAATGTGCCTGCGGGCACGTACTACGGCTCGTCCAACGCTGCCCAGGACGACACCACCACCAGCGGCAACCAGGCCTTCACCGCCACGCTGAACCACCGCTTCAACGACGCCTGGTCGGTGCGCAGCACCACGCGCTGGTACGACTACGAGCTCGACCGCTACAACACCCTGCCGAGCGGCACCACCGACCCCGCCACCCTCACCGTGGGGCGCACGCGCGCCTTCATCCTGCGCGACGAGAGCGGCCTGTTCAACCAGACCGACCTGACCTGGCGCAACCAGCTCGGCGGCCTGCGCCAGGAATGGCTCATGGGCATGGAACTGGGCCAGCAGAAGAAGCGCTCGGAGTCGGTGTCGGGCGGCGCCGACCGGGTCCCCTTGTTCAACCCCCAGGGCCGCCCGGCGCCCATCATTCCCGCAGCCAACTACAACGCCGACAGCTCCATTCCCAGCCACACCACGCAAGACACCGCCGCCCTCTACTGGCAGAACCAGATCACCCTGGCCCCGCAGTGGAAGGCCCTGGTGGGCGCGCGCTACGACGTGTTCGACCAGGACACCCGCTTCGAGCGCAAGCTGGCCACGCTCGCGCGCACCGACAAGAAGTTCAGCCCCCGCGCAGGCCTGGTATGGCAGCCCAGCGAAGCCGTGTCCTACTACGTGTCGTACAGCAAGTCCTTCCAGCCCTCGGCAGAGTCGTTTGCGCTGAGCAGCAGCAACACCGACAACGCACCGGAGATCACCGAGAACAAGGAAATCGGCGTCAAGCTGGACCTGATGGACGGCCAGCTCAACCTCACGGGCGCGCTGTTCAACCTGGAGCGCAGCAACATCAAGAACACCGACCCCAGCAACCCCACCCGCCAAATCAACGTGGGCGTGCAGCGCACCAACGGCCTGGAGCTCACCCTCAACGGCCGCCTGCCCGGGCGCTGGGATGTGAGCGCGGGCTACGCCTTCCTGGACGGGCGCATGGTCAAGTCGCTGGCGCGCGTGACCTCCACGCAATTGCCTACGCAATCGGTGGTGGTGCAGGGCAAGGTGTCGGCGCTCACCCCGCGCAACTCCGCCTTCCTGTGGGCCATGAAGGGCCTGGGCAACGGCCTGCGCGTGGGCGGCGGCCTGCAGCATGTGGGTGCGCGCTTCACCTCGGTGAGCAACCTGGTCACGCTGCCCGCCTACACCACGCTGGATGCAGCCCTGCAGTACACGCTGGGCGCCTGGGGCCTGGACGTGAACCTCAAGAACCTGACCAACCGCAAGTACTACGTGTCCAGCCACGGCAGCCACGACAACCTGATCCTGCCGGGCTCGCCGCGCTCGCTGCAGGTCACGCTGCGGCGCCAGTTCTGAGGCACATCAAGCCACTCAGCAAAAATAATCATTCTTATTTACAATTCCGTACTGAGAGCGCAAGCCAGGGTTCTGCACAGCACAACGCCACGCACCACCGCCAGCGCAGGCCTATCGATTCAACCCACGCGCTGCGGTGCGCCTGGTTGCGAAAGGCGCTGGTGCACCCAACCCCGCCTTCTGCCGCACAGCCTTGCCCAAGGCGCGCTTGCAGACGCACGGCGGCGCCTGCGCCCGCAAGCGGGTGGCACGGGCGCCCCATGCCATGCTTTCATCTGCCGCTCTGCGCCGCTGGAGCTGGGTCCACAAGTGGTCCAGCCTGGTGTGCACCGTGTTCATGCTGCTGCTGTGCCTTACCGGCCTGCCGCTGATCTTTCACCACGAAATCGGCCACCTGCTGGGCACCGAGGTGCAGGCCCCGGCCATGCCGGACGACACCCCACGCGCGAGCCTGGATGCCGTGCTGGCCAAGGCCCAGGCCCTGCACCCCGAACGGGTGGTGCAGTTTGTCTCGCAGGCGGACGACGACGACAAGGTCTGGTTCGTCACCCTCACCCCCACCCCCGCGCCGACCAACGACTTCAAGTCTGTGGCCGTGGATGCGCGCAGCACCGACATCCTCTCGCGCAGGCCGGTGAACGAAGGCTTCATGTACGTGATGTACCGCCTGCACGTGGACCTGTTTGCCGACCTGCCGGGCAAACTGTTCCTGGGCCTGATGGGCCTGCTGCTGTTGGTGGCCATCGTGACCGGCGTGGTGCTGTACGCGCCCTTCATGCGCCGCATGGTCTTTGGTGAGGTGCGGCGCACACAGTCCCCCCGGCTGCGCTGGCTGGATCTGCACAACATGCTGGGCATCATCACCCTGGTGTGGGCCCTGGTGGTGGGCGCCACGGGCATGGTCAACACCTGGGCCGATCTGCTCGTCAAGTACTGGCAGTACGACCAACTCTCCAGCCTGCTGGCGCCCTACCAGGGCCAGACCACCGTACCCGCAGGCGAACGCGCCCCCATGCAGCGGGTGCTGGAAGCGGCGCAGGCACAGGTACCCGGCATGAAGTTCGCCTTCATCGCCACGCCCGGAACGGCGTTCTCCAGCCCGCACCACAACACCGTGTTCCTGCGCGGCACCACGCCGCTGACCTCGCGCCTGCTGCAGCCGGTGCTGGTGGATGCCCGCAGCGCCGAGGTCACCGCCGCCCCCGCCCTGCCCTGGTACCTGACGGCGCTGCTGGTGTCCCAGCCGCTGCACTTTGGCGACTACGGCGGCATGCCGATGAAGATTCTGTGGGCGCTGCTGGACATTGCCACCATCGTGGTGCTGGGCAGCGGCCTGTACCTCTGGCTGCGCAAGGGCGCGGCGGCGGCGCGCAGCACACCGGCGCCCAGCACCGCCTTGCCCGCCACCGCATCGCTGGAGGGCCGCCCATGAAAGCCCCCGCTGCACACCGTGCACACCGCACCTGGCCGGGCCCCATCGCCATGGGCCTGCTGACCTCGACCGGACTGGCCACCGCCCTGGTGTCAGACACCTGGGGCGACTGGTGGTCCTGGGTGGGGCTGGGCCTTCCAACGCTGGCCATGGCCTGGTTTGCCTGGCGGCCCGCGCCCTCTTCGTACCCACAACCCCAAGCACAGAAACCACAAGCAAAATAGCCTTCAAACGCTTTATACATAAGCGCAAGCAGCTATTATTTTTATAGCATTTTTGATTCTCTACAGCACCCAAAGGAAACACACCATGCGTCTCACCCCCCGCCGCACCCACCTTGCCGCCGCCCTGTTGGCCTTGTGCGCCAGCGCCGCGCACGCCCACCAGGTCTGGATTGAAAACACCGACGGCCAGGCCCGCCTGCGCTTTGGCGAATACCACATGAACCTGCGCGAGACCTCGCCGGGTGCGCTGGACAAGTTCCTGGCCGCCCCCACGCTGGAGCAGCGCAGCAGCGCGGGCAGCACGCAGTTGCCCAGCACGCTGGGCAAGGACGCCTTTGTGGCCGCGCGCAGGCCGATGCTCAGAGCCTGTTCGCCACAGCCGCCTACCCGGTGATCGACCGCAGCAAGCGCAACCTGCCCGCCCTGCTGTGGGTGCCCGCCGCGCGCTGGGTGGCCCACGCCAGCCAGGCGGTCGAGCCCCGCCCCCAGGCGCTGGATCTGGTGCCCACGGGCAAACCCGGCGAGTTCAAGGCCTTGTTCAACGGCGCGCCGCTGGCCAAGGTGGCGGTGGAGATGGTGGCGCCTTCGGGCTGGTCGCGCAGCCAGAACAGCGCCGAAGACGGCACCGTGACCTTTGCCCTGCCCTGGAAGGGCCAGTACGTGGCCGAGGTCAAGCACACCGACAAGACGGCGGGCCAGGCACAGGGCCAGCCCTATGCCGAGGCGAGCTATGTGACCACGCTGAGCTTTGTGCAAAAGGACGGCCTGGCCTCGCCCGCACTGCCCGAACCGCCCACCAAGGGCCACTGATCCGCCCACTGCGCACTTCTTCCATTGCCTTGCCAACTTCTTCTCACCATGCCAACACGACGCACCTCTTTCCCCTTTGCGCTGGCCCCACTGGGCACCGCCATCGCCCTGCTGCTCGCCCCATCCGCCTGGGCGCAGCAAGGCAGCGCTGCGGACACTGCACTGCCCACCGTCACGGTCACGACCGCGCCCACACCCGACACGGTGGTGACCCAGAACCAATCGGCCACCGTGGGCAAGAGCCCCGCAACGGTGCACGAGACACCGTTTGCCATGTCCGTCATCCGCGTGGAGCAGATGCGCGAAGCGGGCGCCAAGACGGTGGAGGACACCTTGCTCTACAGCGCTGGCGTGTACGCCGGGCGCTACGGCTTTGACACGCGGGGCGACTGGGCGGCGGTGCGCGGCCTGTCGCCGTCGATGTACCAGGACGGCCTGCGCAGCCTGTTCGGAAACTACAACAACGTCCGCCCGGAGATCTGAGCGTCGAGGTGCTCAAGGGCCCGTCTTCGTCGCTGTACGGCCAGGCAGAACTGGGCGGTATCGTCAACGTGGTGAGCAAGCAGCCCCAGAAGACCCCCGCCCGCGAAATCGAGCTGCAACTGGACTCGCACAGCCGCAAGCAACTGGCGGCCGATTTCACCGGGCCGCTGAACGCGGACCAGACCCTGCTCTACCGCCTGGTGGCCCTGGGCCGCAAGAGCAATACGCAGGTGGACTACGTCAACGACGACGCACTGGTGCTCATGCCATCGCTCCAGTGGCAACCCCATGCCGACACGCGCATCAGCGCCAGCTTGGTGCACCAGCAGAACGACACCAAGGTGTCCTCGCAGTTTCTGCCCTACCAGGGCACGCTGGGAGCGGCACCGCTGGGCACCATCCCCAGCAACCGCTTTGCCGGAGAGCCCGGCTGGGATCGGTACGAGACGCGCAAGAACGAACTGAGCCTGCACTGGGACCAGCGCCTGGCACCGGCCTGGAAGCTGGTCGGCGCGCTGCGCAAGACCCAGTCCTCCAGCGTCACGCGCGAGATCTACACCTCCGTGGGCCCCATCCCCACGGCGGCGGGCAACATTTCGCGCACCGTGCATGCGGCAGACCGCAAGACCGATGTTCTGGGCACCGACCTGCGGCTGGAAGGCACGCTGCAGGCAGGCCCCACCCAGCACCAGGTGGGTGTGGGCGTGGACTACCAGAACGCCCTGTGGGAGGAGTTCAACTACTTCAGCCAGTCGGGCGTGGGCAGCTTCAACGTGTACAACCCGGTCTACGGGTCGGTAGGCTCGCTGGACCTCAACCGCCTGCCCCTGGCCGATCGCCCGGACAACAAGATCGTGCAAACCGGCATCTATGCTACCGACCACATCACCTGGGGCCCCTGGATCGTCTCGGGCGCCGTGCGGCACGACCAGGCGCGCAACCAGGTGCTCAACCTCGCCACCCCCAACACCGTGGTCAAAAACACGGCCACCACGGGCCGCCTGGGCCTGATGTACCAGTTTGCCGCTGGCCTGGCACCCTATGCCAGCGTGTCCAACTCCTTTGTGCCCAACCTGGGGACGGACGGCACCGCCGCTGCCAGTTACCTCAAGCCCACGACCGGCACGCAAAAGGAAATCGGCCTCAAGTACCTGGCGCCCAACGGCAAGACCTCAGCGGCCTTCGCCTGGTTCGACATCGAGCAGAAAAACCGTGTGGTGGACGGCAGCACCCCCGGCGGGCGCGAGCAGATCGGAGCAGCCATCCAGGGATGGGAACTCGAAGCACGCCACCGCACCGGCGCCTGGGACCTGCTGGCCAACTACACCCAGATGGACGCCGTGAACCCGGTCACCGGCAAGCGCCTGAGCGCCATTGCCGAGACCACGGCCTCGGCATGGGTCGAGTACCACTTCGCGGGCGGCTGGCGCGTGGGCCTGGGCGGGCGCTACATCGGCGACCTCACAGGCAACGGCGGCGCGCCGGTGGTCCCCTCTGTGGCGCTGTACGACGCCATGGTCGACTACGCCACCGGGAACTGGGATTTCCGGCTCAACATCAAGAACCTGGCGGACAAACAGTACGTCTCGTGGTGCCGCGGCCCCAACATGGACTGCGGATACGGCGAACGCCTGAACGCGTCGCTCACCGCACGCTACCGGTTCTGAGCGCTGTGACGCAGGGCCGGAGGTGGGCGGTACCGTCTTGCCGACGCTAGCGGCAGATTCAGGATCCACCTTTGCGGCCCAGCCCCATGCGGCCAAGCAGCCCATCGCGCAGCACGAACTGATGGTACAGCGCCGCCAGCACATGCAGCGCCACCAGCGCCATGGTCAGCTTGGCCAGCAGGCCGTGCACCCTGCGCGGCGTGAAGGCTCTGAAATCGCTCGGCAGGGTGCCATTGCCCCACAGGGCGTCCAGCAGCCCGCTCTGCAGGGCCAGCATGGCGCCGCTGAAGGCCATGAGCAGCACCAGCAGGTTCAACCCCAGGTGCCCCCAGCGCACCACGCGCTCGCCCGGCATGGGCGGGGGCAGGGGGTGGCTGCGGCGCAGCAGCACGCGCACCACGACCAGCAACCCGGCCAGCGCCCCCACCAGCATGTGGATGCGCAGGTTTGCAACCTTGGGGGCGGTATTGGGCATGTCTTCCAGCACCAGGGTGCCGGTCAGCAGCAGAAAAAGCACTGCCGCAGCAGCCAGCCAGTGAACCGCCACCTGGCCTGTGGCATAGCGGAAAGATGTCATCGTGACTCCTGTGGGTTGCGAAGGGAAACCTGGGCACCCTGCCGGGGCGCAGGGTCACCCGCCATCGCAGCGCCCAGCGCCACGGTATCGAGCAGGCGCTGTGCCTGTGCGGCGGCCAGGTTGCTGCGCGCCTGCAGCAGCACCTGGTCTGCCACCAGCAACTGCACGGGGCTGGCGGCGCCTGCCCTGTGCTGGCTCACGGCCACACGGTGTTGCTCCTGGGCGGCCTGGGCGCTGCGCGCCAGGGCGGCCAGGGTCTGCGCATCGTGCTCCACGGCGCTGAGTGCATCGGCCACGCTGCGCAGCGCTTCGAGTACCACGCGTTGGTAGTTGGCGGTGGCGGCCTCCAGCGCGGCCTGCGCTGCACGCCGCTCTGCGGGCAGGCTGGCATTGAACAGAGGCTGGCTCATCTGGCCCAGCACACTCCAGACCGCTGCGCTGCCGCCAAACAGGGCGGACGTGGTCAGGGCCTGGCTGCCCAGGTTGGCGCTCAGGGTGAACTGGGGGTATTGCCGCGCAATCGCCACACCCAGATCGCCATGCGCGGCCCGCAGCGCCGCTTCGGCGGCCTGGATGTCGGGCCTGCGGCGCACCCACTCGGAGGGCACGGCAACGGGCAGTTGCTCGGGCAAGGTGAAACCTTCCAGGGTGAAGGCAGGCACGCCCTGCGCAGGCTGGCGCCCTGCCAGCACGGCCAGCAGGTGTTCGGTCTGCCGCAGTTGCTTGCGCAGTGCGGACAGCGCGGCGCGGGTCTGCTCGGCCTGGGCCGTGAGGGCGCTCACTTCGTCGGGGGCCGCATGGCCCAGGCGCGTACGCACCTGGGCAAGATCGACCAGGGATTGCTGGGTGCGCAGGATCGCCGACAGCGATTCGATCTGGGCCGCCAGCCGGGCGCGTGTGATGGCGGCAGTGGCCAGGTTGGCCGCCAGGGCGTGGCGCGCCGCTGCCAGCTCATGTTGCCGCACATCGGCGCGCGCTGCCGCTGCCCGCAGGCTGCTGTCGATGCCGCCGCCCACATCAAAGCGGTAGCGCACGCCGACGCTGGCGCTGTACAGACTGAACTCACGCGGATCGCCCGGCAGGCCCTGGGCGCTGGGGCTGGTTTGCTGGCGCTGCGCGCCCAGGCCCAGGTCCACCTGGGGCCGTTGCGTGGCACCGGCCTGCGCGGCATGCAGCTCGCGCGCCTGGGTCAGCACGGCCTGGGCTGCGGCCAGCGTGGGGCTGGCGTGCAGGGCTTCGTCCACCAGCGCGTCCAGCGCGCTGGAGCGCAGCGCGTGCCACCATGCGCCCTCCACAGCCCCGTCCACCCATTGCTGCGCCTGGCCGTGCAGGCCAGGGGCCGATGCGGTGGGCGTGGCCAAGGCGCTTGCGGTGTAGTCTGCGCCAGCAGGTGGCGGTGGGGTTTCGTAGGGGGGCAGCGACGCGCAGCCAACGAGCGCCAGCGCGGCTGTCAATGGCGCCAGGGCAGAACGGAGGTGTAGTTGCATGGGCCAAAGTCCTTGTGGATGCGCAGGGAGCGTCACGCAGCTTCGATGCTGCGGCCTTCGCCCGCTTCTTCGTGCGTGACACCGTCGCGGATGTGGTAAATGCGCCGGAAGGTGGGAATGATTTTTTCGTCGTGCGTGACCACGATAACGGCGGTCTGGTAGCGCTGCGCCATGTCGTTGAGGATACGCACCACGGCCATGGCGCGCTCGCTGTCCAGCGGAGCCGTGGGCTCGTCGGCCAGGATCACGGGTGGGTGGTTGACCAGGCCGCGCGCAATGGCCACGCGCTGCTGCTCGCCCCCCGAAAGTTGCGTTGGCATAGCCTTGGCGCGGTGCTGCACGTCCAGCGCGGTGAGCAGTTCCAGCGCGCGCGAGCGCGCCTGGGCGTTGGGCATGCCCGCCAGCATGGGCAGCAGCGCGACGTTGTCGGTCACGTCCAGAAAAGGGATCAGGTACGGTGCCTGGAAGACAAAGCCGATGCGGTCGCGCCGCAGCGCCCGCAGGTCGTCCACCTTCCAGCCCTCGTCATAGATCACCTCCTGGCCCAGCGTCATGCGCCCGGCGGTGGGGTCGATCACGGCCCCCAGGCATTTGAGCAGCGTGCTCTTGCCCGAGCCCGAAGGACCGATGAGGCCCACCACTTCGCCCGGAGCGACCTGCATGTTCACGCCCTTGAGCGCATCCACCGCCGTGTCCCCGCTGCCGTAGCGCTTGCGCAGGCCTTCGATGCGGATGCCGTTGCCGTTGCCTTTCATGTCATCCTCCAATGGCCTCGGCCGGGTCCACGCGCAAGGCCATGCGGATGGCGATCACGCTGGCGAGCGCGCAAATCACCAGCACGATGGCCAGCCCGGCCAGCGAATCCTGCGGCACCAGCAGCACGTATTTGGGAAACAGTGGCGCGGCGACAGTGGCGGTGATCTTGCCCACCGCAAACCCGATGAGCCCCAGCGCCAGGGCCTGCTGAAGAATCATGGAGGCAATGGTGCGGTTGCGCGTGCCGATGAGCTTGAGCACCGCGATCTCGCGGATCTTGTCCATGGTCAGGGTGTAGATGATGAAGGCCACGATGGCCGCACTGACCGCCGCCAGGATGACCAAAAACATGCCGATCTGCTTGGCCGAGGTGGCGATGAGCTTGCCGATCAGGATGCCTTCCATCTCGGCGCGGGTATAGACCGTCAGGCGCTTCCAGCGGCGCACGGCATCGGCCACCTCGTCGGCATGGGCGCCGGGACGCAAGCGAACGAGTACGGCGTTCACGGTGTTGCTGCTTGTCTGCGATGCCTGGATGGCCGACAACAGACCCGGCACGCCCGGCCGGTTGAATGCCGGGTTGGCAGCCGTGCGCTGGCGGTTCTGCACGATAGCGTCGTTGTCCTTGAGAAACTGGGCTTCCTGCGCATCCTTCAGGGGGATGAACACCATGGGGTCGCCGCTGGAGGAGACCATGCGGCGCGTCAGGCCGACAACGGTGTAGCTGTTGCGTCGGATGCGCAGCGTGTCGCCCAGCCGAAAGCCCGTGGCCACATCGGCCATGGCCTCGTAATGGCCACGCGTGACGCGTCGCCCTGCCACCAGCGCCGGTGGCCAGCCCGGCGAGCCCCAGGCATCGCCCGGCACAATGCCCACCACCATGGCGCGCACGTCACGCCCGCCCTGGTGCACCTGCATGGTGAGGTAGGTCACATTGGCTGCCTCGGCCACCCCAGGCATGGCACGCAGGGCGCGCTCGGTGTCGTCCGGAATGCTCGACGGCTCGGCATAGGGGCCCAGCGTGTCACGCTGCACCACCCAGAGATCGGCGCCGCTGTTGTCCAGCAAGGCCTTGCCATCGTCCACCATGCCACGGTACACGCCCGCCATCACCAAGGTCACACCCAGCAGCAGGCCCAGGCCCAGGCCGGTAAAGACAAACTTGCCCCAGGCGTGGGCAATGTCGCGCCCCGCCAGGCTGATCACGATGCCACTCCGAGGATGCGCTCGACCACATGGATGCGCGAACGTGCGGTCAGCGCCTTTTCGCTGTAGAGCACGATGGAGTCACCGGGCGCAAGCCCCTTGAGCACCTGCACCCGCCCCTCCAGATCCGAACGCCCCAGCACCACCGGCACAAAGTCCAGGCGGTCACCCTGGGCCACCCATACGCCGATCTGCGTGCCCTGGCGCTGCACGGCGGCACTGGGAATGACAGGCCCCTGCGCCAGTTCGGGCAGATCCACCGTCACCTCGGCGCGTTCGCCAATGGGCGGCAGGGGCTGCGGCACCGTGGAAAAAACCACCTTGGCCAGCAGCTCCTCGGTCACCGCATCGGCACGCGGCTCCAGGCGCAGCACCTGCCCAGCCAAGGCCTGCGCCCGGCGTGAGCGCAGCGCCACCTGCGCGGGCTGCTGCGCCGCCAGGCCTGCGGCACTGACCTGGTCAAAGCGCGTGTTGACCCAGAGTGATGTCGGATCGACCACCTCGACGACCATCTGTCCGGCCACGAGGGTGGTGCCGGGCTCGGCGTCGCGCGCGGTAACCAGGCCGTCCACCGGCGACACCAGGCGCAGACTGGCGCGCTGCGTGCGCAGTGCCTGCAGATCGGACTGGGCGCGGGCCTGGTCTTCGCGTGCCGCCGCCAGTGCCGCACTGGCCAACTGCAAGTCCTGGCGGCGTGCGGCCAACAATTCCTCGCTGGTAGCCTTTTCGGCAAAAAGTTGCTCGTAGCGCCGGGCCTGCTGCTGGGCAAAGGCATGGCGCGCCGTGGTGTCGGCCACGGCGGCGGCGGCGCGCTGCACCTGCGCCTGCTGCGAGCGCAGGCGGTCGTCGCTGTCCACGGGGTCCATTTCGCCCAGCACCTGACCGGCCTTGACGGTATCGCCCACCTGCACCGACAGGCGCAGCAGGCGCCCCGGCGCCACCGGCCCCAGGCGGTACAGCTGGCGCGCCTCGACCGTGCCCACGCCAAACAGCGAAGGGCGCAACGCCTTCGACTCCACCTGCACCACCGTGACGGCCACAGGCGCCAGGGGCCCGGAACGCAGGGCCACATAGCCCAGAACGATGGCCAGCGGCACCAGCACGGCCAGGATGGACAAGGTGCGACGGCTCAGGGGAAGTTTGCTCATGGTGTACCTCTGGAAATGCCGCGCAGATAGATGGCAAACACTCCGGGCGCGTTGCGCTGGATGGCCTGCACATCCCCCGCAAACAGGGCCTGGATGACGAGGCCCTGGATGGAGCCGACAAACAGGGTGGCGGCAGCCTCGATGTCCATGTGCGCATCCAGCTCGCCGCTGTCCCGACCGCGCTCCAGCAAGGTGCGCAGGCGCTCGGCATATTCGCGCAGCAGTGCGGCCACCAGGCGCTTGGGCGTGGTCGAACCGGCCCGCTGCAGCTCCCCGAACAACAAGCGTGGTACGCCCGGGTGCTCGGTCACAAAAGCGGTATGGGCCATGAACATGGCCTGCAAGGCGCCACTGGCGCTGGGCGCGCCCTGCACCACGGTGTCGATGCGAGACAAGAGCTTGTCGGCCACCCACTGCACCACCGATTCCAGAATGGCGTCCTTGGTGGGAAAGTGCTTGAACAGTGCCCCCTGGGTCACCCCCATGTGCTGCGCAATCGTGGTGGTCGTGATCTCACCGGGCGCGTGGTTGGCCGCCAGTTCAATCACCGCCTCGACGGTGGCGGCACGCCTGTCGTCTGCCGACAGGTATTTGCTGCGTGTGTTCATTGTGAAAGTAAGTAACTTATTACTATCTTATGGAGCGTGTTTCAACCTGTCAACGCCAAATCCGGTGACCCTATGCCCAGGGTGGTCAGCGCTCACTGCCGTCCCTGTCACTATGGCCCAGGCTGCGTCGTCTTGGAGGTATGAACACACCTCCATCCCTGACCCTGCCCGCACAGCCCCCGCTGGGCCACCCTCCCGCCACCCGTGGGTGGAAACTGTGCTACTTCTGGCCGTGCTGTCCCAGGTGGCCTCGGGCAGCCGCGCACGCAGGCATTTGCAGGCCCAGGGCTACGGGCAGGACGCGGCCGCCGCACCGCCTGCGGATACCCGCATCCAGGCCCTGCTCGAAGCTTTTGCGCAAGCGCTAGCCAGCGGCGAGGTGCAGCCCTTGGCAGCACTGCTGGCCCAGGACGTGCGCCTGTGCAGCGACGGCGGTGGCGTGGTCTGTGCGATACCGGCGCCGCTGCTCGGGCGCGATCGCGTGGCACAGGCCCTGGTGGCGTTTGCCCGTACCTGGCAGCGCGATGCCGGTGCCCAGGCGCTGCACCCCGCATGGGTGAACGGCGCCCCAGGCGCCTTGCTGTGGAACGCCCAGGGCGCGCTGGAACAGGCCTGCGCCCTGGAATGGGACACCCAGGGCCGGGTGCGTGGCATCTACTTCCAGCGCAACCCGCAGAAGCTCGGTTCCCTCACGACCACACCGGCACCAGGAAGTCGCGGCTGACGCCCGCGCCCAGGTCGTTGACGCGGTCCAGGAACTGCGTCAGGAACGCATGCAGGCCCGTGGCCAGGATTTCATCGATACGGCCGTACTGCAGATCGGCCAGCAGGCGCCCGGCGCGGCGCTGCGTCTCTGCCGAATGGTCGTTGGACACCTGGGCGAGGTTGTCCACCACCTCGCGCAGGCTGGCGTGCAGCGAGCGCGGCATGTCGCGGCGCAGAATGAGCAGTTCGGCCACGCGCTCGGGGCTGATGGCGTCGCGGTACACCTTGCGATAGACCTCGAACGCCGAGACGCTGCGCAGCACCGCGCTCCAGTGGTAGAAGTCCGCCTCGTGCTCGCGCACGGGGGCCAGGCCATGGAATTCGGACTCCACGGCATGGAACTTCACATCCAGCAGGCGCGCGGTGTTGTCGGCGCGCTCCAGGAAGGTGCCCAGGCGCAGGAAGTGGAAGGCCTCGTCCTGCAGCATGGTGCCCAGCGTCACGCCGCGCGAGAGGTGCGAGCGGTACTTGACCCATTCGAAGAACTGGCCCGGATCGCGCTCGAAGGCGCCCTCGGCCAGCATGCGGTTGACCTCCAGCCAGGTCTGGTTCTGCGTCTCCCACACCTCGCTGGTGAGCGCACCGCGCACGGCACGGGCATTCTCGCGGGCGGCGCGCAGGCACGACAGGATGGACGAGGGGTTGGAGCCGTCACGCACCATGAAGTGCAGCACCCCGTCGCGCGTGACGGCGCCGTGGCGCGCGGTGTAGGCGGGGATCAGTTCGCTGATCGACAACATGCCCAGCCAACCCTCCTGGGCGCGCTCGGCCGACTGGGGCAGCAGCGCGGTCTCATGGACCACGTTCAACATCCGGGCGGTGTTTTCTGCCCGTTCTGTGTATCTCGACATCCAGAACAGATGGTCTGCGGTGCGGCTCAGCATGGCGTGCTCCCTTCTTCCTGCAACACCCAGGTGTCCTTGGTGCCTCCGCCCTGCGAGGAGTTGACGACGAGCGAGCCCTCCTTGAGCGCCACGCGCGTGAGGCCGCCTGCCACCATCTGCACCTTGGTGCCCGAGAGCACAAAGGGCCGCAGGTCGATGTGGCGCGGCGCCAGGCCGCTGTCCACGAAGGTCGGGCAGCTCGACAGGCTCAGCGTGGGCTGCGCGATGTAGCGCGCCGGGTCGGCCACCAGGGCGCGGCGGAAATCCTCGATCTCGGCGCGCGTCGCGGCCGGGCCGATGAGCATGCCGTAGCCTCCGGCGCCGTGCACTTCCTTGACCACCAGCTCATCCAGGTGGGCCAGCACGTGTTGCAGGTCTTCGGGCTTGCGGCACATCCAGGTGGGCACGTTGTGCAGGAGGGGTTCTTCGCCCAGGTAGAAGCGGATCATCTCGGGCACGTAGGGATAGACCGATTTGTCGTCCGCCACGCCCGTGCCCACGGCGTTGCACAGGGCCACGTTGCCGGCACGGTAGGCGCGCATCAGCCCGGCGCAGCCCAGCGTGGAGCCGCTGCGGAAAACCTGCGGATCGAGGAAGTCGTCGTCCACGCGGCGGTAGATCACGTCCACGCGCTGCGGGCCGCGCGTGGTGCGCATGTAGATGAAGCCGTCCTGCTCCACCAGATCCTGGCCCTCGACCAGCTCCACGCCCATTTGCTGGGCGAGGAAGGCGTGCTCGAAGTACGCGCTGTTGTACATACCCGGCGTGAGCACCACCACCGTGGGCGCCGCGGCGGCGGCGGGCGGCGCCATGGCGCGCAGGGTTTCCAGCAACAGGTCGGGGTAATGGGCCACGGGCGCAACGGCGTGCTGGCTGAACAGCTCTGGGAACAGCCGCATCATCATCTTGCGGTTTTCCAGCATGTAGCTCACGCCGCTGGGCACACGCAGGTTGTCTTCCAGCACGTAGTACTGGCCTTCGCCCTGGGCGTTGGCGGCACGCACGATGTCGATGCCCGCAATGTGCGCGTACACGCCGTGGGGCACGGAGGCACCGTGCATCTGCGGGCGGTACTGGGCGTTGTGCAGCACCAGTTCGGCGGGCACGATGCCTGCGCGCAGGATGTCCTGGCCGTGGTACACGTCGTGCAGGAAACGGTTGAGCGCCGTCACGCGCTGCACCAGGCCGCGCTCCATCCAGGCCCATTCGGCCGCGGGGATGATGCGCGGCACCAGGTCGAACGGGATCAGGCGCTCGCTGCCCACGCCCTCCTCGTCCTTGTCGCCATACACGGCAAAGGTTATGCCCACGCGCCGGAAGATCATCTCCGCCTCGGCACGGCGGGACTGCATGGACTGCGCAGGCTGCTGCGCCAGCCAGTGCGCATAGCGCTTGTAGTGCTCACGCACATCGCTGCCGTCAAACGGCAGCAGGGCATACATCTCGTCGAACTTGGACATGGGCCTGGCCCCTCCTTGCCAGCAGGATAGCAAGTTGCGGACCATGGGGATGGAGAACACCCCCTCTCCCCCTGCCCCTCTCCCACCAGGGGAGAGGGGGTAACACCTCCCCTCCCCCCTCGCGGGGGAGGGGTCGGGGGAGAGGGGGACGCTCCCAGCGCGGCGGGGCGGCCCTTGCGCGGGAGCCCTGGCCGGGCCACGCCCCGTGCATGCGATCGAGGATGTAGAACACACCCCTTATCGCCTTCGGAGCCCCCTCTCCCACCAGGGGAGAGGGGGTAACACCTCCCCTCCCCCCTCGCGGGGGAGGGGTCGGGGGAGAGGGGGACGCTCCCAGTGCGGCGGGGCGGCCCTTGCGCGGGAGCCCTGGCTGAAGCCCCCCTGCAAGCGGCGTGGGCTACTACCAGCGGTGCTGCCAGTAGCGCGGGCGTTCCTCGCGCTCGCAGCGCACCTCGGCGGGCTGGTGTGACGCCCAAAGCGCCGCGCCACAGCGCGCCGACTCCACCACGCCAATGCCGCGCGCCTGCAGGCGCGCCAGCACCTCGGGGGCCGGGTGCCCAAAGCGGCTGCGGTAGGCGGCCTGCACCAGCGCGGTGCGCGGCTGCACGGCATTGAGGAAGGCGGGGCTCGACGAGGTCTTGCTGCCGTGGTGCGGCAACAGCAGCACATCGGCCCGCAGCGGCGCCGCCTGGGCCACCAGCAGTTGTTCCTGCGCGGCCTCGATGTCGCCCGCCAGCAGCGCCACAGCGCCGCTCGCACTGCGCACGCGCAGCACGCAACTGAGGGCATTGCTGCGCGCCGGTCGGGTGCCTTCAGGCGGGCTGGCGGCAGGCGGGTGGAGCAGCTCGAACTGCACGCCGTCCCAGGCCCACTGCTGGCCTGCCACGCAGGGGCTGGCTTCGCCCAGGGCCTGCAGCGCGGCGTCACCAGCCACCGAACCCACCAGCCGCGCCTGGGGCTGCTGCGCCAGCACGGCAGCCGCGCCACCGGTGTGGTCGCTGTCGCGGTGGCTGAGCATCAGCATGTCCAGCCGCTCGCCCTGTGCGCGCAAGAGCGGCACCAGCACGCGGTCGCCCGCATCGCTTTCCAGGCTGTAGCGCGGGCCGGTGTCGTACAGCAGGCTGTGCGTGGCCGTGCGCAGCAACACCGCATTGCCCTGGCCCACGTCGGCGGCCAGCAGGTCGAACTGCCCCACCAGCGGGCGCGCTGGCTGCCACAGCAGCACCGGCAGCAGCAAAGGCAGCCCCAGCAGGCGCAGCGCCCAGGGCAGGCGCAGCACCATCCACAAACCGCCCAGCACCGCCGCCGCGCCCACCCCCCAGGGTGCCACAGGCAACCACAGCGATGCCGCAGGCCACGCCGCGAGCCACTGCAAAACCGCCACCAGCCCCTGCACCGCCCACAGTGCCCCTTGCCACAGCGGCGCCCACAACACCCCGGCCAGCGCCAGCGGCGTAACCACCAGCGTGACCCACGGTATGGCCAGCAGGTTGGCCACCGTGCCCACCAGCGACACCTGCCCAAAGAACAGCAGGCCCAGCGGCGTGAGCGCCAGTGTGACCACCACTTGCTGGCGCAGCATTGCAACAAAATGGCCTCTAACGCCCGTGGGATAAGCGCCAGCAGCTATCAAATTGCTAGCAAACAATGCAGCAACCGCGACAAAACTGAGCCAGAACCCCGGCTGCAGCAAGGCCCAGGGGTCGGCCAGCGCCACCACCGCGCAGGCCAGCAACCACACCTGCGGCCAGGGCCAGCGCCGCCCCGACAGGCGCAGCACCACCACCGTGGCCAACATAGCCACGGTGCGCTGCGCGGGTACGCCCCAGCCGCTGAACAGCGCGTACAGCCCCGCCAGCAGCAAGCCACCCACCAGCGCCGCCGAGGGCGCGGGCCACGCCAGGCACAGGCGCTGCGAGCGGCGCCAGGCAGCACCCACCGCCGCAGCGGCGAGCCAGGCAAACAGCGTGATGTGCAGGCCCGAAATGCTCATCAGGTGCGCCACCCCGGTGGTGCGGAACAGATCCCACTCGCTACGCTCGATGGCGCGCTGGTCCCCGGTGACCAAGGCCGCCACCACGCCCGCAAGGCGCTGCTGCTGCGCATCGGTGGCGTCGGGGGCCAGGTAGGCAAAGATGGCGTCGCGCACCGCCTGGCGCACGCGCTCCACCGGGTGGCGCCAGGTGTGCGCCAGGCGCTGGGGGGCCTCGTCACGCGGGCCTGCGCGCACGTAGCCGGTGGCGCCCACGCCCTGCTCCCACAACCACAGCTCGTAGTCAAACCCCTGCGGGTTGCGCGCGCCATGGGGCTGCTTGAGGCGCACCGTGAGCGCCCAGCGCTCGCCCGCACGCAGGTCGCCGCTCAGGCGCTGCGGCTGCGCGCTGTCGGCCGACTCCTGCAGCACGCCGTGGTACCAGCCCAGATCCACCCGCGCGGGCAGGCGCACGGGCTGCCCGTTGAACGTGGCGGACTCGACCGCCACCCGCAGGCGCACCCCGTTGGAAGTGGGCTGGGGCATGGCAGCCAGGGTGCCGACAATGCGCAGGTCCTTGCCCTGCAAATCGGCACCGAGCGGCTGCGCCTGCTGCTGCAGGGCGCGCAGGCCGGTGGCAGCAAACGCCAGGCTGGCCGCCGCCAGCAAGGCCCAGATCCAGGAGGCGCGGCCCCCACGCCGACCCGCCAGTTGCACCATGCACCACAGCAGTCCCGGCAAAGCCAGCGCCAGGTAGACACCAGCCGCACCAAGTTGCGGCTGCTGCAACTGGACAAGAACACCCACCACCACCCCGGCGCACAGGGCCGTGCCGTGCCACGCCCTGGGTACAGTGGCGGCCTCAAGCACAGGGACCTGGTACGGCGGGACGACGGAGTGCTCCATGTGCAGATGCTAATGCCGCATGAAAGCCCAGCCCCAAGACGCGCCGCCACCGCCGAGCCTGTGTACCATGCCCGGCAGACCGCCCCAGATGGAGCGGCCCCTTCCCTTTACTCCCACACTTCCGAGGTACCCCATGAGCGTTTACGACCAGCTTTCCGCCCTGAACATCACCCTGCCCCCCGTGAGCGTGCCCGCCGCAGCCTACGTGCCCTACGTGCAGACAGGCAACCTGGTGTTTCTGAGCGGCCACATCGCGCGCAAGGACGGCAAGCCTTGGGCTGCGCAGTTTGGCCGCGATATCGGCACCGAGGAGGGCAAGCTGGCAGCGCGCTCCGTGGCCATCGACCTGATGGGCACGCTGCAGGTGGCCTGTGGCGGCGACCTGAACCGCGTCAAGCGCATCGTCAAGGTGATGAGCCTGGTCAACTCCACCGGCGACTTCACCGAACAGCACCTGGTGACCAACGGCGCGAGCGAGCTGCTGGGCCAGGTCTTCGGCGAAGCCGGTGTGCACGCACGCAGCGCCTTTGGCGTGGCGCAGATTCCGCTGGGTGCGTGCGTCGAAATCGAGCTGATTGCGGAACTGGGCTGAGACCCACGGCACCCCAGGGTGGCAATTCGCTAAAGCGCCGTGCGGGATGCCTGCGGGGTGACGGCCAGAGAGGCTTCCAGTTCGGCCGCCGTCTGCGGCTTGCCAAAGAGGTAGCCCTGCAGTTCATCCACCCCCAACCCCTGCAGCAGCGCCGCCTGCTCGGGGGTCTCTACCCCTTCCGCCACCACGCGCTTGTCGAGCGCCTTGGCCAAGGCGACGATGGCGGTGGCAATGGCCAGCGCAGGGCGCTCCACCCCGAAGGCAAACACAAAGCTCTTGTCGATCTTGAGGGTGTCGAACGGCAGTTGGCTGAGGTAGCTCATGGCCGAGTAGCCCACACCGAAGTCGTCCAGCGCGATGGCCACGCCCAGCGCACGCAGTGCGGCCAGGCGCTCGACGGCGGTATCGACATCGCGAATGAGCGCGCCTTCGGTGATTTCCAGTTCCAGTTCACCGGGCTGGATGTGGAATTCCTCCAGCAGGGCCTGCAATTGCGCAGGCGGCGCCGGGTCGGCCAACTGCAAGGGGGCTTTGTTGCACAAGTCGGAAGGCAGACGAGATGACCCCAGCCCCAGACGCAGCTATGCCATGGCACCCACGGGCACCGTGCTCGGGCGCCCCAGTTGCGTGAAACGGTTGAGCAGAGCCACACGCACATGCAACTCCACCACCTGACGCTCAAACGTGCGCGCCATCACCCGCTGGCCCAGGCGTTTGAAGCAGTGCATCTTGGTCTCCACCAGACTTCTGCGGTGATAGCCGCTCCACTTTTTCCAGATGCTGCGCCCCAATCTGTCACAGGCTCGCAGCGCTTCGTTGCGCGCATGCGCTCCCACCAGGGT
>JAKLLE010000031.1 GCA_023150295.1 Giesbergeria sp. | reverse complement strand
GGAGGACGCTTGCGACCGGCCCTGACCCAAGGCATGGCAGCTTGGGCCGTGATGGCCACTGTCACGGGCCATGCCTGCGCCCAACCCTGGGCGGGCCTGGGAATTGGATTTGCAAGCAAAATAGCCCCCTGGCGCTTTGCCAATAAGCGCCAGTAGCTATGCAAAGCATGGCAAATGCTGTTGGACGACTATTGACTCGCCGCTGTTTCCGGTGGCCGCACATCCTGGGCGGCTGCGGGCTCCTGGGCCTGGCGCTGCTTGCGCGGGGTCTTGGGGGCCTTGGCCTTCTTGAAAGTGCGGCCGTTGACGCGCAGGCCCTCGGCCGAAAGCCTGGCCGCGCTGCCTTCGCCCACGCCCTGCACACGCTCGATCAGATCGGCCCAGTCCTTGAACGGGGCTTTTTCGCGTTCCTGCAGGATGCGGGTCGACATGGCCGGGCCGATGCCCTTGATGCTGTCGAGCTCGGCCTCGCTGGCCTGGTTCACATCGACGGCGGCGTAGGCCAAGGCGGCGCAGCACAGGGAGAGCAGAACGAGGAGTTTTTTCAGCATGGCGGTGGCCCGAGGGGGTCAAAGTTCTTCGATGCGCCGGGCCGGGTAGCTGTCCCAGGACTGGCAGCCTGGGCATTGCCAGAAGTGCTGGCGAGCCTCGAAGCCGCAGGCGGCGCAGCGGTAGCGCGTGAGGGGCAGGGTGGCGTGGTCCAGTGCGCGCTGGACTTCGCGGTGGTGTTCCTCGTGCTCCAGCCGTTCACCGGCCAGCCATTTGGCGGCGGCGACCAGCGAGGGGTCGTTTTTCAGGTGGCGCAGGTACCACTCCCGGCCTGCCTGGCCGTCGCCGCTGGGGTGGGCAGCGCGGTGCAGCGCAATGATGGCGTCCAGCACATCGAGCGAAGGCGACTGTTGGTAGTGGTCTTGCAGCAGTGCCTGCGCCTGGTCGGCCTTGCCGCAGCGCAGGGCTGCGTCGGTCAGCAGCGTGGCGGCCAGCGGCAGGGCGGCAGGGGTTTCGATGGCCAGTTTGCGCAGTGTGCCAAAGGCGGCGTCGCACCGGCCTTGCTGCATGTGCAGCCGTGCCAGATCCACACGCGGGCGGGCGGCCTGGGGGGCTATGGCCTGGGCCTGGGCCAGCAGATCCAGCGCACCGGCGCAATCCTGCTGGGCCAGGCGCTCGGTGGCCTGCTCGCACAGGTAGTGGGCCTGGCGGGCGCTGAAGTCGCCCTGCACGCCGTGCATTTTGCGGGCAATGGCGGCGGCTTGCGGCCAGTCGCGCGAGCGCTCGTAGATGGCCAGCAGTGCGAGCCGGGCCGGGTTCTCGAAATCCGTGCCATCCAGGCGTGCCAACGCAGCTTCGGCGCGATCGAGCAGGCCCGCCTTGAGGAAGTCGAGTGCCAGCGCGTGCTGGGCGCGGTCGCGATCCTTGGGGCTGAGGTCGCCGCGTTGCAGCAGGTGCTCGTGCACGCGCACGGCGCGGTCGTATTCGCCGCGGCGGCGGAACAGGTTGCCCAGGGCGAAGTGCAGCTCCGAGGTGTCGGGGTCGTTTTGCACGGCCTCGATGAAGGCGTCGATGGCCTGGTCCTGCTGCTCGTTGAGCAGGAAGTTCAGGCCCTTGAAGTAGGCCTTGGGTACGCTGCGGTTTTCGGAGCGCAGCTGGCGCAGGTCGATGCGCGACGCGGCCCAGCCCAGCATAAAGGCCCCGGGCAGGCCCAGCAAGAGCCAGACGTAGTCAGATTCCATGGGGCGGAGCGCTGTCGTTGGTGGGGGCGGGTTGGGGCGGCAGGGGCGCTTGGCGATCGCGCAGGCTCAGTTGATCCTGCGCCTGGCGGGCGGCGGCACGGTGCTTCCACCAGCGGGGCACCATGCCCAGCACGCCGGTTGTCAGCCCGGCGGCAAAGGCGGTGAGCACCACAAGCACCAGGGGGGCGCGCCACTGCGTGCCAAAGAAAAAGTGCACGGTGACGTCCTGTTGGTTGTTCAGGGCGAAGGCGAACAGGGTGAAAAAAATGGCTGCCTTGAGCAGCCACAGCAGGTATTTCATGGATCTCCCCCGTGGTGGAGGAATTTTACGGGCCGCCGCCCTGCGCTTGGACGCTGGCGGCGCAAAAACCTCAGCGGGGAGCGCCCGCTGGCTCTTGGTGTTGGTTTTCCAGTTCGGCGGTGCGTTGGTCCACAGCTTCGCGCAGCGCCTTGCCGGGCTTGAAGTGGGGTACACGCTTGGCCGGAATGGCCACGGATTCCCCGCTGCGCGGGTTGCGCCCCATGCGCGGCGGGCGGTGGCTGACCGAAAAGCTGCCAAAGCCGCGCACTTCGATGCGGTGGCCTTGCACCATGGCCTGGCCGATGGCGTCGAGCAGGGTCTTGACAGCGTATTCGGCGTCGCGCTGCGTGAGGTGGCTGAACCGTGCGGCAAGCGCTTCAACGAGGTCGGATCGGGTCATGGGAAAAAGGGCATGAAAAAGGCCGGGAGGGCACATTGTGCACCCGCCCGGCCCGTGTTGGAACAAAGGGCCCAGGCCTTATTTGTCCGAGTTGTCCAGCTTGGCGCGCAGCAGGGCGCCCAGGCTGGTGGTGCCAGCGCTTTCGCGGGCCGATTGCTGGCTCAGCGATTGCATGGCTTCGTTCTGGTCGGCCATGTCCTTGGCCTTGATCGACAGCTGGATGTTGCGCGTCTTGCGATCGACGTTGACCACCACGGCCGTGACTTCGTCGCCTTCCTTGAGCACGTTGCGGGCGTCTTCCACGCGGTCGCGGGAGATTTCGCTGGCGCGCAGGTAGCCGATGATGTCTTCACCCAGGTCGATCTCGGCGCCACGGGCGTCCACGGTCTTGACCTTGCCGGTCACCGTCTGGCCCTTGTCGTTCACGGTCACGAAGGTGGTGAACGGGTCGCCGTCGAGCTGCTTGATGCCCAGGGAGATGCGCTCGCGGTCCACATCGACAGCCAGCACGATGGCTTCGACTTCCTGGCCCTTCTTGTAGTTGCGCACGGCGGCTTCGCCGGTTTCGTTCCAGGACAGGTCGGACAGGTGCACCAGGCCGTCGATACCGGCAGCCAGGCCCACGAACACGCCGAAGTCGGTGATCGACTTGATCGGGCCTTTGACGCGGTCACCGCGCTTGGTGTTTTGCGCGAACTCTTGCCAGGGGTTGGCACGGCACTGCTTCATGCCCAGGCTGATGCGGCGCTTGTCTTCGTCGATTTCCAGGACCATGACTTCGACTTCGTCGCCCAGCGAAACCAGCTTGGCGGGAGCGATGTTCTTGTTGGTCCAGTCCATTTCAGAGACGTGCACCAGGCCTTCGATGCCGGGTTCGAGTTCGACGAACGCGCCGTAGTCGGCAATGTTCGTGATCTTGCCGAACAGGCGGGTGCTCTGGGGGTAGCGGCGGGCCACGCCCATCCAGGGGTCGTCGCCCATTTGCTTGAGGCCCAGGGACACGCGGTTCTTCTCGGTGTCGAACTTGAGGATCTTGGCCGTGATTTCCTGGCCAGCGGTGACCACCTCGGAGGGGTGACGCACGCGGCGCCATGCCATGTCGGTGATGTGCAGCAGGCCGTCGATGCCGCCCAGGTCCACGAACGCACCGTATTCGGTGATGTTCTTGACCACGCCCTGCACGATGGAGCCTTCTTTCAGGGTTTCCATCAGCTTGGCGCGCTCTTCGCCCATGGAGGCTTCCACCACGGCGCGGCGGCTCAGCACCACGTTGTTGCGCTTGCGGTCGAGCTTGATGACCTTGAATTCCATGGTCTTGTTTTCGTACGGCGTCAGATCCTTGATCGGACGCGTATCGATCAGCGAACCGGGCAGGAAGGCGCGGATGCCGTTGACCAGCACGGTCAGGCCGCCCTTGACCTTGCCGCTGGTGGTGCCGGTGACGAATTCGCCGGATTCCAGGGCCTTTTCCAGGCTCATCCACGAAGCCAGACGCTTGGCGGTGTCACGCGACAGGATGGTGTCGCCGTAACCGTTTTCGATGGAGCCGATGGCCACCGAAACGAAGTCACCGACTTGGACTTCCACTTCGCCCTGATCGTTCTTGAATTCCTCGATTGGCACGTAGGCTTCGGACTTGAGGCCTGCGTTGACCACGACGAAGTTGTGTTCCACGCGCACGACTTCGGCGGTGATGACTTCGCCCGGGCGCATTTCGGTGCGCTGGAGGGATTCTTCAAAAAGGGCGGCAAAAGATTCGGACATGTGTTTCCTTGCCACAAACAGGATTCCGGCAGCACCATTGCTACCGTTTTTATAGCTGCTTGCGGTGGTTTTGCGGGTGTTTCCGCGGGTTAAGTTGTGAACCACCTGGCCGTGCGCTGCTGCGCGATGGGGGCCGGGTGGGCCTTTTGCGGGGCCTTGCGGCCCTGCTGCTTTTCAGCCCTGCGTGCGGGGCACGAAGGGCTGGCGCTCTTGCCACCAGACGAGCACCTGATCCACGGCCTGTTCGACCGTGAGGTGGGAGCTCTCCAGCACCAGAGCATCTTGCGCGGGCTTCAAAGGGGCAACGCTGCGGGACATGTCCCTGGCGTCGCGCGCCTGCAGGTCCGCACGAAGACTGTCGATTGTAGTGTCGATTCCCTTTGAAATCAACTGCTTGTGGCGCCGCTGCGCCCGGCATTCCACGCTGGCGGTGAGAAAGACCTTGAGCGGCGCATCGGGGAAGATGACGGTGCCCATGTCGCGCCCGTCGGCCACCAAGCCAGGCAGGCGGCGAAAGCTGTGCTGGAGATGAACCAGGGCCTCGCGCACGGCGGGCAGGGCCGAAACGCGCGAGGCGTTCATGCCCGCTTCTTCGGTGCGGATGGCTTCGGTCACGTCGTCGCCGCCCAGCCAGACCTGGCTGCCTTCAAAGTGCACTGGGAGCTGGCGTGCCAGGGCGGCAATGGCGGCTTCGTGGGCGGCGTCGATGGCCAGCCCGGCGCGCGCGGCGGCCAGGGCCGTGATGCGGTACATGGCACCCGAATCGAGAAAACCGTAGCCCAGGCGCTGCGCCACCTCCGCCGCCACCGTGCCTTTGCCCGAGGCGGTGGGGCCGTCGATGCACAGCACAGGGATGTGCTCCGGCGCCACCTGCGTCACCGAGAACAGGGCCTCAAAGTAGTCGGGAAAGGTCTTGGCCACGCACTGTGGGTCTTCGATGCGCACGGGCAGGCCTGCGGGGTTGAAGCTGGCGAGCGAGAAGCACATGGCGACGCGGTGGTCGTCATAGGTGTGGATGGACGCGGCCTTCCAGTGCGCCGGGCTGGCAGGTGGCGTCACGCGGATGAAGTCCGGCCCTTCGTCCACGCTGGCGCCGAGCTTGCGCAGTTCGATGGCCATGGCGGCAATGCGGTCGGTCTCCTTGACGCGCCAGCTGGCAATGTTGCGCAGCACCGTGGTGCCCTGGGCGTACAAGGCCATGACGGCCAGGGTCATGGCGGCGTCGGGGATGTGGTTGCAGTCCAGCTCGATGGCGCGCAGCGGCCAGGCGCCACGCGACACCTCCAGCCAGTTGGGGCCGCTGATGACTTGCGCGCCCATGGCCTGCGCGGCCTCGACGAAGCGGATGTCGCCCTGGATGGAATCCAGCCCCACCCCCAAAATTTTGATGCCATTTTGGCCGTTAGCGCCCGCTGCTATTGCGCCAGCAGCTATGAAATAGCTAGCAGAGGAAGCGTCTGCCTCCACATGGATGTCGCCGGGAGATTGGTAGCGGCTGCCGGCCGGAATGGTGAAGCGCTGCCATTGGTCGTGCACCACGGCAATGCCAAAACGCTCCAGCAGGCGCAGCGTGATGTGGATGTAGGGCTTAGAGATGAGCTCGCCCACCACCTCGATCACCACGTCCTGCTGCGCACTGGCCAGCGGCAGCGCCATCAGCAGCGCGGTGAGGAACTGGCTGGACACGTCGCCGCGCACGCGGATGGGCGCATCGAGCTTCAGGGGCGGTACACCGCCCGCATGGGCGATGCGCAGCGGCGGATAACCCTCGTTGCCCAGGTAGTCGATCTGGCAACCGAGTTGGCGCAGCGCATCGACCAGGTCGCCAATGGGGCGCTCGTGCATGCGCGCAATGCCGCTGAGTTCAAACGCGCCACCCAGCAGCGCCAGCGCCGCCGTCAGCGGGCGCATGGCCGTGCCCGCGTTGCCCAGGAACAGTTGGGCAGGCGAGTGTGGTGCCCGGCCGCCCAGGCCGGTGATGTGCACCTGTGCGCCATCTTCCTCGACGGTGCAGCCCAGTTGGCGCAGCGCGTCCAGCATCACGCGGGTGTCGTCCGAGGCCAGCAGGTCGTGCACGGTGGTGCGGCCCGCGCTCAGTGCGGCCAGCAGCAGTACGCGGTTGGAGATGCTCTTGGAGCCGGGGAGCTGGACTTCGCCCGCCACAGCGTGCAGGGGCGGCAGATCGAGGAAGGCGGTGCGGTACATCGGTGTCGTTCGTCCATGGCCCTGGGGCCGGTGCAGGCAGCGCATCGGCCCTGGGGCATGCGCCGCGCGGGATTCGCTCAAGACGCCGCCCGTGTGGGGCCGCGCCGCAGGAAATCCCCGGGTTACTTCTTGCTGCGCTGGGCGCCCATGCGCCAGTGCTTGCGGGTTTCGCTGGCGAAGGTGAGCATGTCCTCGATGGACTGCGAGTCACCCTGGCGCATGGCGTGTTCGATGCGTTCGAGCGTTTGCTTGTACAGGTCGGACTGCCGCAGCAGTTCTTCGCGGTTGGACAGCAGGATGTCGCGCCACACCTTGGGGTCGCTGGCGGCAATGCGTGTGAAGTCGCGAAAGCCCGGGCCGGCGAGCGACAGGTAGGTGTCGGCCTGCTCTTGCCCGGCGATGCTGTTGATGAGCGTGAACGCCAGCAGGTGCGGCAGGTGGCTCACGGCGGCAAAGGCGGCGTCGTGCGACTCGGGCGACATGCTGGTAACGCGGCTGCCCAGTTTCGTCCATACCTCTTGGGCCCGCTGCAACTGTGCCGTGAGCGTGCGCTCGGTAGGCGTGAGGATGACCTGGCGACCGCTGTACAGGTCGGCCTCGGCGTGTTCCACGCCGGAGACTTCACGCCCTGTGATGGGGTGCGCAGGCACGAAGGACCCCACTTTTTCGCGCAGCGCGCTTTCGGCGGCCTGCACCACGTCGGCCTTGGTGGAGCCCACGTCCATGATGAGCATTTGGGGCGTGACGAGGTGCCGGATGGCCTTGAGCGTGGCCTCGGTGGCCGACACTGGCACCGCCAGCAGCACGATATCGGCGCCGGCGACGGCCAGCAGGGCCGAGGGGGCTTCCACGTCGATCACGCCCAGCTGGCGTGCGCGGTCGGTGGTGGACGGGGACTTGCTGTAGCCCACCACGCGCTGCACCAGCCCGGCCTGCTTCAGCGCCAGGGCAAACGATCCACCCATCAGTCCGCATCCGATGAGCCCGAGTTGTTCAAACATGCAATGTCCTTGTTGCGTTGCGGTGCATGGCGGCTTTCGCGCGTTCAGGGCGTGACCGGATAGGCACCCAGCATCTTGTAGTACGCGCACAGCGAGCGCAGCTCCTCCAGCGCAGCGGCCACATGGGGCTGCGAGGGGTGCCCGTCGATGTCGATGTAGAAATAGTATTCCCACTGGCCCGTGCGTGCAGGGCGCGACTCGAAGCGCGTCATCGAGACGCCGTGCTTCTTCAGCGGCACCAGCAGGTCATGCACCGCGCCGGGTTCGTTGGGGACCGAAACGATCAGGCTCGTGCAGTCCTTGCCCGTGGGCGCAGGCATGGCCAGCGTGTGCGGCAGGCAGATGATGGCAAAGCGCGTTCGGTTGTAGGCCTCGTCCTGGATGGCGTGCGCAACGATGTGCAGGCCGAACTGCGTGGCCGCGCGTTCGCTGGCCAAGGCAGCCCAGGCCGGGTTGGTGGCGGCCAGGCGCGCACCCTCGGCGTTGCTGGAGACGGGGCGGCGCTCGGCGTGGGGCAGGTGCTTGGTCAGCCAGGCCTGGCACTGCGCCAGGGCCTGCGGGTGGGCCAGCACGGCCTCAATGCCGTCGAGCGAATTGGTCTGGCGCAGCAGGTTGTGGCGCACCAACAGGCTGACTTCGCCCACCACATGCGTGGGCGAGTGCAGGAACAGATCGAGCGAGCGCGTGACCACGCCCTCGACCGAGTTCTCGACGCCCACCACACCGAACTGCACGCTGCCCGAGGCCGTGGCGTGGAACACTTCGTCGAAGTTGGCGCAATAGACGATGTCGGCCGCGCCGCCGAAATACTCGATCGCCGCCTGCTCGCAGAAGGTGCCCGCAGGCCCCAGCACGGCCACGCGTTGGGGTGATTCGAGCGCCAGGCAGGCGGACATGATTTCGCGCCAGATGGCGGCGACATGCGCGCTCTTGAGCGGCCCAGGGTTGGCGCGTGTGATTTTTTCGATCACCTGCGCCACGCGGTCGGGGCGGAAGAAGGGCGTGCCTTCGCGTTTCTTGACCTCGCCGACCCGCTCGGCCACCAGGGCGCGCTGGTTCAGCAGGGTGAGCAGTTGCTGGTCGATGTTGTCGATCTGGACGCGCAGGCTGGCCAGTTCAGGGGTGGCTTGTGGGGTGTTCATGGGTGGGGCGCGGCTCAGGCGTGGCGCTGCTCGAATTCTCGCATGTAGTCCACCAGCGCCTGCACGCCCACGATGGGCATGGCGTTGTAGATGCTGGCGCGCATGCCGCCCACGGACTTGTGGCCCTTGAGTTGCAGCAGGCCGCGCTCTTTGGCGCCGGCCAGGAAGGCGTCGTTGCGCGACTCGTCGCGCAGGAAGAAGGGCACGTTCATGCGCGAACGGCAGTGGGCAGCCACCTTGTTGACGTAGAACGCGGATTGGTCGATCGTGTCGTACAGCATCTGCGCCTTGGCGATGTTGCGCTGCTCGATGGCGGCAATGCCGCTGAGGCTGCCTTCGCGCTGGCGCTTGAGCCACTGGAAGGTCAGGCCCGCGACGTAGATGCCCCAGGTGGGCGGCGTGTTGTACATGGAGCGGTTCTCGGCCACCGTCTGGTAGTTGAACGCGCTGGGGCAGATGGGCAGGGCATGGCCCAGCAAATCCTCGCGCACCACCACCAGCGTCAGGCCCGCAGGGCCCAGGTTCTTCTGCGCGCCGCCAAAGGCCAGGCCCACGCGCGACCAGTCCACGCTGCGCGAGGCGACGTGGGAGGAAAAGTCGATGACCAGCGGCGCATCCGAACCCAGGGCCTTCAGGTCGGGCAGTTCATGGAATTCGATGCCGTGGATGGTTTCGTTGCTGCACAGGTGCAGGTAGCTGGCACCCTTGCTCAGTTGCCACTGCGCCGGGGCGGGCAGGGTGGTGAACTGGCTGTCCTCGCTGGAGGCGACCACGTTCACCTCTGCGGCGTACTTGCGCGCCTCCTTAGCTGACTTCTGGCTCCAGCCGCCGGTGACCACGAAATCGACCGTTGCAGCGCGCGAGAGATTCAGCGGCACGATGGCGTTTTCGGCCAGGCCGCCGCCCTGCATGAACAACACCTGGAACTGCGGCGGGATGACCAGCAGCTCGCGCAGGTCGGCCTCGGCCTGTTCGCAGATGGAGATGAACTCCTTGCCCCGGTGGCTCATCTCCATCACGCCCATGCCGCTGCCATGCCAGTCCAGCATTTCGGCGGCAGCCTGTTCCAGGACTTCGGCAGGAATGGCCGCCGGGCCGGCAGAGAAGTTGTAGGGGCGTTGCATGGTTTGAGTCAAAAATGGTTGTAGCGCCCATCAATAGGGCGCTAGCAGCTATAAAAATAATAGCAAAACGCCTTGCGGCGCCTGCATCAGGATTCGGCGGCGGCGTCCTCGTCCGGCGGGGGGGTGTCGGCGCTGTTGGCGTCGTTTTCGACGATGCGCTGCAGGCCGCTGAGCTGCGCGCCTTCGTCCAGTGCAATCAGCGTTACGCCCTGGGTGGCGCGGCCCAGCTCGCGGATCTCGCTCACGCGGGTGCGCACCAGTACGCCCTTGTCGGTGATGAGCATGATCTCGTCGTCGGCATGCACCAGCGTGGCCGCCACGACCTTGCCGTTGCGCTCGCTTTGCTGGATGGCGATCATGCCCTTGGTGCCCCGCCCGTGGCGTGTGTATTCGGTGATGCTGGTGCGCTTGCCGTAGCCGTTGATGGTGGCGGTGAGCACGCTTTGGGTCTCGTCCTCGGCCACCAGCATGGCGATCACGCTCTGGCCGTCTTCCAGCATCATGCCGCGCACGCCGCGCGCCTGGCGGCCCAGGGGGCGTACATCGTTCTCGTCAAAGCGCACGGCCTTGCCGCCATCGGAGAACAGCATCACGTCGTGCTGGCCGTCGGTGAGCGCGGCACCTATGAGGTAGTCGCCATCGTCCAGGTTCACGGCAATGATGCCGCCCTTGCGCGGGTTGCTGAACTCGTCGAGTGCCGTTTTCTTGACCGTGCCCATGCTGGTCGCCATGAACACGTAGCGGTCGGCCGGGAAGCTGCGCATGTCCCCGGTCAGCGGCAGCACCACGTTGATCTTTTCGCCGTCCTGCAGCGGGAACATGTTGACGATGGGCCGCCCGCGCGAGCCGCGCGAGCCCGAAGGCACTTCCCAGACCTTGAGCCAGTACAGCCGCCCGCGGTTGGAGAAGCACAGGATGTAGTCGTGCGTGTTGGCGATGAAGAGCTGATCGATCCAGTCGTCTTCCTTGGTGGCCGTGGCCTGCTTGCCGCGCCCGCCGCGCTTTTGCGCGCGGTACTCGGACAGCGGCTGACTCTTGATGTAGCCCGAGTGGCTCAGCGTGACCACCATGTCGGTGGGTGCAATCAGGTCTTCGGTGGACAGGTCTTGTGCGCTGTGCTCGATCTGGCTGCGGCGCGCGCCCAGCTTGGTCTGGCCGAATTCCTGCTGCAGGCTGGTCAGCTCATCGCCAATGATGGTGGAGACGCGCTCGGGCTTGGCCAGGATGTCTAGCAAGTCCTCGATGTGCGCCATGATTTCCTTGTACTCGGCGACGATCTTGTCCTGCTCCAGCCCGGTGAGGCGCTGCAGGCGCATTTGCAGTATTTCTTGCGCCTGGGTTTCCGAGAGGTGGTACAGGCCGTCCTGCAGCAGACCGAAGGTGCGCTCCAGACCCTCGGGGCGGTAGTCGTCGGCGTTGACCACGCCGCCGTCTGCATGGGTGCGCGTCAGCATTTCGCGCACCAGCTTGCTGTCCCAGGGGCGGGCCATCAGCTCGGTCTTGGCCACGGGCGGCGTGGGCGCGTTGCGGATGATGGCGATGAAGTCGTCGATGTTGGCCAGCGCCACAGCCAGGCCTTCGAGCACATGGCCGCGGTCGCGCGCCTTGCGCAGCTCAAACACGGTGCGGCGGGTGACGACCTCGCGGCGGTGCTGCAGGAAGACCTCGACCAGGTCCTTGAGGTTGCACAGGCGCGGCTGGCCGTCGATCAGGGCCACCATGTTGATGCCGAAGGTGTCCTGCAACTGCGTCTGCTTGTACAGGTTGTTGAGCACCACCTCGGGCACTTCGCCGCGCTTGAGCTCGATCACCAAGCGCATGCCCGACTTGTCGGATTCGTCCTGGATGTGGCTGATGCCCTCGATCTTCTTCTCGTGCACCAGCTCGGCCATGCGCTCCTGCAGCGTCTTCTTGTTGACCTGGTAGGGTAGCTCGTCCACGATGATGGCCTGGCGCTGGCCCTTGTCGATGTCCTCGAAATGGCACTTGGCGCGCATCACCACCTTGCCACGGCCGGTGCGGTAGCCTTCCTTCACGCCCTGGATACCATAAATGATGCCTGCGGTGGGGAAATCCGGCGCCGGGATGATCTCCATCAACTCGTCAATGCTGGCCTGCGGGTTGCGCAGCAGGTGCAGGCACGCGTCCACCACCTCGTTCAGGTTGTGCGGCGGAATGTTGGTGGCCATGCCCACGGCAATGCCTGCGCTGCCGTTGACCAGCAGGTTGGGCAGCCGCGTGGGCAGCACCAGGGGCTCCTTCTGGCTGCCGTCGTAGTTGGGGCCGAAATCGACCGTTTCCATGTCGATATCGGCCAGCATTTCATGCGCGATTTTGTCGAGACGGATCTCGGTGTAGCGCATGGCCGCAGCACTGTCGCCGTCGACCGAGCCGAAGTTGCCTTGACCGTCAATCAACGGGTGCCGCAGGCTGAACGGCTGGGCCATACGGACGATGGTGTCGTAAATCGCCGAGTCGCCGTGCGGGTGGTATTTACCCATGGTTTCACCCACCGCCTGGGCACTCTTGCGGTACTTGGCGTTGTAGGTGTTGCCCATTTCGTGCATGGCAAACAGCACACGCCGGTGCACGGGCTTGAGACCATCGCGCGCATCGGGCAGCGCCCGGCCCACGATCACGCTCATGGCGTAATCTAGGTAACTGCGGCGCATCTCCTCTTCGAGGCTGATGGGCAGGGTCTCTTTGGCGAACTGGGTCATGGGGTGCGGCGGTCGGGGCTAGGGGCGTCCATTTTAGGCGCAAGCGCTTGTGGTGCGTGCGCAACAAGTGCGGGCCATTTTGTGGCTCCACGGTTCGCTGCCCAGGGCCTGACCCGCAAGCAATGCATTGCTATGGCACAATCAATTGAACGTTTTTGGTGATGGTCGCCAATTGCGTCAGATTACGCAGCGCTGCTGCTGCGCCTTTTTCCCCAAGAGGAGAACCATGAAGAAATTGAACAAAGTGGCGATGCTGATCGCCTCCGCAGCGCTCGCAACTGCCGCTGGCGCACAAACCGTTGACAACTGGAAGAACGGCTCCAACGAGCTGGTCTGGAAGAACGGCACCAACGAGCTGTGCTGGCGCGATGCCGGCTGGACGCCCGCCACCGCCGCCCCTGGCTGCGACGGCGCCCTGGCTGCTCCCGCTGCTGCACCGGCTGCTCCCGCTGCTCCCGCTGCTGCACCCGCTGCACCGGCTGCCAAGCCCGCTACACCCACCTCTTCCAAGGTGACCTACGCTGCCGACGCTTTCTTCGACTTCGACAAGGCTGTCCTCAAGCCCGAAGGCAAGGCCAAGCTGGACGACCTGGCCTCCAAGGTCAAGGCCATCAACCTGGAAGTGATCATTGCCGTGGGTCACACCGACTCCGTTGGCTCTGACGCCTACAACCAGAAGCTGTCGATCCGCCGCGCCGAAGCCGTGAAGGCTTACTTGGTGTCCAAGGGCATCGACAAGAGCCGCGTGTACACCGAAGGCAAGGGCGAGAAGCAGCCTGTGGCTGACAACAAGACCAAGGAAGGTCGCGCCAAGAACCGCCGCGTCGAGATCGAAGTGGTCGGCACCCGCGCCAACTGATCTTCTGCGTAACGCGCAATCAAACCCCGCTAGCGGGGTACTGCCAGTCAGTTTGTGCTGACTGGCTTTTTTTTGGTTCGCTTAGTATGGTTGCACACCTGCGGGTGAAAATCCCGCAGCGCGCTGTTCTTCGAAAGCAAAATGTAGTGCAAATGCTTTGGTGTGGAAGAGCGTGGTAAACGGTGCGGAGTGAACATCAGCCGATGGCCAAGAACTGCTTAAGAGCTGTTGTTGAACAGGACGGAGGGTCTATCCCATCAGTCTGCCGACATCGCACGCCACAGGATGTGGAACAGTTCATCGAACTGATCGGTCAGCGGGCGTTTCTCGCCGCGCACGATGTGCATCAGCACCACGCGCCCCACAATGCCCATGAATACGTCCAGCAACACCTTGCTGGACACGCGGTGGTTCAGCACGCCGCGTACCTGGCCGTCTTTGAATACGCCCAGAAAAGCGCCCATCAGCTCCGGACTCTCGTAAATGCCGATGTTCTTGTGCCGTGACACGGGCACGGCGGTGAACATCAGCAGCATCACAGCCGGGTGCTTGTCCATATAGTCCAGCGTGACCCAACAGGTCTTGCGCAGGCGCTCGCGCGCGTCGTCAATACCTTGCAGGTGGTCGATCATGCGCTCGGCCAGGCGGCCCAGCATGATGTCGAGCATGCTGTACACCAGCGCTTCCTTGCTCCCGAAGTACTTGTAGATGGTCTGCAGCGACACATTGGCGCTGCGGGCCACGTCGTGCAGGCTCACTTCGTGGAAGTCGCGGCTGGAAAACAGTTCCAGCACGGCCTTTTCCACGCGTGCCAGGGTGTCGCTGCGCATGGCGGCCAGGGGCGGCCTGGAGCTTGGCTCCGTAGTGCCGGGGCTGGCTTGGGGTCGATGGCTTTCCGTCATGGTAATTGATATTACCAAATGATTGGATTGGCAGTGAAATGCACTTGCGTCACCTTGCGCAATGGTTCCGTATTGGTCACCATCCGAACTGATGCGTTACCCGTTGATTTGCTTATTTCTAGAGAATGCGCACCCGACAGGCTTGGGCCATGGCCATGGTTTTCCCCGGTCATCGGATGGGTAATTCTGATTACCGTAGATACCCTGCCTGCTGGCAAGCGTTATGGAACCGATTATTTGCAAGGAGCCTTTCTATGGCCATTCACAACTTCGCCGCCGCCTGGATGACCGACGAGCACCAGATGCTGTTCGATACGGCCAGCCGTTTTTTCAAGGAGCAATGGGCTCCCAAGGATGAAGCCTGGCGCCAGGCCGGCATGATGGATCGCAGTGCCTGGGAAGAGGCCGGGGCCAATGGCTTTCTGTGCGCGTCAATGCCCGAGGAATACGGCGGCGCGGGCGGTGACTTCGGCCACGAGGCCGTGCTGATCCTGGCCCAGGGTACAGCGGGCATTTCGGGCTTTGGCGGTTCGCTGCACTCAGGCATCGTGGCGCCTTACATCCTGCACCACGGCACTGAAGAACAGAAAAAGCGCTGGCTGCCGCGCCTGGCCACGGGCGAACTGATTGGCGCCATCGCCATGACCGAGCCCGGCACGGGCTCGGACCTGCAGGGCGTGCGCACCACGGCCATCAAGGAAGGTGAGAGCTACCGCATCAACGGTAGCAAGACCTTCATCACCAACGGCCAACTGGCCAACCTCGTCATCGTGGTCTGCAAGACCGACAAGGACCAGGGCGCGCAGGGCATGTCGCTGATGGTGGTCGAGACTGATGAGGTGCAGGGCTTCCGCCGGGGTCGCAACCTCGACAAGCTGGGCATGGATGCGCAGGACACCTCGGAGCTGTTCTTTGACGACGTGGTGGTGCCTGCCTCCAACCTGCTGGGTGGGCAAGAAGGCATGGGTTTCATCCAGCTCATGCAGGAGCTGCCGCAGGAGCGCCTGATCGTTGCCGTGGCAGGCATTGCCGCCATGGAACTGGCCATGCAGGAAACGCTGGCCTACACGAAAGAGCGCAAGGCCTTTGGCAAGCCCATCTTTGCGTTCCAGAACACGCGCTTCAAGCTGGCCGAATGCCAGGCGTTGCTGATGGCCTCGCGCGCACTCGTCGATGCGGCCATGGTGGCGCACCTCAAGGGCGAGCTGGGCGTGGACCGCGCGGCGCTCATCAAGTACTGGATCAGCGACAACCAGTGCAAGCTGATCGACGAATGCCTGCAGCTGTTTGGCGGCTACGGCTACATGAAGGAATACCCCATCGCCCGCCTGTATGCCGATGCCCGCGTGCAGCGCATCTACGGCGGTACCAACGAAATCATGAAGGAACTGGCCTCGCGCTTCCTGTGACGCCAGACCTGTCCATTCAACCATTCATCAAGGAGCTTCCATGACCGAAGCCTATATTTACGACGCCGTCCGCACCCCGCGCGGCAAGGGCAAGAAGGACGGCAGCCTGCACCAGGCCACGCCCGTGTGGCTGCTGCGCACGCTGCTGCAGGCGCTGCAGGCGCGCAACCGGCTCGACACCTCGCTGGTCGATGACCTGGTGCTGGGCTGCGTCACGCCCGTGGGCGAGCAGGGCGCCGACATTGCCCGCACCGCCGTGCTGGACGCGGGCTGGGCGCAAACCGTGGCGGGCGTGACGCAGTCGCGCTTCTGTGCCTCGGGCCTGGAGTCCGTCAACCTGGGCACGGCCAAGATCATGTCGGGCATGGAAGACATGGTGGTTGCGGGTGGCGTGGAGTCCATGAGCCGCTGGGCCATGGGCAGCGATGGCGGCGCCTGGGTCATGGATCCGCGCGTCAACAGCGGCACGGCCTTCATTCCGCAGGGCATCAGCGCGGACCTGATCGCCACGCTGGAGGGCTTTGGCCGCCAGGATCTGGACGCCTTCGCCGCCGAGTCCCACCGCCGCGCCGCGCGGGCCCAGGCCGAAGAGCGTTTTGCGCGCTCCATCGTGCCGGTCACGGACATCAACGGCATGGTGATGCTGGACCGTGATGAGACCGTGCGCCCCGGCACCTCGGTCGAGTCGCTCGCCAAGCTCAACCCCTCGTTCGAGATGATGGGCAGCATGGGCTTTGATTCCACCGCGCTGGACAAGTACACCACCATCGAAAAAATCCACCACCACCACCACGCGGGCAACTCCTCGGGCATTGTCGATGGCGCGGCGCTGATGCTGCTGGGCAGCAAGGCAGCAGGCGACAAGGCCGGCCTCAAGCCCCGCGCCAAGGTGCGCATGTGCTCCGTCATCGGCTCCGAGCCCACCATCATGCTGACCGGCCCCACGCCCGCGGTGCGCAAGGCCCTGGCCAAGGCGGGCATGGCGGTGTCGGACATCGACCTGTGGGAGGTGAACGAAGCCTTTGCCACCGTGCCCATGAAGACGGCGCGCGACCTGGGCGTCTCGCTCGACCGCGTGAACGTCAACGGCGGCGCCATTGCCATGGGCCACCCGCTGGGCGCCACGGGCGCCATCATCCTGGGCACGGCGCTGGACGAGCTGGAGCGCACCGGCAAGTCCACGGCCCTGGCCACCCTGTGCGTCGGTGCCGGCATGGGCATCGCCACCATCATCGAACGCGTTTGAACGAGGCGAACCCATGACACAGCAAGATTTCGTCACTTTCGAAGTGGACGCCAGCGGCGTTGGTCTGGTCACTTTCGACCAGCCGGGCCGCGCCATGAACGTGCTCACGCCCGAACTGCTGGGCCGTTTTGCCACGCTGCTCGATCGCCTGGAGAAGGAAGAAGGCCTCAAAGGGCTGGTGCTCACCTCGGGCAAGTCCAGCTTCATCGCCGGTGCCGACATCGACCAGCTCAGCCAGATCACCACGGTGGAGCAGGCCTTCCAGTTGGGCGAGGAGCTCAAGGCCCTGTTGCGCCGCATGGAGAAATGCGGCAAGCCCGTGGTGGCCGCCCTCAATGGCACCACGCTGGGCGGCGGCCTGGAGTTGGCACTGGCCTGCCACGCCCGCTTCGCCATTGACGACCCCAGGGCCAAGATCGGCCTGCCCGAGGTCAAGCTGGGCCTGCTGCCCGGCGCCGGTGGCACGCAGCGCCTGCCGCGCCTGATCGGCATCCAGAAGAGCTTTGAGCTCATCACCCAGGGCACCGAGCTGAGCCCCGCCAAGGCCAAGGGCCTGGGCATCGTCAACGAGCTGGCGGCCTCGCGCGAAGAACTGCTGCAAAAGGCGCGTGACTGGTGCCTGGCCAATCCCAAGCCCGTGCAGCCCTGGGACGCCAAGGGCTTCCGCATCCCCGGCGGCGACAGCAAGAGTCCGTCCGTGGTGCAGATGCTGGCCATCGCGCCCTCCATGGCCAACGCCAAGGCGCATGGCAACTACCCGGTCATCACGCACATCATGAGCTGCCTGTTCGAGGGCTGCCTGCTCGACATCGACAACGCGCTGCAGGTCGAGTCGCGCTACTTTGCGGCCTGCATCGTCTCGCAGGTCAGCAAGAACATGATCGGCACGCTGTGGTACCAGCTCAATGCCATCAAGAAGGGCCAGTCGCGCCCCGCCAAGCAGCCGCGAGGCAAGGTGAAAAAGGTGGGCATCCTGGGCGCGGGCATGATGGGCGCGGGCATTGCCTATGTGTCGGCCAAGGCGGGCATCGACGTCGTGCTGCTCGACACCACGCAGGAAAACGCCGACAAGGGCAAGGCCTACTCGCAGGGCCTGCTGGACAAGGCCCTGTCGCGCGGCAGGACCACGCAGGAGAAACGCGATGCGCTGCTGGCGCGCATCCAGCCGACCACGCGCTACGAAGACCTGCAGGGCTGCGATCTGGTGGTCGAGGCCGTGTTCGAGGACCGTGCCATCAAGGCCGATTGCACCAAGTTGGCCGAGGCGGTGATCGGCGAGGACGCGGTGTTCGCGTCCAACACCTCCACGCTGCCCATCACGGGCCTCGCCCAGGTGAGCCGCCGCCCGGCGCACTTCATCGGCCTGCATTTCTTCTCGCCCGTGGACAAGATGCCGCTGGTGGAGATCATCGTGGGCGAGAAGACCTCGGACGCCACGCTGGCACGCGGTTTCGACTACGTGCTGCAGATCGGCAAGACGCCCATCGTGGTCAACGATAGCCGCGGTTTCTATACCTCGCGCGTGTTCGCCACCTACGTGATGGAGGGCATCGCCATGCTGGCCGAGGGGGTGCATCCGCGCTCCATCGAGGTGGCGGGCGTCAAGGCGGGCATGCCCATGTCGCCGCTGGCCCTGCAGGATGAGGTCTCGCTGAGCCTGTCGCTGCATGTGAGCGACCAGACGCGCCGCGACCTGGAGGCCGAAGGCAAGACCTACCCCACGCACCCCGGCGAGGCGGTGCTGCGCACGCTGTGCGCCGAGATGGGCCGTGTCGGCAAGAAGGCCGGTAAAGGCTTTTACGACTACCAGGGCAAGGAAAAAAACCTGTGGCCGGAGCTGACCACGCTCTACCCGCCGCGCGCCGACCAGCCCACGCAGCAAGAGCTGGTGGACCGGCTGATGTTCATCCAGGCCAACGAGGCCGCGCGCTGCTTCGAGGAAAACGTGGTGCGCTCGGTGGCTGACGCGAACATCGGATCCATTTTCGGCTGGGGCTTCGCACCGCACCAGGGCGGGGCGCTGCAGTTCATCAACGCCATGGGCGTACAGCGCTTCGTAGCGCGCTCGCGCGAACTGGCACAGCAGCATGGCGCGCGCTTTGAGCCTGCGGCCATTCTGGTTCAGATGGCGCAGGAAAACCGGAGGTTCGAGGATGCGTGACAAGGCATTGAGCAGCGTTTACGTCGACTACTTCAACGAAACGCACGGCATGGTGCGCGACACCATGCGCCGCTTCGTCAACGAGGCCGTCAAGCCGCACATTGACGAATGGGAAGAGGCGGGCGCTTTCCCGCGCGAGATCTACCCACAGGCGGGCGGCCTGGGCCTGCTGAGCATCGGCCATCCGACCGAGTTTGGCGGGTCTGGCGAGCAGGATGTGTTCCTGAAGGTGGCGGCCAGCGAGGAACTGATGCGCAGCGGCTCGGGCGGCTTTGTTGCCAGCCTGGGCTCGCTGGACATCGGCCTGCCGCCGGTCTGGCGCACGGGCTCGAAGGCGCTGAAGGCACGCATCGTGCCGCAGGTGCTGGCGGGCGAGAAGATCATCGCCCTGGCCATCACCGAGCCCAGCGGCGGCTCGGACGTGGCCAACCTCAAGACCCGCGCGGTGCGCGACGGCGACCACTACGTGGTCAACGGCTCCAAGACCTTCATCACTTCGGGCACGCGCGCCGACTACTACACGGTGGCCGTGCGCACAGGCGAGGCGGGCTTTGGCGGCGTGTCGCTGCTGCTCATCGAGAAGGACACCCCGGGCTTTACCGTGGGGCGCAACCTGAAGAAGATGGGCTGGTGGGCGTCTGATACGGCCGAGCTGTTCTTCCAGGACTGCCGTGTGCCCGCAGAAAACCTGCTGGGGCCGGAGAACTCGGGCTTCTTCACCATCATGGCCAACTTCCAGGCCGAGCGCTTGAGCCTGGCCATCATGGCCTACATGACGGCCCAGCTCGCGCTGGAGCAATGCCTGGCCTACGTGAAGGAGCGCACCACCTTCGGCAAGCCGCTGTCCAAGCACCAGGTCATCCGCCACAAGCTGGCCGAGATGGCCACGCAGGTGAACGTGGCGCGGGAGTACACCTACCGCTGCGCCGCGCGCATGCAGGCGGGCGAGTCGGCGATCGCCGAGGTCTCCATGGCCAAGAACTTCGCCACCTCGGTGTCCACCATGGTGACCGACGAGGCGGTGCAGATCTTTGGCGGCATGGGCTACATGCGCGAGTCGCTGGTCGAGCGCCTGTACCGCGACAACCGCATCCTCTCGATCGGTGGCGGCACGCACGAGATCATGAACGAAATCATCGCGAAACAGATGGGGTTGTGATGGGCATGGATGTGCCACCACTGCTGTCCGGCCTGCGCGTGCTCGACCTCACGCGCAACCTGCCGGGGCCGTTCGCCACGCGCCTGCTGGCCGACCTGGGTGCCGCCATCGTCAAGGTGGAACCGCCCGAGGGTGACCCGGCGCGGCCGTTGGCGGCATTGTTCGAGGCGCTCAACCACGGCAAGGAATGCCGCACGATCGACTTCCGCAGCAGCGCCGACCTGGATCGCCTGCGCACCTGGGTGCAGGAGGCCGACGTGCTGCTCGACAGCTTCCGCCCCGGCGTGCTGCAGGGCCTGGGGCTGGATGCGGCCACGCTGCACGCGCTGAACCCGCGCCTGGTGATGGTGTCCATCACCGGCTACGGCCAGCACGGCCCCTGGGCGCAGAAGGCGGGGCACGACCTCAACTTCATGGCGCTGTCAGGCGTGCTGGACCAGATGCGCGCGCCCACGGGTGAGCTGGCACTGTCCAACGTGCAGTGGGGCGACCTGGCGGGCGGCAGCGCCATGGCCTGCATCGCCGTGCTGGCGGCCGTGTTCGAGATGCAGCGTACGGGCCAGGGCAGACACCTGGACGTGAGCATGGTCCACGGCCTGCACGCCCAACTGGTCATGCCCAAGGCCACGGGCGCCATGCTGGCACCGCTGCTGGGGCGCCGCCCCGGCGCGGGCGAGGATCTGCTCAATGGCGTGCTGCCCTGCTACAACTTCTACGCCACGCAGGATGGCCGCCACCTGGCCGTGGGCGCACTGGAGTTCAAGTTCTGGAAGGTGGCGTGCGAAGTCTTTGAGCGCCCCGACTGGGTGCAGCGCCACTGGCAGCGCGGGCAGCTGCCGGGCTCGGCCGACTGCGCAGCCCTGCGCGCCGAGGTGGCGCAACTCGTGGCCTCGCAGCCACTGGCCGTGTGGGGCGAACGCTTCGCGCAGGCGGATGCCTGCGTGACCCCGGTGCTCACGCTGGAGGAGGCGCAGGCGCACCCGCTGTTTGCAGACGGCGCTCGGCCCCTGCCTTGGGCTGAAATCGCGTAACTGGTTGGCGCCGGCTTTTACACTCGGCGCATGATCACCTTCCACAACCCGCTGCACCACCTGCACGCCCCGGTGCATGAGTTCTTCCGGGGCGAGCGCGTGCCGTGCTTCGAGAAGCCCGCACGCGCCGACTATGTCGAGGCCCGCCTGACCGAGCGCGGCCACGCGCTGCTGGCGCCCGACCAGGACAGCAGCGCCGTGCTCGCACGCATCCATGCGCCGCGCTACCTGCAGTTCCTGCAGACGGCGTGGACGCAATGGCTGGCGCTGGACCCGGCCAATGCCCAGGTGCAACCCTTCCCCTCGGTCTGGCCCGTGCGCACGCTGCGCAGCGACATCGAGCCGGACAACTTCGTCGCCAAGCTGGGCCTGTATTCCATGGACAACGGCACGCCGCTGGCCGCGGGCAGCTGGCAGGCCGCCAAGGCCGGGGCCGATGCCGCCGCCAGCGCGGCGGCGCGCGTGGCGGCCGGTGCGCGTGCGGCTTTTTGCTGCACACGCCCGCCGGGCCACCATGCGGGGCCGGACTTCATGGGCGGCTACTGTCTGCTCAACAACGCCGCCGCGGCCGCGCAGTGGCTGCGCGACCAGGGCGCGGCCCGCGTGGCCGTGCTCGACGTGGACTACCACCACGGCAACGGCACGCAAAGCATCTTCTACGACCGCGCCGACGTGCTGTTCGTCAGCATCCATGGCGATCCGCGCACCGAATACCCGTTCTACCTGGGCCACGCCGATGAAACGGGCGAGGGCGCCGGGGCGGGCTGCAACCTGAACCTGCCGCTGGCGGCAGGCAGCAATGTGCAGGCCTGGTTTGCCGCGCTGGAGCAGGCCTGCACGCGCATCGCGGACTTCGGCGCCGGCGCGCTGGTGGTCTCGCTCGGGCTCGATACGTTCGAGGGCGACCCGATCTCGCGCTTTGCCCTGGCCTCGGCGGATTTCCTGCGCCTGGGGCAGCGGCTGGCGCAGTTGGGCCTGCCCACCGTGTTCGTGCTGGAGGGCGGCTATGCCGCGGCCGAGCTGGGCGCCAACGCGGTAAACGTGCTCGAAGGCTTTGAGGGCTGACCCACCATGGCAGAGCAAGTCGATTGCGTGGTGGTCGGCGCAGGCGTGGTGGGCCTGGCCGTGGCCCGCGCGCTGGCCCTGCGCGGGCGCGAGGTGCTGGTGCTGGAAGCCGCCCACACCTTTGGCACACGCACCAGTGCGCGCAACAGCGAGGTCATCCACGCCGGGCTGTACTACCCGCAGGGTTCGCTCAAGGCGCGGCTGTGCGTGCAGGGGCGCGAGCTGCTGTACGCCTATTGCGCCGAGCGCGCCATTCCCCACCAGCGCTGCGGCAAGCTGGTGGTGGCCACCGCCGATGCGCAGCGCGAATCCCTGCGCGCCGTGCAGGCGCATGCACTGGGCAATGGCGTGGCACTGCAATGGCTGGAGCACGACGAGGCGCGTGCCCTGGAGCCCGCCCTCGAATGCGTGGCCGCATTGCACTCGCCCGACACCGGCATTGTGGACAGCCATGCGCTGATGCTGGGCCTGCTGGCCGATGTCGAGCAGGCCGGAGGAATATTGGCAGTCAATTCGGCTGTAGCGCTCATGGAATATGCGCAAAGCGCTATGAATATCATAGTAAATGATGGCACGCACCTGCAGGCTGCCACGGTGGTCAACGCCGCCGGGCTGGCCGCACCCGCACTGGCGCGCAACACCCGGGGGCTGGACGCTGTGCATGTGCCGCAGCCGCGCTACGCCAAGGGCAACTACTTCACCCTGGCGGGCCGCGCTCCGTTCTCGCGCCTGATCTACCCCGTGCCCGAGGCCGCTGGCCTGGGCGTGCACCTGACGCTGGATCTGGGCGGCCAGGCACGCTTTGGGCCCGACGTGCAGTGGGTGGATGCGCCCGACGACCTGGCCGTGGACCCGGCACGCGGCCAGGCCTTCTACGCCGAGGTGCGCAAGTACTGGCCCGGTCTGCGCGACGGGGCGCTGGAGCCTGGTTACGCGGGCATACGGCCCAAGGTGTTCGATGCGCAAGGGGCCGCCATCACCGACTTCGTGGTCCAGGGGCCTGCCGCGCATGGCGTGCCGGGCCTGGTCAACCTGTTTGGCATCGAGTCGCCGGGGCTCACCAGCGCACTGGCCCTGGGTGAGCACGTGGCGCAAATCGTGGCCTGATGTCCTTGCGTGGGCCACAGTTTTTTACGCTGGGTGCTGTGGGGATCGTTAAGATGAGCCACTCTGGCGCACAGCCCTGTGTTGTGTGGCATGCATAGTTTCCAACGTTCCACCGAAAGGCATGTATGACGACTCAGACCACCGATTCCCTGCACAGCACCCAGACCGAACTGGAAAAGCTTGTTTCCGAAATGCGCACGCTCATGGCCAACAAGAACCTGGACAGCGTGCCCGAGATCAAGGCACTGCGTGACCGCCTGGACGAGGGCATGCACAACGTGCGCGATGCCGCCATCCGCGCCGCCCAGGAAGCCGCCAACCAGGCCAAGGACGCCGCCCGTGCCGCCGACCGCTATGCGCACGACGAACCCTGGCGCGTGGCCGGTGCCGCGCTGGCGGTGGGCGCGCTGGTGGGTTTCCTTCTGGCACGCCGCTGAACGCATGAACTGGATCTCGCTGCTGGGTCTGGAAGCCTTCGTCCTGCGCTGGCGTGCCGCCGCGCTGGAAGGCGCCATCGCCATCGAGGACCGCGCCGAACTGGCCCGGCTGGAATGGCATGAGCAAAAGGCCCGCCTGCGCCAGTTGCTGCTGCTCACGCTGGCCGTGGGTGCACTCATGGTGGTGGCGCTGACGCTGTTGTCCGTGGCGCTACTGGTGCAGTTCTGGGACAGCCCGCACCGCACCCTGGTGGCCTGGCTGCTGGCCGTGGGCTGGCTGCTGGCCTGGGGGGTGGCGCTGGCGGCCCTGGTGCGTGTGGCCAACGCCGCCAGCAATGCCTTTGCGCTGACGCGCGAGGAATTGCTGCGCGACTGGCGCGAGATCAAGGAGCAGTTGTGACCGAGCCCAGCCTCCCACTCACGCCCCAGAGCATTGCCGAGCGCAAGGGCCAACTGCGCGAACGCATGGCTGCCCAGCGCCAGCGCCTGCGCGCGCGCCGCCAGGAGCGGCAGCAAGAACGCGAACTGGCCCGCCAGCAAGCCGCGATGAATGCCGCCGAACCCCTGGCCCAGCGCGCGCTGGCCTTTGCCAAGGACCACCCCCTGGCCCTGGCCTTGGTGGCCGCCGGCGCCGCCGTGGCCGGCCCGCGCCGCCTGGTGCGCTGGGCGGGTGTGGTTCTGCCGCTGTTGATGCAGTTGCGGGGCGGGCGTTAACCTGCCGCCTTGATCGCCCTGGCCACGCGCTGCACCAGCGCCGGGCCTTCGTAGATCAGACCGGTGTAGATCTGCACCACGTCCGCGCCCGCGCGGATTTTGCTCAGTGCGTCTTCTGCGCTCAGGATGCCGCCCACGCCGATGATGGGGAAGCCGTTGCCTAGAGTGGCGCGCAGCAGGCGGATCACCTTGTTGCTCGGCTCCAGCACCGGGGCGCCGCTCAGGCCGCCGGTTTCCTCGGCGTGGCGCATGCCCTGCACGGCGCTGCGACCGATGGTGGTGTTGGTGGCCACCACGCCGTCCATGCCGTGGCGCATCAGGGTGGCGGCGATCACGGCGACCTGGTCTTCGTCCAGGTCGGGAGCGATTTTCACGAACAAGGGCACGCGCCGCTGCGTGCCGTCGGCGCGGGCGTGCTGCTGTGCCAGTTGCTCGCGGCGCTCGGCAATCGCTTCCAGCAGGCCGTCGAGCGCTGCGTCGCTTTGCAGCGCGCGCAGGTTCTTGGTGTTGGGGGAGCTGATGTTGACGGTGACGTAGTCGGCATGCGGGTACACGCCGTCCAGGCAGGTGAGGTAATCGCGCGTGGCGTCCTCGATGGGTGTGGCGGCGTTCTTGCCGATGTTCAGGCCCAGCAGCATGGGGTGCTTTTGCTGGCGGCGGAACTGGGCCTGCTGCACATTGTGCAGAAAGGCGTCCAGCCCGTCGTTGTTGAAGCCCAGGCGGTTGATGAGTGCGCGTGCCTCGGGCAGGCGGAACATGCGCGGCTTGGGGTTGCCGGGTTGCCCTTTGGGCGTGACGGTGCCGACCTCGACAAAGCCAAAGCCCATGGCACCCAGCGCGTCGATGCAGCGCGCGTTCTTGTCCAGCCCGGCGGCCAGGCCCACGCGGTTGGGAAAGCGCAGGCCCGCCAGCTCGATGGGGTCGTGTACCGTTTCATTGCACCAGGCCCATTGCAGCGGCGTGCCCTGGCCACGCGCGAGCATGTCCATGGTCAGGTCGTGGGCGGCTTCGGGGTCCAGGCCGAACAGAAAGGGGCGGGTGAGGGCGTAGGGGATCAGTGACATGGGGATAATTCAGGGTTCACCCCCGATTTTCTCCCATGACGACATCTACCCCCCTGACCCAAGACGAACTCAAGGCCCTGGTCGGCCAGGCTGCGCTGCGCTACATCGTGCCCGGCGACATTGTGGGCGTGGGCACGGGCTCCACGGTCAACAAGTTCATCGATGCTCTCGCCACGGTCAAGGACCAGGTGCGCGGCGCGGTGTCCAGTTCGGTGGCCAGCACCGAGCGCCTGCGCGCCATCGGCATTGCTGTGCTGGATGCCAACGAGGTGGAGCAACTGGGCGTGTACATCGACGGCGCCGACGAGATCGACGGCCAGGGTCACATGGTCAAGGGCGGCGGTGCGGCGCTCACGCGCGAGAAGATCGTGGCCGCGCTGGCACGCCAGTTTGTCTGCATTGCCGACGAGTCCAAGCTGGTGGATACGCTGGGCCGCTTTCCGCTGCCCGTGGAGGTGATCCCCATGGCCACGGCCCATGTGGCGCGGCGCTTTGCGGCGCTGGGCGGCCAGGCCACGCTGCGCCTGAAGGACGGCCAGCCCCTGGTGACGGACAACGGTCAGCACATTCTGGATGTGACGGGTTTGCAGATCACCGACCCGCTGGCGCTGGAATCGGAGATCAACCAGTGGCCCGGTGTGGTGACGGTCGGTATTTTTGCGCACCAGAAAGCGCAGGTCTGCCTTCTGGGCACGGCCCAGGGCGTCAAGACCCTGAACTTCTGAACCCTGCCTTCAAAAGCGGATGCCCGCTGGGTTGGAGGGCGTGGGCGCACCAGGGGGCGGAGGTGGCGGTGCCTGGCGCCGCGGACGCCCAGTGGGTGCGGACGCGGCTTCCTGCGGCGCGTCGGGCGCCGATGCTGTCGGGGCCTTGGCGGGTGCCAGGGGCGTGGCGGCGGGCTGTGTGTAACCCTTGGGCAGGCGCGATTGCGCGGGGTAGCCCGCTGCGTCGAGGTACTGTGTCCACTCCGCGTCGGAAAAGCCCTTGAGCTGCTGGCGCCCGATGGTGCCAAAGGGCAGGGCGGATTCCCCGCTGAGGCGGCGCAGGGCGTCCAGGTCGTCGTTGGTGTTGACGCTGCGCTCCGTGAAGGGAACGCCGCGCTGCACCAGCAGTTGGCGGGCTTGCTGGCAGGGGCTGCAGCTCTCACCGGTGTACAGCGTCACCGGAAAGCGGCTGGCAACCTGGCGCAGCTCAGAGGGCAGGGCCGGGTTGCTGGCGGCGCCGCCGGACGCGGTGGAGAGCACGGTGCTCTGGGCCTTCTTGTCTTCGGGCGCACGGTCCGAAAAGGTGACCTTGCCGTCAGGGCCCACGATGCGGTGTACCTGCTGGGCCTGTGTGGCGGTGGCTAGCAATGCGCCGGTGGCGCAGGCGGCGAGGGCGGCAAGGCGGGCAACGGACATGGGGCCTCCGGTGGGTTTGCTTCAATATGGATAGCTGCTTGCGCTTGATTCACGGGTGTTCAAGGCATAAAAGTGCCTGAAAACCAATGATGACAAGCGCAGCCAGCTCACTTTTTATCATGCCATGCCCTGGTGGCGCAGCAGCGCATCCAAGCTCGGTTCGCGACCACGGAAGGCCTTGAAGGATTCCATGGCCGGGCGGCTGCCTCCAGCTTCGAGGATGGTTTCGCGGTAGCGGCGGCCCGTGTCGGGGTGGTGGCTGCCGTCGGGTTGGGCGGTTTCCTCGAACGCGGCATAGGCGTCGGCGGAGAGCACCTCGGCCCATTTGTAGCTGTAGTACCCGGCAGCGTACCCCCCGGCAAAGATGTGGCTGAAGGTGTGCGCCGTGCGGCTGAAGGCGGGCGGCTGCAGCACGGCAACCTCCGAGCGCACCAGGTCGAGCAGGGGCAGGAAGTCCTGTGCCGGGTCGTGCTCGGTGTGCAGCAGCATGTCGAACAGCGCAAATTCGATCTGGCGCAGCGTCTGCATGCCGCTCTGGAAGTTCTTGGCCGCCAGCATCTTGTCGAACAGCGCGCGGGGCAGCGGTGCGCCCGTGTCCACGTGCGCTGTCATGCGCTGCAGCCCACCCCATTCCCAGCAGAAGTTTTCCATGAACTGGCTGGGCAGCTCGACCGCGTCCCACTCCACGCCGCCAATGCCTGAAACGTCGCGCTCGCTCACCTGTGTGAGCATGTGGTGCAGGCCGTGGCCAAACTCGTGGAACAGGGTGATCACGTCGTCGTGCGTGAGCAGTGCGGGCTTGCCGTCCACCCCGTCGGCAAAGTTGCACACCAGGTGCGCCACCGGGGTTTGCAACTGGCCGGTGTCGGGGCGCAGCCAGCGCGTGCGCACGTCGTCCATCCAGGCGCCGCCGCGTTTGCCGGGGCGGGCGGGTTGATCCAGGTAGAACTGGCCCACGAGCTGGCCGCCGCGCTCGATGCGGTAGAACGCCACGGCGGGGTGCCACACGGGCGCCTGGTCGCTGCGGATGGTCACCTCGAACAGCGTCTCGATGATGTGGAACAGCCCGGCGAGCACGCGCGGCGTAGTGAAGTACTGCTTGACCTCCTGCTCGCTGAAGGCATAGCGCGCCTCCTTGAGCTTTTCGGAGATGTAGGGCCAGTCCCAGGCCTGTGGGTTGGAGAGGCCCAGGTGCTCTGCGGCAAAGGCGCGCAGGTCGGCCACGTCCTTTTCGGCGTGGACGCGCGCGCGCTGGGCCAGGTCGCGCAGGAAGCCGACCACCTGGGTGGGTGATTCGGCCATCTTGGGCACCACGGAGACTTCGCCAAAGCTCCCATAGCCCAGCAACTGCGCTTCTTCCTGGCGCAGTGCCAGGATTTCCCGGATCAGTGCGCCATTGTCAAAGCGCGTGGCATCGCCCTCGGCCTGGTCGGAGGCGCGCGTGGTGTAGGCGCGGTACAGGCGCTCGCGCAGTGCGCTGCTGGTGGCGAACTGCATCACCGGCAGGTAGCAGGGCATTTTCAGCGTGAGCTTGAAGCCGTCCTGGCCCTCGGCCTGGGCGGCGGCGCGGGCGGCCTGGCGCACGTCCTCGGGCACACCATCGAGCTCGGGTTCGGTGGCGTAATAGGCAAAGGCGTCGGTCGCGTCCAGCGTGTTCTCGCTGAACTTCTGCTGCAGCTCGGCCATGCGCTCCTGGATCTGGGCGTAGCGCTGCTTGGCGGCGCCGGTCAGCTCGGCGCCCGAGAGCACGAAGTTGCGGATGGCGTTCTTGAGCGCCTGGGCCTGTTCGGCGTTCACGCTGTTCGGATCGATGGCCTTGTATTTGGCATACAGGCGCTCGTCGGCACCCAGGCGGGTCCAGAACTCGGTGACGCGCGGCAGGGCCTCGTTGTAGGCGGCGCGCAGCTCGGGCGTGTCCATCACGCTGTTGAGGTGGCTGACGGCGCCCCAGGCGCGGCCCAGCTCCTCGGTGGCCACGTCCAAGACCTTGGCAATGGCGTCCCAGCGCGCGGGGAAGTCGCTGGCCGTCACCGTCTCCAGCGCGGCATTGGCCTTGGCCAGCAGGGTGTTGATGGCAGGTGCCACATGCTCCGGCCGGATGCGGTCGAACAGGGGCAGGCCAGAAAAGTCGAGAAGAGGATTGCTCATGGCCCTGATGGTACGGCCGACTGCGCCCGCTTCAAGGCGCAGGGCCATGGAATTTGTGAATCGTGGCGATCAGGCCGCCGCGCGTTCGGCGGCTTCCAGCGTGTTGACCAGCAGCATGGTGATGGTCATGGGGCCGACGCCGCCGGGTACGGGGGTGATGTGGCTGGCCACGGTTTTTACGCCGTCGAAGTCCACGTCGCCGCAGAGCTTGCCTTCGTCGTTGCGGTTCATGCCCACGTCCAGCACCACGGCGCCGGGCTTGACCATGTCGGCCGTCAGCACGTTGCGCTTGCCCACGGCGGCGACGATCACGTCGGCCTGCAGCGTTTGCGCCTTGAGGTCCTTGGTGCGCGAATGGCAGACAGTGACCGTGGCGTCCTGGGCCAGCAGCATCAGTGCCATGGGCTTGCCCACGATGTTGCTGCGGCCGATGACCACGGCGTGCTTGCCCTTGAGCTCGTAGCCGATGGATTCGAGCATCTTCATGCAGCCATAGGGCGTGCAGGGCCAGAAGCCGGGCATGCCGGTCATCAGCGCGCCGGCGCTGGCGATGTGGAAGCCGTCCACGTCCTTGGCGGGCGAGATGGCCTCGATGACCTTTTGCGCGTCGATGTGCGCGGGCAGCGGCAACTGCACCAGGATGCCGTGGATGGCCGGGTCGTTGTTCAGGGCCTCCACGCGCGCCAGCAGCTCGGCTTCGCTCAGGTCGGCGGGGTACTGCTCCAGCACCGAATGCAGCCCGGCGTCATGGCAGGCCTTGACCTTGTTGCGCACATAGACCTGGCTGGCCGGGTTGTCCCCCACCAGCACCACGGCCAGGCCGGGGGTCACGCCTTTGGCCTTGAGGGCGAGGGCGCGCTCGGCCACGTCGGAGCGCAGTTGGCGGGAGAGGGCGTTGCCGTCGATCAGTTGGGCTGTCATGATGAAATCATCAATAAAAATGGCCTCTGGCGCTTATGGGTAAAGCGCTAGCAGCTATCAAAACAATAGCAAATCAGGCCTTGGCTGCGGCTTGGCCCAGGGCGATCTTGAGCAGGTCGGCCACGGTGTTGGCGCCCAGCTTTTCCATGATGTTGGCGCGGTGCGCTTCCACGGTCTTGATGCTGATGCCCAGGTCGTCGGCGATCTGCTTGTTCAGGCGCCCGGCGACGATGCGCTCCAGCACCTGCGCCTCGCGGCTGGTCAGCTTGGCCAGCAGCGCTTCGCGGCTGGCGGCCTGTTGGTAGCCCGCAAAGGACTGGCGCGCCACGTCGAGCATGCGCTCCACCAGGTTGACCAGCGCGTCTTCGTTGAAGGGCTTTTGAATGAAGTCCAGCGCGCCTTTCTTCATCGTATCGACCGCCATGGGCACGTCGCCGTGGCCGGTGATGAAGACGATGGGCAGGGGGGATTTGCGTTCGATCAGTCGGTCCTGCAGGTCCAGGCCGGTCATGCCGGCCATGCGGATGTCCACGATCAGGCAGGCGACTTCGCGCGGGTCGTAGCGCGAGAGAAAGGACTCGGCCGAATCAAAACAGCGCACCCGGTAATCTTTGCCTTCCAGCAGCCATTGCAGCGAATCGCGAACGGCCTCGTCGTCATCGACGACATACACAGTTCCTTTTTTGGGAATCAAGCTCATGCGTTTGTCCTTGGGGGGTGTGCGTTTGCCACGGTGTCTGCCGTGTCGTTGGCAGGCGCAGCGAGGGGCAGCCAGAAGGAAAACCGGCAGCCCGTGACCTCCGGCCCATTGTAGAGGTTCTCTGCCTGCATCCGGCCCTGGTGGGACTCGACGATGCTGCGGCACAGGTTCAACCCCATGCCCATGCCTTCGGTCTTGGTCGAGAAGAAGGCCTCGAACAGCCGGTCCTGCACCTCTTGGGGCAGCCCCTTGCCGGTGTCCTGTACGGAAAACTCCACGCCGTCCTGGCCTTCCACCTGGCGCGGCACCACGCGCAGCTCCACACTGCGGTTGGACAGCGGGCGCTGGGCCTGGGCGATGGATTCGGCGCCGTTCTTCATCAGGTTGATGAGCACCTGCTCGATCAGGATGGAGTCGGCCATCACCTGCGGCAGGCGCGCGGCCACGTAGTGCGTCAGGCGCACGTTGTGGCGGCGCAGCTCGATTTCGGCCAGCTCCACGGCTTCGCTCACCATGGTGGGCACATCGGCCAGCTGGCGGTTGGGGGCGCTTTTTTTCACGAAATCGCGGATACGCTGGATGATCTGCCCCGCGCGCTGGGCCTGGTGCGCGGTTTTCTCCATCGCGGTGAGCAGGGCTTCCTCGGTGATGTTGCCCGAGCGGATGCGCGAGATGATGCCGCTGCAGTAGTTGCTGATGGCCGTGAGCGGCTGGTTCAGCTCGTGCGCCACGCTGGAGGCCATCTCGCCCATGGTGATGAGGCGGCTGACCGATTGGGCGCGCTCGGTTTGGCGTGCGCTCTGCTCCTCGGCCAGGCGGCGCGGGGTGATGTCGGTGGCGATCACCATCTGCGCCAGGCGCCCGTCCACCCAGCTCAGGTAGCGCGAGCGCACCTCCAGCCATTTGCCCAGTTCGGGCAGGAAAATTTCGGCGTTTTCAGAACTGGCGCTGGTCAGCGTGGAGGTGGGCAGGCCCATGAGGCCGTCTTCGTCCTCGGCGCTCGCAGGGGCTGTGGGCAGCACGCCGGCCTGCGCCACCAGTTGCAGGTGGCCCCCGGTGTGCGAGCCGAACCACTGGCGGTACAGCTTGTTGGCGAACAGCAGCTCCTCGCTGCCCAGCGGTGCCACCGAGACCGAGGCATCCAGCGATTCGAGCACGATGGTGAAGCGCTCGTGCGAGGCACTGAGCTGCTCACGGATGCGGTTGGGCTCGGTGATGTCGGTCATCGATGTCATCCAGCCCGTCTGTTGGCCGTGAGCGTCGATCAGGGGCGACACGTACAGCCGGGCATCGAACAAGGTGCCGTTCTTGCGCCGCACACGCACCTGGAAGCCGCCGGGAACGGTCTTGCCGCTGAGTTCTTCCTTCAGGCGGGCGTGCAGGTTGTCGTACTCCGATTCGGGCCAGTACGGGAACGGTGGCAGCTGGCCCACCAGCTCGGCTTCGCTCCAGCCCGTCATCTGGCAGAACGCAGCGTTGACGTAGGTGATGCGGCCTTGCAGGTCCAGGGCGCGCATGCCGGTGAGCACGGAGTTTTCCATGGCACGGCGGAAGTTGGTTTCCATCACCAGCGCGTTTTGGGCCTGCATGCGCCGGCGTGTGTGGCGCCAGGTGGCAATCAGCATCCAGGCCGTCATGGCGCTGAGCGTGCCCACCAGCCAGAACAGGCCGCTGCCCACCACGCCCAGGGAGGTGCGGTAGGCCTGCGCGCGCAGCACCAGGCCATTGCCCACGGGGGACACGGGCACTTCGTACTCGTTGGCCTTGGCGCTCCAGGGCATCCACTGCGCGGCGCGTCCGCGCGGCTGCAAGGGCGTGCCCGCGAGCACCTGGCGGTTCTGGTCGATCAGCGTGACGGCGTAGCGCGCCAGCACTTCGGTGGGGGTCGCGTAGCGCAGCAGGCTGTCGATGGAGTATTCGCCCAGCACCACGCCCGCAAACTTGCCCTGCACGTTCATGGGCACATGCAACTGCAGCAAGGGGGCCGGGGCGTTGGCGCTGGATTCGGGCTGCACGTACACCGGCTGTTGCAGGTCCCGCGTGAGGGCGTAAGTGTCGGCGGTCAGGCTGCCGGCCTGCAATGCCTCGCCCGCCACACGTACCTGGCTGCCTGCAATGGTGGGTGCGGAATGGGTGGCGCGGACCTGGCCACGATCGTCGATCCAGGTGACGGACTGGAGCTCGGGGTACTGGCTGACCAAGGTTTCCGCGCGCTGGTCGAACTGCGTGCGCTCCATGTCCTGGTTGGCCAAGTCGCGCGCGATGCGCATGAGTTGTTCCTGGCGCTCCAGCAGGCGCAGGCGCACACGCTGCTGGGCGTATTCCAGATCGCGGCGCAGCGCCTCCTGCTCGCGCTCGCCTTCTTCCACGCGCAGGTACCAGAACGCCGCCACGATGGCCGCCATGAACAAAAGAACGGCCGCCAGGGGGGCCAGGGCGGCAAAGCGGTCTTGCCGAACCGGCGACAGGCTGCGCCACCAGGCGCGCCAGCGTTGAACGAGGGTCGCGGGGGCATTGGAAGAAAGGGGCTGCGGCGTGGTTTGTGCCATGTCCTCAAGTGTAGAGGAGGGGGTGTTTGCCTCCTTGGAAGCCGAGGCATGAATTTCTCTGAATTTCACAATACAAAATTGAGTGGCGCTATTTGAAAAAATAAAAAACTGTGCAAAAATGGAGTGAACCCACTAAATTGCCACCACCACAACCCGAGGAGACGCGCATGTCCGCCCAGCAAGACACTGCCACAGGGGCCCCCGCCGCCAACGACGCCGACCAACAGGAAACCCGCGAATGGATGGAGGCCTTGGCCGCCGTCATCGAGAAAGAGGGCCCCGAGCGCGCCCACTACCTGCTGGAGCAATTGCTGGAGCATGCACGGCAGAACAGCATCGACCTGCCGTTCTCGGCCAATACCGGCTATGTGAACACCATCGAGCCCGAGCAAGAGGCGCGCTGCCCCGGCAACATCGCCATCGAAAAGCGCCTGCGTGCCTACATGCGCTGGAACGCCATGGCCATGGTGGTGCGCGCCAACCGCCTCAACCCTGCCGACGGCGGCGACCTGGGCGGCCACATTGGCTCCTTCGCCTCGCTGGCGTCCATGCTGGGTGCGGGCTTCAACCACTTTTGGCACGCCGAGAGCGAAAACCATGGCGGTGACTGCCTTTACATCCAGGGCCACAGCGCGCCCGGCATCTACGCACGCGCCTTCCTGGAAGGGCGCCTGACCGAGGAGCAGCTCGACAGCTTCCGCCAGGAGGTGGATGGCAAGGGCCTTTCCAGCTACCCGCACCCCAAGCTGATGCCCGAGTTCTGGCAGTTCCCCACCGTGTCGATGGGCCTGGGGCCGCTGATGGCCATTTACCAGGCGCGTTTCCTCAAGTACCTGCACGCCCGCGGCATTGCCAACACCGAAAACCGCAAGGTCTGGGCCTTCATGGGCGACGGCGAGATGGACGAGCCCGAGTCGCTGGGCGCCATCGGCTTGGCTGCACGCGAGGGGCTGGACAACCTCATCTTCGTTGTCAACTGCAACCTGCAGCGTCTGGACGGCCCGGTGCGAGGCAACGGCAAGATCATCCAGGAGCTCGAAGGCGAATTCCGTGGCTCGGGCTGGAACGTCATCAAGCTGATCTGGGGCAAGGGCTGGGACGAGCTGCTGGCACGCGACAAGAGCGGCAAGCTCAAGCAGCTCATGATGGAAACGCTGGACGGCGACTACCAGGCCATGAAGGCCAACGACGGCGCCTTCGTGCGCAAGAACTTCTTTGGCCGCTACCCCGAGACCTTGAAGCTCGTGGAGCACATGAGCGACGAAGAGGTGTTTGAGCTGCGCCGTGGCGGCCACCAGCCCGAGAAGGTGTACGCCGCTTTCCACGCTGCGCACAACAACAAGTCCGGCCAGCCCGTGGTGTTGCTGGTCAAGACCGTCAAGGGCTATGGCATGGGCAAGGCCGGTGAAGGCAAGAACACCGTGCACCAGACCAAGAAGCTCAGCGACGAAGACATCAAGTACATCCGTGACCGCTTCAGCATCCCCATTCCCGACAGCGAACTGCCCAAGCTGCCCTACTACAAGCCGGCCGAAGACACGCCCGAAATGCGCTACCTGCACGAGCGCCGCAAAGCCCTGGGTGGCTACCTGCCCAAGCGCCGCGCCAAGGCCGACGAGCAGTTCACCGTGCCCGCACTCGACACCTTCAAGGCCATTCTGGAGCCCACCGCCGAAGGCCGCGAGATCAGCACCACGCAGGCCTATGTGCGATTCGTGACGCAACTGCTGCGCGACCAGGCCCTGGGCCCGCGTGTGGTGCCCATCCTGGTGGACGAAGCCCGTACCTTCGGCATGGAAGGCCTGTTCCGCCAAATCGGCATCTACAACCCCAAGGGCCAGCTCTACACCCCGGTGGACAAAGACCAGGTCATGTACTACCGCGAGGACAAGGCCGGGCAGATCCTGCAGGAAGGCATCAACGAAGCGGGCGGCATGGCCAGCTGGATTGCGGCGGCCACCAGCTACAGCACCAGCAACCGCATCATGGTGCCGTTCTACGTGTACTACTCCATGTTCGGCTTCCAGCGCATCGGCGACCTGGCCTGGGCGGCGGGCGACATGCAGGCGCGCGGCTTCCTGCTGGGCGGCACCTCGGGGCGCACCACGCTCAACGGCGAGGGCCTGCAACACGAGGACGGCCATAGCCACATTCTGGCCGGCACCATCCCCAACTGCGTGAGCTACGACCCCACCTTCGCGCACGAAGTGGCGGTGATCCTGCACCATGGCTTGAAGCGCATGGTGGAGAAGCAGGAAAACGTGTACTACTACATCACCCTGCTCAACGAGAACTACGCCATGCCCGGCCTGAGCGCTGGCACCGAAGAGCAGATCATCCAGGGCATGTACCTGTGCAAGCCGGGTGCCGAGGGGGACAAGCGCGTGCAATTGCTGGGCTCGGGCACCATCCTGCGCGAATCGCTGGAAGCCCAGACCCTGCTGGCCGCCGATTGGGGCGTGCAGGCCGATGTCTGGAGCTGCCCCAGCTTCAATGAACTGGCCCGTGAAGGCCAGGACTGCGAGCGCTGGAACCTGCTGCACCCGCTGGAAGCGCCGCGCACGTCCTTCGTGGCACGCCAGTTGGGTGGCCATGCGGGCCCGGTGGTGGCTTCCACCGACTACATGAAGAGCTACGCCGAGCAGATCCGCCCCTTCATCCCCGCAGGGCGCGGCTACAAGGTGCTGGGCACCGACGGCTTTGGCCGCAGCGACTTCCGCAGCAAGCTGCGTGAACACTTCGAGATCAACCGCCACTACATCGTCGTGGCTGCGCTCAAGGCCCTGAGCGAGCAGGGCAGCGTGCCCGCCGCCAAGGTGGCCGATGCCATCACCAAGTACGGCATCAAGGCCGACAAGACCAACCCGCTGTACGCATAACAACGCTGGAGACAAACATGGCACTGATGGACATCCAGGTCCCGGACATCGGGGATTTCGACGAAGTGGGCGTGATCGAACTGCTCGTCAAGGCGGGCGACACGGTCAAGGCCGAGCAATCGCTCATCACGGTCGAGTCGGACAAGGCGTCGATGGAGATCCCATCGAGCCACGCGGGCGTGGTCAAGGAACTGCGCGTGCAGGTGGGCGACAAGGTCAAGCAGGGTTCGGTGGTGCTGGTGCTCGACGCCGCAGGCGCGCCCGCCCGGGACTCCGAGCAAAAAACGGCCCCAGCGCCCGTAGAACAAGCGCCAGAAGCTATCAAAACAGAAGCGCCTGCCGTGGTGGCAGCGCCGGCAGCCGCCACCCCGGCGCCTGTTGTGGCTGCCGCAGCGGTGGCCGAGCCCGCGCACCAGCCCGGCACGCCCACCGGCGGCCTGCCGCACGCCAGCCCCTCGGTGCGCAAGTTTGCGCGCGAACTGGGCGTGCCGCTGGCCGAAGTCCAGGGCAGCGGCCCCAAGGGCCGCATTTCGCACGAGGACGTGCAGGCCTTCACCCAGCGCGTGATGACCGGCAGCGTGCAGACCAAGGCCCAGGCCGCCAAGGCCCCGGCGGGTGGTGGCGGCACGGGCGTGGGTCTGGACCTGCTGCCCTGGCCCAAGGTGGACTTCAGCAAGTTCGGCCCGGTGGAGCGCAAGGAACTGGGCCGCATCAAGAAGATCAGCGGCGCCAACCTCACGCGCAACGCGGTGGTGATTCCCGCCGTGACCAACCACGACGACGCCGACATCACCGATCTGGAGGCGTTCCGCGTCCAGCTCAACAAGGAAAACGAGAAGAGTGGCATCAAGGTCACCATGCTCGCGTTCCTCATCAAGGCCTGCGTGGCCGCGCTCAAGAAGTTCCCCGACTTCAATAGCAGCCTGGACGGCGACAGCCTGGTGTACAAGCAGTACTTCCACATCGGCTTTGCGGCGGATACGCCCAATGGCCTGGTGGTTCCCGTGCTGAAGGACGCAGACAAGAAAGGCATCTTCCAGATCAGCCAGGAAATGAGCGAGCTGGCCAAGAAGGCCAGAGACGGCAAGCTGGGCCCGGCCGACATGAGCGGCGCCTGCTTCACCATCTCCAGCCTGGGCGGCATTGGTGGGCGCTACTTCACGCCCATCATCAACGCGCCCGAGGTGGCCATTCTGGGCGTGTGCAAGAGCCAGATGGAGCCCGTGTGGGACGGCAAGCAGTTTGTGCCGCGCCTCATGCTGCCGCTGTCGCTCACCTGGGATCACCGCGTCATCGACGGCGCTGCCGCTGCACGCTTCAACGTGTACCTGGGCCAAATCCTGGCGGACTACCGCCGCATCCTGCTGTGAAAGGAACATGAACATGGCAGTGATCGATATCCAAGTCCCCGACATCGGCGACTTCGACGAAGTGGGCGTGATCGAGGTACTCGTCAAGGTGGGCGACACCATCCGCGCCGAGCAAAGCCTGGTCACCGTGGAGTCCGACAAGGCCTCCATGGAGATTCCGTCCAGCCACGCGGGCGTGGTCAAGGAGCTCAAGGTAAAGCTGGGCGACAAGGTCGCCATGGGCAGCGTGTTGCTGACGCTGGAGGTGGCTGGTGAGGTGTCGGCACCCGCACCCGCCGCCACTCAAAAAATTGAGCAAAATACGGCTCCAGCGCCCGTCAGTGCTGCGCAAGCAGCTATCAAAATTGAAGCATCTAGCTACACTGGCAGCGCCGAACTGGACTGCGACGTGCTGGTGCTGGGCGGCGGCCCCGGCGGCTACAGTGCCGCGTTCCGCGCCGCCGACCTGGGTCTGAAGGTCGTTCTGGTGGAGCGCTACGCCCAGTTGGGCGGCGTGTGCCTCAACGTGGGCTGCATTCCCAGCAAGGCTCTGCTGCATGTGGCGGCGGTGATGGATGAAGTGGCGCACCTCTCGGCAGCAGGTGTCGATTTTGGCGCGCCCCAGGTCAATGTGGACACCTTGCGCGGCCACAAGGAAAAGGTCATCGCCAAGCTCACCGGCGGCCTGGGCCAGATGGCCAAGATGCGCAAGGTCACCATCGTGCGTGGCTACGGCGCCTTTGTGGGTGCCAACCACCTCGAAGTGGAAGAAACCACCGGCACCGGCCAGGACAAGACCGGCAGCAAGAAGGTCGTGGCTTTCAAGAAGGCCATCATCGCCGCAGGCAGCCAGGCCGTGCGCCTGCCCTTCATGCCCGACGATCCGCGCGTGGTGGACTCCACCGGCGCACTGGCCCTGCAGGGCGTGCCCCAAAAGATGCTCATCGTCGGCGGCGGCATCATCGGCCTGGAAATGGGCACGGTGTACAGCACGCTGGGCGCCCGCCTGGACGTGGTCGAGATGATGGACGGCCTGATGCAGGGTGCGGACCGCGATCTGGTCAAGGTCTGGGAGAAGATGAACAAGCACCGCTTCGACAACATCCTGCTCAAGACCAAGACCGTGGGCGCCCAGGCCACGCCCGAAGGCATCAAGGTGCAGTTCGAGGGCCTGGACGGTACCAAGAGCGAAGGCACCTACGACCTCGTGCTGCAGGCCGTAGGCCGCACCCCCAACGGCAAGAAGATTGCCGCCGACAAAGCTGGCGTAGCGGTGACGGACCGTGGCTTCATCAACGTCGACATCCAGATGCGCACCAACGTGCCCCACATCTTCGCCATCGGCGACATCGTCGGCCAGCCCATGCTGGCGCACAAGGCGGTGCACGAGGCCCATGTGGCGGCCGAAGTGATTGCCGGTGAACTACAAGGCAACAAGGAATTGGCAGCCGCCGCCTTCAACGCCCGCGTCATCCCCAGCGTGGCCTACACCGACCCCGAAGTGGCCTGGGTGGGCCTCACCGAAGACCAGGCCAAGGCCCAAGGCATCAAGGTCAAAAAGGGCCTGTTCCCCTGGACGGCGTCCGGGCGCGCTATTGCCAACGGCCGCGACGAAGGCGTGACCAAGCTGCTGTTTGATGATTCACCAGAGGCGCATGGCCACGGCAAGATCCTGGGCGGTGGCATGGTCGGCACCCACGCGGGCGACATGATCGGCGAGATTGCCCTGGCCATCGAGATGGGTGCAGATGCGGTGGACATCGGCAAGACCATCCACCCGCACCCCACGCTGGGCGAGAGCATCGGCATGGCGGCGGAAGTGGCGCATGGGTCTTGTACCGATGTGCCACCAGCGCGCAAGTAAGCCAGCCGCCAAGCCTCTTTGACAAAGCCCGAACTGGCAACGGTTCGGGCTTTGTACTTTGCGTGCCCAAGCAATCGCCGCAGAATACTGTGCATTTGTAAGGGGTATCTATTTAGCTCCAGCAGCCCCATTGATACTGTTATTTCATCCAGCAATGGTATCCGATTGGCTCTCCCCGGTGTTCTTGCTCACGACATCCCCATACGTCACTGGCGGCGTAACCACCGCTTGCTGCAGC
>JAKLLE010000030.1 GCA_023150295.1 Giesbergeria sp. | reverse complement strand
CGAGGGAGCACTGCGGGTCACCCACGGGGGAATCGATGCGATAGCGCTGCGCATTCTTCCTGACAACCGCAAAGTGCTCAAATATTGAGCACCGAAGTGTTTCCGCCATGTTGCGGTTTTGAATTTTGCAAGTCCCTCAGAGGACAGCATTTCGATTGCGGGCACCACGCTGCAACTCAATGGCGCGGGCATACGCTACAAGGGCCCGTTCAAGGTGTATGTGGGCGACCTGTACACCACGCAACCCGTCAAGTCGCTGGAGGAGCTGCTGGCCGCCCCCGGCCCCAAGCGCCTGACCATGACCTTTCTGCGCGAAATCAACTCGGCCGACTTCGGCAAGCTGCTCACCCGGGGCATTGAGGACAACACCAGCAAGGCAGAGATGTCCAAGATCATTCCGGGAATGATCAAGATGGGTGAGATCTTCGCGGCCAACAAATCCTTTGCCCCTGGCGATGTGTGCGCCCTGGAATGGGACCCTGCCAAGGGCCTGAGCATCTGGGCCAAGGGCAAGCTGCAGTCCGAACCGTTCAAGGACCCCGCTTTCTACAAGGCCTTGATGTCGATCTGGTTTGGCCAGAACCCCGCCGACTGGAAGCTCAAGGACGCAATGTTGGGCGTCAAGTGATGCCCCGCCCATGCCACGTACCAAGACCTGCCTGCGCGCAGGTCTTTTTGTTGGCCCCTGCACCAGGTGTCGCCTGGTAGACATTTTCTAGAGGATTGCGCGAATAGCGCCCGCAGACTTCACGCTCTACGCTTGCCTTCAGGCGCCCTGACCCAGCGCTCCAAGGGCCTTGCGCCCTCCCCTCCCTCCTGTCGTTCCCCGTTTCCCGAGACCACCATGAATTTCAGCAACCTCCGTGTCGGCCCCCGCCTGGGCCTGGGTTTTGGCGTCATCCTGTTGATCACGGCCGTGATTGCGATGGGCGGCATATGGCGCATTGGCGTGCTCAAGGATGCCAGCGAACGCGTGGCCACACGCGAGATCGAGCAACGCACCCTGGTCGAAGACTGGGCCTCCGACATCCGGCTGAACTGGGTGCGCACCGAGGCCTTCCTCAAGGCCATCGACACCGCCTACATGGAGCAGCTCACCAACGAGATGAAGGCCACCGCGACAGCCACCGAGGGCAAGGTCAAACGCATCGAGGAACTGGTGCAGGACAGCCGCGGCAAGGCCCTGCTGGCCGACATTGCCAACGCACGCGACAGCTACCTCACCAAGCTGACGGAAATCCGCGAGCTGCACCGTGGCGGCGAGCCGACCATTCCCGCCATGGTGGACCAGCAACTGCGCCCCTTGGCCGACAAGTACCTGCAGGCGCTGGACGCGCTGCGCTCCTTCATGGCCAGCCAGTTGAGCGCCAGCCAGCAGGACACGGCCACCATGGCCAGCGCCAGCCAGACACTGCTGGGCGCGGGCGCCCTGGTGGCCATCGTGCTGGGGGCGTTGATGGCCTGGCTGGTGACGCGCTCCATCGTCACCCCACTGCGCCAGGGCATGCGCGCCGCCGAAAAAATTGCCGACGGCGACCTGACCCAGCCGCTGTCCACCACGGCGCGCGACGAGACCGGGTAACTGCTGCAGGCCCTGGCCCACATGCAGGCCAAGCTCGCATCCATCGTGTGCGACGTGCGCCGCAACGCCGAGGGCGTGGCCACCGCCAGCAACGAGATCGCCCAGGGCAACAACGACCTGTCGGCCCGCACCGAGCAACAGGCCAGCGCGCTGGAGCAAACCTCTGCCTCCATGGAGCAACTGGGCTCCACCGTGCGCCAGAACGCCGACAACGCACGCCAGGCCAACCAGTTGGCGGTCAACGCCTCCAGCGTGGCGCAGCAGGGCGGAGAGGTGGTGGCCGAGGTGGTGCAGACCATGAAGGGCATCAGCGCAGCCAGCAGCAAGATTGCCGACATCATCAGCGTGATTGATGGCATCGCCTTCCAGACCAACATCCTGGCACTCAACGCCGCGGTAGAGGCCGCGCGCGCAGGCGAGCAGGGCCGGGGCTTTGCCGTGGTGGCCAGCGAAGTGCGCAGCCTGGCTGGGCGCAGCGCCGAGGCGGCCAAGGAAATCAAGCAACTCATCAGCACCAGCACCGAACGCGTGGAGGCGGGCTCGGCCCAGGTGGACCGCGCAGGCGCCACCATGCAGGAAGTGGTCGGCGCCATTCGCCGCGTGACCGACATCATGGGCGAGATCAGCGCCGCCAGCAGCGAGCAAAGCCAGGGTGTGGCCCAGGTGGGCGAAGCCATCACGCAAATGGATCAGGCCACCCAGCAGAACGCTGCGCTGGTCGAGGAAAGCGCTGCCGCCGCAGACAGCCTGCGCAACCAAGCCGCCCAACTGGTGCAGGCCATGTCCGTATTCCACACCGGCACGGGCAGCAGCGCTGCGGCACGCAGCCGCATGGAGCAAGCAGCGGCGCCTGCGCCCACGCCTGCGCCAACCACACTGCCGGGCCAAGGTGCGCAGCGCCGCCTGGCGGCCTGACAGAGACCTACGCCAGCTGCGTGAGCGAATCCACCCAGCCGTCCGCATCCACGCTGCGGGCGCTCTGGCCGTGGTTGTAGCCATAGGTCACCAGCACCACCGGGCAGCCGGCCGCGCGGGCGGCCTGGGCATCGTTGCTGGAGTCGCCCACCATCAGGGTGCGCGCGGGCTGGGTGCCCAGGGCCTCGCAGGTTTTGCGCAGGGGCAGCGGGTCGGGCTTCTTGCGCTCAAAGCTGTCGCCGCCGAATACATGCTCGAAATACCCCGCCAGCCCCTTGGCGTGCAACAAATCCACCGCAAAGGCATGGGGCTTGTTGGTCAGACAGGCCAGGCGCAGGCCACGCGCACGCAGCGCCTGCAAACCCTGGTCCGCACCGGGGTACACCTGGGCACACTGGCCGTTGATGGCGCGGTAGTGCGCCTGGTAGCTGGCCCAGGCCTGCGCAAACAATGCTTCTATTTTGATAGCACGCCGCGCTTCATCCATGGGCGCCAGCACATGATTGAGCACTGAACGCAGCAAATGCTCCGATCCCTTGCCCACCATGCGCTCGATCTGCGCCGCATCAATTGGCGGCAAAGCCAGATCATGCAGCATACGGCCCAGCGCCTCGGCAAAGTCGCCCAGGGTGTCCACCAAGGTGCCGTCAAGGTCGATGATCGTGGCGTCCAGCGCCCCCGCTTGCAAGGGGACTTGCATCACGCCAGCTGCGCCCGCATGGCGTCGATCACGCCGCGGTAGTCGGGCTTGCCGAAGATGGCGCTGCCCGCCACGAAGGTGTCTGCGCCCGCATCGGCGACGCGGCGGATGTTGTCCTGCTTGATGCCGCCATCCACCTCCAGGCGGATGTCCTTGCCCGACGCATCGATGCGCTTGCGCACGGCCTCGATCTTGCGCAGGGCCGAGTCGATGAAACTCTGGCCACCAAAGCCGGGGTTGACGCTCATGATCAGGATGAGGTCGATGTCATCGATCACCCAGTCCAGCACGTCCAGCGGCTGCGCGGGGTTGAACACCAGCCCGGGCTTGACGCCCTTGGAGCGGATGGCCTGGATGCTGCGGTGCACATGTCCCGAAGCGTCGGGGTGGAAGCTGATGTAGTCGGCCCCGGCCTCGGCAAAGGCGGCGGCCAGTGCATCCACGGGCTGGATCATCAGGTGCACGTCGATGGGCACGGCCTGGCCTGCGGGCGTGACGGCATGGGGCTTGAGCGCCTGGCACACCATGGGGCCGAAGGTCAGGTTGGGCACGTAATGGTTGTCCATCACGTCGAAATGGATCCAGTCGGCACCGGCGGCGATGACGCTGCGCACTTCCTCGCCCAGGCGGGCAAAGTCGGCGGACAGGATCGAGGGGGCAATGCGATAGGTGGGGCTCATGGCGGTATTGTCGCAGTTACCATTCGAGACATGAGACCCAAGCATGCGTTCAACGTTGAAGTCCAACCCGAGTACCTGGCCAGTCAGTCCGATCCTGCGCAGGACGACTACCAGTTTGCCTACACGGTCACGGTCACCAACCAAGGCGCCGTGGCGGCGCAGCTGATCTCTCGGCACTGGATCATCAGCGACGCGCTGGGGCACACCCAGGAGGTCAAAGGCCTGGGCGTGGTGGGGCGCCAGCCCCTGCTCCAGCCGGGCGAGTCCTTCCAGTACACCAGCAGTTGCCCGCTGCGCACGCCCACCGGCACCATGCACGGCCACTACCACTGCGTGGGGGAGGACGGGCACGTGTTCGAAGCCTCCATCCCACTGTTCCTGCTGGAAGCCGCTGGCACGAGCCCCACCAGCATCCCACTGGGCACGAGGGTTTTGCATTGAGCGCGCCCCTCCTGACCACCGCCCCCGCGACGGGCAACCTGGAGCCGCTGCTGGCCCGGCTGGATCCCGGCGCGGGCTTGGCCGAGCGCCACCTGTGGCTGCTGGATCTGACGGCCTGGGTCCGAGGGGACCAGGCGTCGGTGCCTGCGGCCCTCGACCGGGTGCAGGCCTTTATCGATGCGGTGGACGCCGACCCGCAACTGCAATCGCGCCTGCAGGCCTGGTGGCAGGTCTTGGTGGAGACGGTGGACATCACTACCTTACTGGCCGATTTTGGCTTTGCCCCGCGCAACGCCATGGTCAGTGAGATCGCCGAGCGCCTGCGCCACAAGCTGCTGCCCTGCAGCCCCGAAACACTGGACGCCTCGGAGCTGTTCAGCCTGGCGCTGCCCACGGCCTTTGACGCCCAGTGGCTGGCCGCAGTGCCCGAACCCCAGCTCAACCGGCTGGTGCGCCTGCTGGCGGGCCCGGACAACCAGGGGCTGCAGTGGAAGACCGCACTGCTGGACGCCATCACCTACTGCGCCGGGCAGATCCTCTCCACCGGCTTTGCCCCCGACCTGCGCCTGCGCATGAGCGAGCAGGCGCGCGAATCGCAGCCCTTCCACGCGCTGATCCGCGACGTGGAGAGCCTGCGCGTGGAGGTGCTGCACGGCCTGCGCACGCCCGAGCGGCTGGACGAGGCGGCGCAGCGCCTGCGCGAGCGGCTCGAAGCCTGCCGCGCCGCAGCCGCCACGGTGTACCAGCATTTCGACGACAGCGGCATTTCCGTGGGCCTGGTGTTCCGCGTGCGCCAGCTGCGCGAGCGCATCCTGCGCGTGCGCGCGCTGCTCGATGGCGTGCTCTCGCCGTCCCCGGCCGCGAGTGCCGCACAGTTGTTGGCGCAACTCGTCAAGGTGGGGCAGGAGCGGCGCAGCCTGCGCGCGCTGTTGAGCGCCAACTCCTCCCTGCTGGCCGCCAAGGTGGCCGAGCGCAGCGCCGAGACCGGCGAGCACTACATCACCCGCACCCCGGCCGAGTACCGCACCATGGTGGCCCAGGCCGCCGGGGGCGGCGCGGTGATGGCCTTCACCACACTGGTCAAGTTTGCTTTGTATGCGCTGGCGCTGTCGGCCTTCTGGGGCGGGTTTCTGGCGGGGGTGAACTATGCCCTGAGCTTTGTGCTGATCCAGTTGTTGCATTTCACCGTGGCCACCAAGCAGCCCGCCATGACGGCACCGGCCATGGCCGCCAAGCTCAAGGAGCTGGATTCCGACAGCGCCGTGCAGTCCTTTGTGGACGAGGTCACGCACCTGGTGCGCTCGCAGGTGGCGGCCGTGCTGGGCAACGTGCTGGTGGTGTACCCGGCGGCACTGCTGCTGGCACTGGGGCTGGCCTATGTACTGGGCGCCCCCTTCCTCAGCGAAGACAAGGCCCTGCATGTGCTCGACTCGCTGCACCTGCTGGGCCCTTCGGTGCTGTTTGCGGCATTCACCGGGGTGCTGCTGTTTGCGTCCAGCATCGTCGCCGGGTGGACGGAAAACTGGTTCGTCCTGCACCGCCTGGACTCTGCCCTGCGCTACAACCCGCGCATCACGCGCTGGCTGGGTGCGCAGCGGGCCGTGCGCTGGGCAGGTTTTCTGCGCGAAAACATCTCCGGCTTCGCGGCCAACATCTCGCTCGGCTTCATGCTGGGGCTGACGCCTGCGGTCGCGGGCTTCTTCGGCCTGGGGCTGGATGTGCGGCACGTGACACTGTCGTCCGGGCAACTGGGCGCAGCCACCGCGAGCCTGGGCCTGCAAGGTTTGCAGACACCCGCCTTCTGGTGGGCCGCACTGACCCTGCCCCTGCTGGGCGCGCTGAACGTGGCTGTCAGCTTCTGGCTGGCCTTCCATGTGGCACTGCGGGCGCAGAACGTGAGCGGCGTGGATCGCTCGCGCATCTACCGCGCGATCCGATCGCGGCTGCGCAGCGCACCGCTGAGCTTCTTCTGGCCGCAGCGCGCGTAGCGCCAAAGCCCCCCCTGTCCTACACCCCGAACGCTGTTTGGCGTGTAAATTCGGGGAAGGTTTCCTGCCACCGCCCGCCCCTGCCACCGCAGGCGGCGATGCCCATTGCCTGACCGCCCCCGCCGGGCCACCCCCGATCGACGCGGAGAAACAATGCCATGAACGAAATCCTCACCTTCTGGGCGCAGTGGCTGCGCCCCTCGGCCGGGCTGCCCACGGTCCAATGGTCGCTGCTGCTGGCGGTGGCCGCCCTCGTCGGCTATCTCTTGCAACGCCATGCCGGTCTGCCCAAGGTGGTGGGTTATTCGCTGGTGGGCACGGCAGCCGGGCTGGCAGGCTTCAGCGGCGCGGTCTGGCCGCTGCAGGGCATCGGCCTGTTTCTGCTGGAGCTGGGCATGGCCATCGTGCTGTTCGAGTGCGGGGGCCGCATCCCGTTGCGCTGGTTCCGCCACAACCCCATGGTGCTGGTGCAGAGCATTGCCGAGTCGGCCCTGACCTACTGCGCCGTGTACTGGGTTCTGCTGTGGCTGGACGTTCCCGCACGCGCCGCCGCACCACTGGCGCTGGTGGCCCTGGCGGCCTCGCCCGCCGTGCTTACGCGTGTGGTGGCCGACACCCAGGCCGCAGGCCCGGTGACCGAGCGCGCCATCGTGCTGGCCACGCTGTCCACTCTATATGCCTTGACGCTGGGCAGCGCCCATGCCGAGCTCATCAACCGCAGCAGCGTCACGCTGGTGGACCGGCTGTCCCCCGTGCTGGTGGTGCTGGGCGTGTCTATCCTCGTGGCAGCAGTGCTGGCACTGGTGCTGCGCTCGGCACTGCGCATCATGAGCCCCACGAGCGAGAACACCTCCATGCTGCTGCTCGCCCTGGTGGCGGCGGCCACCACGGTGGCCGCCCATATGGGCGGTTCTGCGCCACTGGCGGCACTGCTGGCGGGCATGCTGATCAAGCAGATGCACCCGCGCCCCTGGGCCTGGCCGCGGCAGCTGGGCAGCGCCTCGTCCATGCTGACCATGCTGATGTTCGTGCTGGTGTCCACCGTGGCGGCGCAGGCCGACTGGAGCGCGCCGGTGGTCGGCGTGGTGCTGACCCTGATTCTGGCGCGCCTGCTGGCCAAGGCCGTGGGCGTGGGCCTGGGCAACGTGGGCAGCGGCGCAAGCTGGCGCCAGGCGCTGTGGGTGGGCATGGCGATGACGCCCATGTCGGCCATTGCGCTGCTCATCGCATCGCAGTTCGCCATGGCGTCGCCATCCACCGGCCACCTGATTGCCGGTGTGGCCCTGCCAGCCATTTTGCTCATGGAGGTGCTGGGCGCCATCCTGGCCACCGTGGCCATCTACCGCACGGGCGAAAGTTCCAAGCCCTGGTGGGCCGCCCTGGCTCACAACCGCCAAGGAGGAGACAGCCATGGCTCTTGAGGCCTTCCACCATTCCGAACCCCTGACGCTGGGCGTGGAGCTGGAGCTGCAGCTCGTCAACACACACGACTACGACCTGGCCCCCTACGCCGAGGACATGCTGCGGCTCATGGCGAAGATCCCGCTGCCCGGCAGCGTGGTGCCCGAGATGACGAACAGCATGATCGAAATCTCCACCGGCGTATGCCACAGCAGCAGCGAGGTGCTGGGCCAGCTCATGCCCATCCGCGATGCGCTGGTCAAGTGCGCGGACAAGCTCAACATCGCCGTGGTCGGCGGTGGCACGCACCCGTTCCAGCAATGGCACGAGCGGCGCATCTACGACAAGCCGCGCTTTCGCGAACTGTCCGAGCTGTATGGCTACCTGTCCAAGCAGTTCACCATTTTCGGCCAGCATGTGCACATCGGCTGCCCCGACGCCGACTCCGCGCTGCTCATGCTGCACCGCATGAGCCGCTACATCCCGCACTGCATAGCGCTGTCGGCCTCCAGCCCCTTTGTGCAGGGGCAGGACACGCAGTTCGACTCGGCGCGGCTCAACTCGGTGTTTGCCTTCCCGCTCTCGGGCCGCGCGCCCTTTGTGCTGACCTGGGAGGCCTTCGGCCAGTTCTTCGACAAGATGACGCGCACCGGCGTGGTCAAGAGCATGAAGGATTTTTACTGGGACATACGCCCCAAGCCCGAGTACGGCACCATCGAGATCCGCGTGTTCGACACGCCGCTGACCATCGAACGCGCCGCCGCCCTCGCGGGCTTCGTGCAATCGCTGGCCTCCTGGTTTCTGGCCGAGCAGCCCTTCATGCCCGAAGAGGACGACTACCTCGTCTATACCTACAACCGCTTCCAGGCCTGCCGCTTCGGGCTGGACGCGGTGTACGTGGACCCGGCCACGGGCCAGCACATGCCGCTGCGCGAGCACCTGGTGCAAACGCTGGATCGCATTGCCGGACACGCCGCCACCCACGGCGCCACCGCTGCGCTGCACCTGCTGCGCAGCGAGGCACAGGCGGGCCAGAACGACGCCCGCTGGCTGCGCGAGCGCCAGCGCCAGGAACAGCTCCTGGCCGAGGTCAGCCGCCAGGCGGCGCAGCGCTTTAGGGGAGCAAGCTGAGCCCCTCGCAATCCAGCACACAATCCGCACCCATGGGTGAATTCGACCTGATCCGCCGCTTCTTCACACGGCCCGCCACCGCTCCCGGCGTGGCGCTGGGTGTGGGCGACGACTGCGCGCTGCTGCAGCCCACGCCCGGCATGCAATGGGCCATCTCCAGCGACATGCTGGTCGAAGGGCGGCATTTTTTTGCTGGCACCGACCCCCAGCGCCTGGGCCACAAGGCGCTGGCGGTCAACCTCTCGGACCTGGCGGCCTGCGGCGCCCGGCCGCGTGGCTTCACCCTGGCGCTGGCCCTGCCCGAGGCCAGCGAAACCTGGCTGCAGGCCTTTGCACAGGGCCTGCTGCAACTGGCCGACGCGCACCAATGCCCGCTGGTGGGCGGCGACACCACGCGCGGGCCGCTGAACCTGTGTGTCACCGTGTTTGGCGAGGTGCCGCCCGGCCAGGCGCTGCTGCGCAGCGGCGCGCGTGCGGGCGACGACCTTTACGTGAGCGGCCACCTGGGCGATGCCCGGCTGGCGCTGGAGGCGCTGCTGGGCCGCCTTCGCCTGCCCCAGGCCCTGCTGCAGGGCGCACAACAGCGGCTGGAGCAGCCCACACCACGCGTGGCCCTGGGCCTGGCGCTGCGCGGCATTGCCAGCAGCGCCATCGACGTGAGCGACGGGCTGCTGGGCGACCTGGGACATGTGCTGCGCGCATCGGACGTGGGGGCCACGGTGGATGCCTCAACTGCTATTAATTTGATAGCTGCTGGCGCCCATCCAGAAAGCGCCAAGTGCCAATTTGACTCAGAATTGCTATTGCAGTGCGCACTGGCCGGGGGCGACGACTACGAACTGCTTTTCACCGCCCCGGCCGCGCTGCGCTCTGCCGTGGCTCAGGCGGCGCAGACCAGCGGCACGTCGGTCACGCGCATCGGGCGCATAGAGGCCGAACCGGGGCTGCGCCTGGTGGATGCCCAGGGCCAGGCGCTGGATGCGCAGCGTTACGCGTCCTTCGACCATTTCGGCTGAAGCCAGCCGTCGTCAAGGCAGTTTGGCCAGCAAGCGTTTGACCGTGCCTTCGGCCTGGAGCTGCTCGAAGGCCTTGCGCGTGCGCTCGACCACCTCGGGCGGCGTCGGGCGGCTGTAGGCCATGTACAGGCCGGTGGAGGCTTCGTGCAGCGTGAGCACGCGCTCCAGTTGCGCACAGTCCACCGCTGCCTCCTTGCACAGAGAAGGAACCTCTGCGGCCGTCAACGGCACCAGATCCACCTGCCCGTTCACCAGCTTGCGGAAGTTGTCCAGCGGCTGCGCCGACACCACCAACTTGGTGAAGCCCTTGGACTGCAGGTACTGCTGGCGCACATCGTCACGCATGACGCCAATGCTGTAGGCGCGCGCGGCGTCCAATTGCGGCACCTCCACCGACCGGCCGCGCCAGCGGTACAGGTGGTATTCGATCTTCATGATCTCGCCCGTCCAGTGGAACTGGGCTTCGCGCGCCGGGGTGCGGGCAATCAGGAAAATCAGCACATGGGGCTGCTTCTGCGCCAGGTCGTAGGCGCGCGCCCAGGGATACAGGCTCACCCGATAGTCCTTGAAGCCCGCGCGCTGCAACGACTGTTCCACCACCTCGGTCACCGGCCCCACGACCTTACCCTGCTCCACATAGGTGTAGGGCGGCGCGTCCTCGGTGACTGCCTGAATGGTTTGTGCCCCAATGGGCAGGCTGGCAGCCAAGCAAACACCGAACATCAGGTTCTTCATGGCACTGCTCCTGGGGTTGGAAAGGAAGGGGGCACGTGGCATTCCACCCGGTTGCGGCCCATGGCCTTGGCTCGGTAGAGTGCTGCATCCGCCTGCTGGTACAGGGTTTCGAAATCTGCGTTGCTGCCTGGCTCCATCACGGTCAGCCCAATGCTGATGGTGACCACGGAGGCCGCCTGAGAGTGGGCGTGCTCGATGCCACAGCCAGCCACGGCCTGGCGCAGGCGCTCAGCCATCAGGCAGGCAGCAGCTACTTCTGCGCCAGGGAGCAGCACGGAAAACTCCTCACCGCCCAAGCGGGCGACCAAGTCGCCCGCCCGGCCCAGGCTGGCACGCAGCGTGTGCGCCACGGCACACAGGCAGTGGTCGCCCATGGCATGCCCGTAATGGTCGTTGTAGGCCTTGAAATCGTCGATGTCGGCGATCATGCACGCCAAGGGCTCCTGGTTGCGCCGGGCGCGGCGGATTTCATTGGCCTGCACCTCGTCGAAAGACCGCCGGTTGGGCAGCCCTGTCAGCGCATCGGTGCGCGCCAGCCCTTGCAGTCGGGCGTTGGCTTCCTGAAGCTCGATGGTGCGGGCATCGACCATTTGGGCCAGTCGGTCGCGGTGGTCGGCCAGCTCTTTTTCGTAGCGCTGTTGTTGCTCCAGGTAGTTGGACAGGCTGCCCTGCAACTGGTTGACCCCCTCCACCAGATCGCTCAGTTCGTCGTGGCTGCGGCCGGTGCGCTGCAGTTGCAGGGGAACGTTCAGAGTATCCGGGCGCAGTCGTGACAGATGCTGGGCAATGCGACGGATGTGCACGGTCACCATGCGGTTGAAAATCCCCATGACCAGCCCCGCCAGCAACAGCGACTGCAGCAACTGCGCCACCACAATGGAGGCAAGCTCCCCGCGCAGGCGCTGCCACAAAACCTGCTCATCCCCTTGCAGGTGCAAAGCCCCCACCGATTGCTTCCCTCCGGGGTAGGGCTCGTACGCGAGCGCCAGCGTGCGCGATGGCGCCCAACCTGGCGCCATCCACCCCTCGCGGCGGAACTCCAGCACTTCTGGCGCCTGACTGGCCAGGCCCACGTTGACCGCGACCCGGCCTACCGACGGAACGCCGGCCGCACTGTCCACATGGTTCTGCAATGATTCGCGGTCCAGCTCCCAGATGGCCTTGGCCAGCGTGGTGGCATAGGCCTGCTCCATCTGGGCCAGCTCGGCTTCCATGCGCGCGCGCATCCCTCCAGGCCATCCAGGAGAAGACGGCCACGCTGAACGCGATATAGACCGCGCAAAACGCCACCGTGGCCCAGGCCAGGCGCAGCCCCACAGACCGACGCGCTGCGGTCTGGCCCGAGGCCTGCGAACCCAGGCGGGTCATCTGCGGGGACGCGGGGTTCATTGCCATTTGCGCTCCAGCCGATGAGCCGTGCCGTTGCGCCGGATCGCCTCCAGCCCCTTGCGGAACTGGTCAACCTGGGCATTGGGGGTCTGGGCACCAAAAGCCATGTAGTAGCCCTTGCCGCTGAGTTCAGGAATGTGCAGCGCAGAGGCCAGGGTCTGCTGCGGATCGAGCCCCGCCTGGCGCACCAGGTGCTGCGCTGAGGATCGGTTCATGATCCACAGGTCGATGCGCCCTTGCTGGAGTTTTTCGAAATTGGCCTCGTTGCGCACGCCAGACTGGAGGTTCTGCCCCTTGAGGAAGCCCTGGGTCAGCAGAAACTGCTCGCCCACCGATTGCTGCACGGTACCAATCTGCCAGCGCTTGGCATCCTCCAGCGACGCCAGGCGCACCTCCCGACCCGCCAGCGCGAACAGATGGTAGTCGGCATGGGCGATCAAGCCCACCCACTTGAAGTGCTTCTCCCGCTCCGGGGTGCGCAGGATGGAATACAACAATACCCCCGGCGTCCCTTTGGCAGTCTCATAGGCCCGCGCCCAGGGCATGGACTGAAACTGCCCTTGCAGCCCCAGGTGCTGGAGCACCGCCTCGACCAGCTCCGTGCCCAAACCTGTGATTCGCCCATGCTCGGTGTAGTTGTAGGGGGGAAACTCTTCCGTCAGCACCCGCACCGGCTCGGCCGCACGCGCACCAGGGATGGCCAGCATGCACAGGCCCAGCAACCCACAGAGCCAACCCCTGCGCAAGCGCGTAGGCGGGCGGACGGACGGTTCATTCATGGCGTGGTGGGGGTGCAGAGGCGCTGTTCTCAGTATCGGGCGAGCGGGCCGGGCGGTCAACGCCTGGCTCACCCCGCAGCAGCGCGGCCCAGCAACTGCTGCACCAACGGGTGCGCCACGCGCCGCTCGGTGCTGATGGCGTAGTACTGCTCCTCCACCCCCTCGCACGCACCCAGCAGGCGCACCTGGATGCGCCGCTCCAGCTCGGTCTGCGCTGCCACCGCGCCAGGAAACACCCCCAGCCCCGTGCCCCCAAAGGCCTCCAACAAGGCGTTGTCCTCGAACTCACCCACCACGCGCGGGCGCAGGCCCTGCTGGGCCAGCCATTGGTCGATCTGGCCGCGCACGATGGCGTGCTGTGTGGGCAGCAGCACCGGCACCTCCTGCAGCGAGGCCGGGAAGCCCTGCGCGGCCTGCTCCCACCACTGCGGCGCCGCGTACCAGCCCATGGCCGAGCGGCCCAGCGGGTGGTTGTGCACCCGCAGGTGCGGACGCAAGGGCGCGGGGTGGTCGGCCAGCACCACATCCAGCCGGTGCAGCGCCAGGTCGGCGAGCAACTCGGCCATTTCGCCTTCGTGGCACACCAGGCGCAGGCCCGGAACCGCCAGCACCGGGCGCAACAGGCGCTGCACTTCCAACTTGGGCAGACCATCGGCAATGCCCACCACCAGGCGCACGGCGGGTTGCTGCGCCTGGGCGCGCACCAGCTCGGGCAAGGCCTCGCCCAGCTGAAAGATCTGCTCCGCCTGGCGCAGCGCTGCCACGCCGGCTTCGGTCAGCGCCAGGCCCCGGCCTGCGGGCCGCAGCAACTGGCAGCCCAGGTCGCGCTCCAGTTCACGCACCTGGGCGCTCACGGTCTGCACGGCCATGTCCAGCCGCGCCGCCGCGTGGGACATGCTGCCTTCCTTGGCCACCATCCAGAAGTAATACAGGTGCCGGTAGTTGAATGGAATGCTCATATTCAGATATTACAGGAATCAATTTCTTATTTCTTCTGCTTTTTTCTAAGCATCAGTTCCCCTACCTTTGGAGCACCTATTTTTTTTCCACTGGAGACCACACCATGAACTCACCCTCGCTCTACCGCTCCGGTGCTGCACACACCGGCATCGCCGCCACCCTGGGCACGCACCGGGTGCTGCGCAACACGTATGCGCTGCTGTCGCTCACGCTGCTGTTCAGCGCCGCCGTGGCCAGCCTGTCGGCGGCACTGCGCCTGCCGCATCCGGGCCTGCTGCTCACGCTGGCGGGCTACTTCGGCCTGCTGTTCTTCATCCACAAAAAGCAGAACAGCGGTTGGGCCGTGGGCGGTGTGTTCGCCCTGACCGGCTTCATGGGCTACACGCTGGGCCCGGTGCTGGCGGCGCAACTGGCCCTGCCTGGCGGCGCACAGACCATTGCCATGGCGCTGGGCGCCACCGGTGCCACCTTCCTGGCGCTGTCGGGCTGGGTGCTGGCCACGCGCCGTGACTTCAGCTTCATGGGCGGTTTTCTGTTCGCGGGCATGGTGATTGCCATCCTCGCCGGGCTGGCGGCCATGTTCTTCCAGATGCCCGCGCTGGGTCTGGCGGTGTCGGCCATGGTGGCTCTGTTGTCGGCCGGTCTGATCCTGTTCGAGACCAGCTGCATCGTCAACGGCGGTGAAACCAACTACGTGCTCGCCACGGTGGGCTTGTTCGTTTCGCTGTTCAACCTGTTCACCAGCCTGCTGAGCCTGTTTGGCCTGGGCGGCAACGACTGATCGCCCCCTTTGCAAGGATTGTTTGCCATGACCACTTCCATCTCTCGTACCGCTGCCGCCGTCATCGCCCTGAGCATGGCCGCGTTCGTGTTGCCCACCACGGCCCATGCCAAGCGCCTGGGTGGTGGCGCGCGCAGCATCCCACCCTCCAGCATTGGCAAGGCCCCGGCGAAGCCTACGCCCCCAGCAGCACCCCAGGCCCCTGCGGCACCAGCAGCGCCAGCGGCAGCAGCGGCCCCTGCGCCCGCTGCAGCGGCAGCACCGGCCACACGCGGACCCAGCATGATGGGCACCATGGGCGCCGCCGCCGTAGGCGCTGTCGCGGGCACCATGGCGGGCAATGCCTTGGCAGGCAGTGCCAGCGACAAGGATGCCAAGGCCAAGAAGGAAGCCGAAGCCCAGGCCGCCGAAAAGGAAGCCCAGGAGCTGCAACGCAAGGCCGACGAAGCCAAGGCCAAGGCAGCCGCCGCACGCGCTGCGGCGCAGTAAAGCCAGGGCTGGCGGGTGCTAGCATGGCCGGCAGTGCGCCACGCACTGCCGATTTCGCATAGGAGAACCCCGCCGTGCCCCTGCCCGCTGCCCCTTCGCAAGCCCGCTTTCCTCTGAACCTCTGGGCCTGCGCCGCACTGCTGCTGTGCAGCACAGGCGCACTGGCCCAGGACGCCGTGTCGCGTATTGCCCGCGTGACGGTGTACCCCGGCGTGGCGGCCGTGGAGCGCGTGGCCAAGGTGGCCGCAGGTGCCCGCAGCCTCACCATCGCCTGCCTGCCCGCATCGCTGGACACGCAAAGCCTGCAGATCCAGGCCGACAGTGGCGTGCGCGTGGGCGAATTCCATGTGCTGACCGAGGATCGCGATGTGGCCACGGCCTGCGCCAGCCCGCTGGACGGCCGCATCCGCGAGCTGGAAGACCAGATCGCTGCCCTCAAGGCCGAGGCGGGTGGCCTGCAGTTGGTGGACCAGTACCTCAAATCCGTGGCGGCAGGCCCTGCGGCCGACGATGGCACGCCTGCCGCCCGCACCGCCTCCCCACCCCCAGCGCAAATTGGCAGCACCGCCGACGTGCTGCGCAAGACCGGCCAGGACACCAAGGCACGCAGCCACCAGTTGCAGCGCAGGCAGGAAGCGCTGGAACTGTCCCTCAAACCCCTGCTGGCCGAGCGCGAGCGCGTGGCCAGCCAGCGCACGCGCGTGGTGTCGGTCACCGTGAACCTGGCCGCCGAACGCGACGGCGAACTGCGCCTGAACTACCAGGTGCGCGGCCCCGGCTGGCAACCCAGCTACCGCGCCACGCTGGACACAACCAAGGCCAGCGTGCAGATCGAGCGCCTGGCCTTGGTGGCCCAGAACAGTGGCGAAGACTGGAGCAACGTGCAGCTGCTGCTCTCCACCGGCCAACCGCAGCGCGCCACGCAGGGGCGCTTGCCCCGGCCGTGGACTCTGGACGTGGCACCGCCACCCCCACCAGCCGCCGCCATGCCCATGGCGGCCATGGCTCCTGCTCCCGCCGCCCCCGCACCCAAGGCCATGGAACGCCGCCAGGCCGAGGACATGCCCAGCTTCGAGGTGAGCACCGTGGACAAGGGCTTTGCCACCGAATTTGCGGTGCCCCAGCGCATTTCCGTGCCGTCCAACGGCCAGCGCATCACCCTGGCGCTGGGCACCCACCAGGCGCCGGCGCGCCTGCTGGTGCGCGCCGCGCCTGGCGTGGAAGAGGCCGCCTACCTGGTGGCCGACATGGCCCCGCCCCCCGGCGTGTGGCCCGCGGGCAGCGTGGGCCTGTACCGCGACGGCGCCTACGTGGGCACCGGTCGCCTGGACTTTGCGGCACTACCATCCACCGCACCGGGCGAAGGGCCACGCACCAGCCTCTCGTTCGGGCGCGACGAGCTGGTGCAGGTGCGCGCTGAAGCCCCACAGCAAATGACCGGCAGCACCGGCCTGACCGGCGCGCGCACCGAGCGCCAAACGCGGCGCAGCTACCAGGTCGAGAACCGCCACAAGTCCGCCATCGACCTGCAGGTGCTGCACGCGGCGCCTGTTTCGCGCAACGAGAAGATCGAGGTCGAATCGCGCTACACCCCCCAGCCCGCCGAACTGGCCTGGAACGGCACCCCCGGCACCATCGCCTGGCGCCAAAACCTGGGCGCAGGCGCCAGCGCCAGCTTTGCCGCCGAGCACTGGGTGCGCTATCCCAAGGACATCCAGTTGCAGGAGCGTCCATGAGCGCGCGCCGGGCCGCTCCCAAGCAAGCTCGCACCGCAGTGCGAAGCACGAAGGTAGTCCAATGAGCGCCATTCCCTCGCTGCGCCCTGGCCCGCGCTTCCTGCTCGCCCACCCGGCCCACTGCATCGCCCTGGGCTTTGGCGCAGGCCTCTCGCCCAAGGCGCCGGGCACGGTGGGCACGCTGTGGGCCTGGCTGGCCTTTTTGGTGTTGCAGGCCTGGTTTGCCTCCCCCTTGCAGATGGGCCTGCTCATCGCCTTCAGCACCCTGGGCGGCTGGTGGGCCTGCACCGTGACCGCACGCCACATGGGCGTGGCCGACCCCGGCGCCATCGTCTGGGATGAGGTGGTGGCTTTCTGGCTGGTGCTGTGGCTGGCCATGCCCATGGGGTTTTGGGGGCAGTTCGCGGCCTTTGCGCTGTTTCGCTTTTTTGACGCCGCCAAGCCCGGCCCCGTGGCCTGGGCCGACAGCCTGTTCAAGGGCTTTGGCTGGCGCGGCGGCTGGGGCATTCTGTTCGACGACTTCGTGGCCGCCTTCTGCACGCTGCTGGTGATTGCGCTGTGGAGGTTCTGGTGAGCCAGCCTGCCGCACCACAGTTGCTATCAAATCAGGAGCTGCTGGCGCTTGATGGTAAAGCGCCAGAGGCCATTTTGATTGATATTTCTACCCGCCTGCTGGCGCGCGGCCAGATGCTGGCCACGGCCGAGAGCTGCACGGGCGGCATGATCGCCGCCGCCTGCACCGACCTGGCGGGGTCGAGCCAATGGTTCGAGCGCGGCTTTGTGACCTACTCCAACGCCGCCAAGACCGAACTGCTGGGCGTGCCCGCCGCGCTGATCGCGCAGCATGGCGCCGTGAGCGAACCCGTGGCCTGCGCCATGGCCGAGGGCGCCATTGCGCGCTCACACGCCCAGGCCAGCGTGGCCGTCACCGGCGTGGCCGGCCCCACGGGCGGCAGCGCCGACAAGCCCGTGGGCACCGTCTGGCTGGCCTGGCATGTGAACGGGCACACGCACAGCGAGCGCTGCCAGTTCGCTGGCGACCGCGCCGCCGTGCGCGCCGCCACGGTGCGGCGGGCGCTGGGGCAATTGCAGGCGCTGTTGCGCGATTGAATTCTGCTCACGCGGCGAAGCACACCCGGTTTCTGCCCTGGTGCTTGGCCTCGTAGAGCGCGGCATCGGCCGCACGCAGCAAACTGGCGGGGCTGTCATGGGCCGTGGGAACGCGGCAGGCCACGCCGATGCTCACGGTCAGCATGCCGGCAGGGATGTCCACGGCATTGACGATGTTCAAGGCCTGCACCGCGCTTCGAATGCGCTCGGCGTTGGCCATTGCATCCTCGGCGTTCACTGCAGGCAGGACGATCACGAATTCCTCGCCCCCATACCGCGCCGCCAGCTCTCCCGAGCGCTGTGAGGCAGCCGCCAGTACCTGCGCCAGCCGCCGCAGGCAATCGTCGCCCGCCTGGTGGCCATAGTGGTCGTTGTAGTCCTTGAAATGATCCACGTCGATCATGGCCACCGCCAGCGCAAACCCTTGGCGCAATGCGCGCTGCCACTCCAGCTCCCAGACGGTGTCAAAACGCCTTCGGTTGGCCAGGCCGGTCAGCGCGTCGGTGCTGCTCAGGTCTTCCAGCTTGCGGTTGGCAGCCTCCAGCTCCAGGGTGCGCAGGCGCACCTTCTCCTCCAGGTCTCGGTTGGCGGCGCTGATGATCTCGCGCAGGTGCGCCTGCTCCGTGGCCTCTGCGTGCAGGCGCCTTGAAAACAGGGTGCCGATCCACAGCAGCAGGACGATGGCGCCCACCCAGACCGCCAACGAAAGGGAGCGAATGTGCTCCAGCCGCGCATTGTTGGCCGCCAGCTCACCGGTCAAGGCGCCAACCACCGTTTCGCTGTTGATTTCGTAGATCTTCTTGGACAGCAGGTATTCGTCGTCGAACAGCAGGCGGCGCGCCTCCTGCCAACGGTCTTGGCGCATCAGCCGCAACGCCTGCTCTTCCACCACCTGCAGTTTGGTGTACTCGCTGCGCAAATCGGACATTTCAGCGGACAGGTTCAGCTCCTGGGTGAGCCTCTCCACGGTCCGGAAGGTGTCTGACAACTCTGATCCAACGGTGTCGTAGCTGGCCGTGCGCAGCGTGTTTTGCTCCAGTACGGACAGGGTCACCATGCTGTTGAGTTGGTGATTGAGCCGCAACATGCGCTCCAGCCCAGTGCTGATGGCGAGGTAACGCTCCTGCAGGGCATGGTTCTTCAGGTCCACGTACAGGCCAACGCCCGTGCTCAGCACCAGCACGCAAATGGCAAAGTACAGGCTCCTGAAGGCGCGCATGGGGGCAGCTCAGTCCAGTACCTTGTCGGCACGTTTGCGCAACTCGTCGCTGATGCGCACGCCCTGCAGTTGTGCTGCACTGGGGTTGACCACCAGGCTGAACTTCTCTACCGGGCCCCAGGGAATGTCGCCCGGCTTGACGCCCTTGAGTACCAGCGCCGCCTTCTTTCCGGCAGAGTAGCCGACCAGAAAGTAATCCATGCCATAGGCCGCGATGGCCCCCTTGGGAACGCTGTCCACATCGCCCGCAAAGAGCGGGATCTGGTGTTGGTTGCACATCCGGGCGATCACCGCGAAATGGGCCACAGAGGTGTTGTCGGAAGTGATGTTGATCGCGTGCACCTTGCCCACCAGGGACTTGGCGGCCAGCTCGACCTCGGCAGCGTTGGTGGCCGTGGCCTCGATCAACTCCAACCCGAGCGATTTGGCCGCCTCGCGCATGGTCTGCACGTACGACACCGAATTGGCCTCGGCCGGGTTGTAGATGGTGCCCCACTTCCTGGCCTGGGGCACAAACTTGGCATAGGTTTCCAGTTGCAGGCGCACGGGCCAGGGGTCGCTCACGCCGGTGACGTTGTTGCCCGTCTTGCTCCCCGATACGCTGCCGCGCGGGACGATACCGGCCTGGATCGGGTCTGTGATGCCGGAAAACACCACCGGAATGTCGGTGCGGGTCTTGAGCACGGCTTGCGTGGTGGGTGTGGCGATGGTGTGGATCAGATCCACCCGGTCGGTGACGAACTGGCGCGCAATGGCTTCTGCGCGTGCCATGTCCCCCTGTGCGTTCTGCCGGTCGTAAACGACGTTGACGCCTTCCTTGAAGCCTGCACTGGCCAGGGCCACCTCAAAGCCGCGCTCGGCCGCGTCCAGTGCGGCGTGCCCGACGATCTTGGTGACGCCAATGCGCGTGATCTTCTTCTCTTGCGCCGCGTTTGCAGCGCCGTGGATGAGGGCGAGCAAGGCCCAAACACCCCCACCCGCCACTGCGAGAAAAGAGCGGCGCTTGCCGGGGACTGCTGGAGTACGGCGCATGGTGACCTCGACAGTGAAGAATGCAATCAACCGCCTGCGATTCCCTGTGAGGAACCGCGCGCCTGCATCTTACTGCGCCACCACCAAGTCGTGTGGTCTTGGGCTGATAACAGCCCAAATCGCCCGTCCAGCAAACGCCAATAGCTCACATTTCAGGAGCAATCGCTCAAGCCCCGTGGCACTTCTTGAACTTCTTGCCGCTGCCGCACCAGCAGGGATCGTTGCGGCCGGGCTCGGCCGTCTTGACCACGGGCTCCTGGTGCGGGCCCAGGCTGCGCCAGAGCTGGCGCAGGTCATACACCGCCCAGATGGCCTCGCCCAACGCCTCCACGCGCGCCTTGCTGGTGCTGGGGGGGCCGTCGTCGCTGTACATGCAGACTTCGGGCTTGCCGGTGTCGTCCTCGGTCAGCGCGACGATGTACTCCATCGCGTCGTCCAGCCACTGTGCGGCTTCCTTGTCGCGCGGTGCGGCCCATTCCTCGGGCCAGTTTTCCACGGCAAACATGAAACCCAGCGCCCAGATCTGGCCGAACGAGGGGATCTCCTGGCCCTGCATTTCGGCGCGCTCGGCCTCGGGCAGGCTGGCGATGGCGCCGCGCATGTCCATGGCTTCGGGGGCGTAGGCCTCGTCTTCGTCCAGGCTTTGCACCTGCGCATCGAGCTGGCGCTGCACCTCGTCCCAGCGGCGCGTCCACAGCTCCAGTAAACGGGCTTGCTGCGCAGCGTCGGCAAACGCCTCCAGGACGGGCAGGGGTTCGCCCTCGGCCACCTGCAGCGGCAGGCCGTCGCCCAGCAGCATGGGCAGAAACTCAGCCACCGGCACGGGGCGGCGCATACAGGCCAGCGCTGCCAGAAAGCCGTCGCAGAACTCCCATTGGGGGATTTCTTCAGCGCGCGTGCGCAGGTCGTCGAGCAGGGTGTCGAGCTCGTCCAGCTCGTCGGGGCCCAGGGCCGGGGTGTGGGCGGAGGATTCAGCGTTCATCGCGGTGCACTTTATGATGCCCGGGGCGCTGCCGGATGCAAAGCCGCGGGGTGCGGCATGCGCACGGCGGCAAGTGTAGCCGCCCACCCACGCACCGATGACTCTGACCGCCGCCCCCTCCCCGCCCGACTACGCAGCCTTCCTGCGCACCCAGTGTGCGTTGCAGGCCCCCAACGTGGCCAGTTACCGCCTGGGGCCGGAGCAGGTCTGGCTCAAGAAGGCGGGCCCGCGCCACGGCATGGCGCGCTACCGCGTGCTGGGGCTGCTGGCCTGGCTGACCCGGCTGCAGGTGCTGCGCCCCGTGCCCAACCTGGGTGGCACCGCCGCCATTGCCACCGAGGCACGGCGCCTGCAAAGCCTGGCCACCCTGGGCCTGCGCGTGCCCGAGGTGCTGGCCCAGCAGCCAGAGGGCCTGCTGCTGCGCCACCTGGGCCGCCCCGGCGAGGCCACCCCGTCGTTTGATGGCGAAATGCAGGCCGCCAGCGCCGCAGGCCCGCAGGCCACGCTGGCCCTATGGCAAGAAGGGCTGGCCGCGCTGCAGGCCGTGCATACGCGCGGCGCCTGCCTGAGCCAGGCTTTTGCCCGGAACCTGGTGCGCTGCCCCGACGGTGTGCTGGGCTTCATCGACTTCGAAGACGACCCCCTGGCCAGCCTGCCGCTGGCGCTGTGCCAGGCGCGCGATGCGCTGTGCTATGTGCATTCCACGGCACTGTATCTGCGCGAGGCCGGGGCATTGCCCGAAGCGCGCGCAGTCTGGGCGCACTGGCTGGCCGAGCAGCCCGCCGCACTGGGCGCCCTTCTGACCACCACGGCCACGCGCCTGTCGTGGCTGCGCCACCTGCCGCAAGACCGGCGCTGGGGGCGCGACCTGCAGCGCGCCCGCGCCGCCTGCGATCTGCTGACTACTTCCCCCCACGCCGCTGCGACACCATGAACGTTTCCGACGCCGTACGCCAGCGCCACTCGGTGCGCGCCTTCAAGCCCGAACCACCCCCGGCTGCCATGGTGCGCAGCATTCTGGAACAGGCCGCTCGCGCAGCATCCGGCGGCAACCTGCAGCCCTGGCATGTGCACGCGCTAACGGGCGAGCCGCTGGCGCAGTTGCTGCAGCTGGTGGCCACCGCGCCCATGCAGGAAGAGCCCGAGTACGCCGTCTATCCGCCCGACCTGTGGGAGCCCTACCGCACGCGACGCTGGCGCAATGCCGAGCAGCTCTACGCCGCCATCGGCATTCCACGGGAAGAGCGGGTGGCGCGCCTGCATCAGATGCAGAAGAACGCTGAGTTCTTTGGCGCCCCCGTGGGGGTTTTCATCAGCATGGACCGGCGCATGGGCCCACCGCAATGGGCCGATCTGGGCATCTACCTGCAGACCGTGATGCTGCTGGCCACCGAGCAAGGCCTGGGCACCTGTGCGCAGGAGTATTGGGCGTTCCGCTCCCAACCCGTGCGCGCATTTCTGGGCCTGCCACCCGAGCGCCTGCTGTTTGCCGGTCTGGCGCTGGGCTGGCCCGACGAGGGCGCAGCCATCAACCAATGGCGCAGCGAGCGCGATCCGTTCGAGGCCTGGGGGGAGATGCGGGGGTTTGACTGAGGCGCCGCCTCAGCCCATGGTCTGCAGGCTGGGCATGGCCTCCACCCCCAGCGCCATCAACCGCTTGCGCAGGCGCAGTACCGCCTGGTCCTTGCTCAGCAGGATCGCGCGGTACTGCACGGCCAGGTCGATGAACTGCTGGTCGTCCGGGTCCTTGCACACGGCGCTGGCGCGCGGTGCGGGCGCCTCGGTATGGGTCTGCGCATCAAAAGCCTGGAGCACCTGCGCCGGGCTGAGGCCGTAGTACGCCAAGCGCGGCGCGATCTGCGGGTAGCCCAGCACACGCTCCAGCTCCACGCGCATGGCGGGTGCGGCAATCCAGCGCAGGGCGCCGCTGGCCAGCAGGGGCTTGAGGGGTTGCACAGCGGCATCGGCAAAGACCAGCAGGTCGAGCACGATGTTGGTGTCCAGCACCAGCGCGCGGGTCGCCGCGCTGCCGGGCTCAGGTGCCGCCATCGCTGGGCTCCGCTGCGCTGCCCTGGGGCCGCGCGCGCGCCGAGCCTCGCACCAGGTCGAAGCGGAACAAGCGGCATTCGATGGGGCCGTTCCACAGCGGTACGCGGCGCGACTCTTTCAGGCGCATCTTGCCGGGCAGCTTGAGGTCGGGCGTGAGCATCCAGGCCGACCAGCCGGTGTAATGCTTCTTCCAGTGCGCGGCCAATTGGCTGAAGAACTCGCCGCCGTCGTCGGTGTGGGCCGTCTCGCGGCCCTGGGCGGCGCCCTGGGCGCGCAGGGTGGCGCGCTCGCTGGCGTTTTGCCCCGCGGTACCGGCGGCGGCAATGCGCTCGCCATAGGGGGGGTTCAGCAGCATCAGGCCCGGGGAGTCGCAAGGCGGCATGCGCTGCAGCGCGTCGCCGCCGCGCAGTTGCACGGCCTGGGCCACACCGGCGCGCTCGGCGTTGCGCTGGGCAAAATCGACCATACGGTGCGAAACATCACTGCCAAATATGCTTACAGGGCTTGCCTGTATTGCGCTGGTAGCTTCATTTTTTATAGCATTCCAGACATGGGCCTGGTAGGGCAGGAGCTTTTCGAAGGCAAAGCGCCGACGCAGGCCAGGCGCAATGCGGCAGGCGATTTGCGCCGCCTCGATGACCACCGTGCCGCTGCCACAGCAGGGGTCGTACAGCGGCACGGGGTCCTCGCCATGCGGGTCCCAGCCGCTGGCAGCGATCATGGCGGCAGCCAGTGTTTCCTTGAGCGGCGCATCGCCCTTGTCCTCGCGCCAGCCGCGCTTGAACAGCGGCTCGCCCGAGGTGTCGATATAGACCGTGGCTTCGTCGGTGGTCAGGTGCAGGTGGATACGCACATCGGGCCACTGGGTGTTGACGTCGGGGCGCACGCCGCTTTTGGCGCGGAAGCGGTCAGCCACCGCGTCCTTCACGCGCAGGGCGGCGAAGTTCAGGCTCTTGAGCGGACTGTGCTGGGCCGTGACCTCGACCTTGAAGCTCTGGCGCGGGGTGAACCAGATTTCCCAGGCCACGCTGCTGGCCAGTTCGTACAGGTCGTTTTCGCTGCGGTAGGGCCGAAGCGCCAGTTGCACCAGCACGCGCTGGGCCAGGCGGCTGTGTAGATTGAGCAGCAGCGCATCGCGCCAGGAAGCGCGCAGCAACACGCCGCCGCGCCCGGTGAGCAGGTCGTTGCCCGCCAGGCCGGTGGCGCGGTGTGCCTCGTCGGCCAGAAAACCCTCGACGCCAGCGGCGCAGGGCAGAAAAATTTGCAGTGCATTCATAAAGTGCCCCGAGGATAAGGCAAGGCGCCATCCGTGCGAAGCCGCAGGCAGGGCCGGGCGCTACACTGGAACTGCGCAGGCACGCCTGCCGTGCATTGGCGCAGGCGACCCCCGTTTCCAGCAGAGTCCCACGCAAAGGCCCCATGGATCGATCGATGCAAGACACCGTGGCCCAGGTGCTGCACAGGCACGCAGGCCAGGCCCACCGGCTGGTGCAGATCCTGCGCGAAGTGCAGGAACACACACACTGGCTGCCCACACCCGTGCTGGAGCAGGTGGCCCAGGGCGTGGGCCTGGGCAGCGCCACCGTGCGCGGGGTGGCCAGCTTTTACCGTTTCTTCCACTTACAACCCGTGGGCCGCTACCACCTGCTGTGGAGCGACAACACCACCGACCGCATGCAGGGCAGCCGCACCCTGGCCAAGCAACTGTGCAGCGCCCTGGGCGTGCAGGCGGGCGCCCCCGCTGCGCCAGACGCCCTGGCCAGCGTGGGCTACACCTCCTGCACCGGCCTGGGCGACCAGGGCCCGGCGCTGCTGCTGAACCAGCAGCAGGTGCTCACCCGCATGGACGGCGCCCGCGTTCAAGAACTGGCCCAACGCATCTTGGCCCAAGCCCCCCCCAACGCCTGGCCCGAAGAGTGGATGCAGGTGGAAGACCGCGTCCGCCGCGCCGACGTTTTGCTGGGCAGCCCGGTGATGGAAGGCAGCGCCCTGCGTGCCGTGCTGGGGCGCGGCGCGCAGGCCACCCTGGACGAGCTGGCCGCATCCAACCTGCGCGGGCGGGGCGGTGCGGGCTTTCCCACGGCGCGCAAATGGCAGGCCTGCCGCGATGCACCGCTCGCCCCCGGCCACACCCGCGTGGTGGTGTGCAACGCCGACGAGGGCGAGCCCGGCACCTTCAAGGACCGCGTGCTGCTCAGCCGCCAGGCCGATACCGTGTTTGAAGGCATGACCGTGGCCGCCCGCGTGCTGGGAGCGCGTACGGGATTTCTGTACCTGCGCGGCGAATACCGCTACCTGCTGCCTTCGCTGCGGGCCGTGCTGGCGCGCCGCCGCAAATATGGTCTGCTGGGTCCGCGCATCCTGGGCATCGAGGGCTTTGACTTCGACATCGACATCCATGTCGGGGGCGGTGCCTACGTGTGCGGCGAGGAAAGCGCGCTGATCGAGTCGCTCGAAGGCAAGCGCGGCACCCCGCGCATCCGTCCGCCATTTCCGGTGGAACAGGGTTACCTGGGCCAGCCCACCTGCGTGAACAACGTGGAGACCTTTTGCGCCGCTGCACACATCGCCCTGCAGGGCAGCGCCTGGTGGAAGGGCCGTGGCACCGCCCAGAGCACGGGCACCAAGCTCCACTCGGTGAGCGGCGACTGCGCCCGGCCCGGCGTGTACGAATACCCGCTGGGCGTGAGCGTGGCGCAGGTGCTGCACGACTGCGGGGCACATGAGCCGCAGGCGGTGCAGGTGGGCGGCCCCTCGGGCACCTGCCTGGCCGCGCCCGAGTTCAAGCGCCGGCTGGGCTTTGAAGATGTGCCGACAGCGGGCGCCTTCATGGTGTTTGGCGCACAGCGCGATATGTTTGAGGTGGCGCACCACTTTGCCCAGTTTTTTGCCCATGAGAGCTGCGGCTTTTGCACCCCCTGCCGCGTGGGCACGCAACTGGTTCTGCGCCGCATGGACAAGCTCGCCCTGGGCCACGGTTCCCCATGGGACCTGCAGGAGCTGCATGCGCTGGAACAACTGATGCACGGCACCACCCACTGCGGTCTGGGCGCCACGGCCACCCATACGCTGCGCGACACACTGCAGCGCTTTGGCCCCGCCTTTGCCACGCGCAGCCCGCAGGCCCACCTGGTGCCCGGTTTCGACCTGGACGCCGAACTCGCCCCCGCACGCCGCGCCACGGGCCGCAATGACGCACAAGCCCATTTGGATACGCTGGAATGAAGCAGTTTTTCCTGGACGGAGCCCCCGTGCCGTTTGAAGACGGCGACACGCTCATGGCCGCCGCCACCCGCGCAGGCCACCAGGTGCCACACCTGTGCTGGCACCCGCAACTGGCGCCCAGCGGCGCCTGCCGCCTGTGCACGGTGCAGGTCGATGGGCGCATGACCGCCGCCTGCTCCACGCGCGCCAGCGAGGGACTGGAGGTGCACAACCACACGCCCGAGCTCACCACCCTGCGACGCCAGCTCACACAAATGCTGTTTGTCGAGGGCAACCACTACTGCCCCGGCTGCGAAAAAAGCGGCAACTGCGAGCTGCAATCCACCGCCTACGCCCTGGGCATGGCCGACATGCGCCACGACTTGCTGATGCCCCAGCGCCCGGTGGACGCCAGCCACCCCGACCTGTGGCTGGACCACAACCGCTGCATCCTGTGCAAACTGTGCCTGCGCGCCAGCCGCGAGCTCGATGGCAAGGACGTGTTCGCCATCGGCGGCTACGGCGCGCACACGCAACTGCTGGTCAACGCCCCCGACGGTCGCCTGGGCGCTAGTGCGCTGCAGGCAGACGACCACGCTGCCCACATCTGCCCGGTGGGCGCGCTGCTGCCCAAGCGGCGCGGCTTTGCCATCCCCATTGGCCAGCGCAACTGCGACACCACACCGCCACCGCCCTTGCCCCAGGACGCCGACCATGGTCCCACCTGAGCCCTCCCCATCCCCTGCAGGCCGCCCGCTGCGTGTGGCCACCGTGTCGCTGGCCGGGTGCTTTGGTTGCCACATGTCGCTGCTGGACATCGACGAGCGCCTGTTCACCCTGGCGGGCCATGTGCAGTTGGACCGATCGCCGCTCACCGACATCAAGCGCTGCGGCCCCTGCGACGTGGGCCTGATCGAAGGCGGCCTGTGCAACGCCGAGAACGTGGAGGTGCTGCGCGCCTTCCGCGCCCAGTGCACGCTGCTGGTGGCCGTGGGGGCCTGCGCCATCAACGGCGGCCTGCCTGCGCTGCGCAACGGGTTGGACGTAGGAACGCTGATGACCGAGGTGTACGCAAACAACCGACCCGGCCTGGCGCCCGGCAGCGCCATTCCCAACGACCCCGAGCTGCCCCTGCCGCTGGCACGCGTGCACCCGCTGCACGAAGTGGTGCACATCGATCACTTTCTGCCCGGCTGCCCACCCAGCGCCGAGTTGATCTGGGATTTCCTGCACGCCGTGGTGCAAGGCCACAGACCGCAGGCCGACTCCGCATTGATCCGCTACGACTGATGTCCGCAACCACCCCACCCACCCCCAGCACTGCACCGCGCCGCGTGGTGATCGATCCCGTTTCGCGCGTGGAAGGGCACGGCAAGATCACACTGCTGCTGGACGCCCAAGGCCGTGTGGAGCAGGCACGACTGCACATCGTGGAGTTCCGCGGCTTCGAGGCGTTCATCGTGGGGCGCCCCTACTGGGAAGTGCCGGTGATGGTGCAGCGCCTGTGCGGCATCTGCCCCGTGTCGCACCATCTGGCCGCCAGCAAGGCGCTGGACCAAGCCCTGGGCATCCACAGCGTTCCGCGCACGGCCGAGGTGGTGCGTCGGCTCATGCACTACGGACAGGTCATGCAGTCCCATGCGCTGCATTTCTTCCACCTGTCCTCGCCCGACCTGCTACTGGGCTTTGACAGCGAGGCCACGCAGCGCAACATCCTGGGCGTGGCCGCAGCGCACCCCGACATTGCGCGCCAGGGCGTGTTGCTGCGCAAATTTGGTCAGGAGGTGATCCGTTTGACCAGCGGCAAGCGCGTGCACGGCACCGGTTCGGTGCCTGGTGGCGTGAACCGCCAACCCACGCGCGAGGAGCGCGATGCACTGACCGCACAGGTGCCGCAGATGCTGGATTGGTGCGAGCAGGCCGTGGAGCTGGCGGCCACGTTGCACGCCCAAGCGCCCGGGCTGTACGGGCACTTTGGCGCCATCCGTTCGGGCTGGATGTCGTTGGTGGGGCCAGGAGGCGCAATGGAGCTGTATGACGGCCCCCTGCGCGTGCGCGACGCCCAGGGCACGCTGCTGCACGATGGCGTGCCAGTGCACAACTACCTGGATCTGATCGAAGAAGCCGTCGAGCCCTGGACCTACATGAAGTTCCCCTACCTGCGCGCCCAAGGGCGCGAGGCCGGTTGGTACCGCGTGGGTCCGCTGGCGCGGGTGAACAACTGCAGCCACATCCCCAGCCCGCGCGCCGAGGCACAGCGCCAGCGCTTTGTCGCACACGGGCCGGTGCAGGGCACGCTGGCCTACCACTGGGCACGCATGATCGAGATGCTGCACGCCATGGAGGTGATCGCCGAGCTGCTGCAGGACGAGGCTTTGCTGGGCGGCCCGCTCACCGCTCCACTGCCCGCCGAAAGGCCCACACACCGCCCCGGTGTGGGCGTGATCGAAGCGCCGCGCGGAACGCTGATTCACCATTACGAGATCGGTGACGACGACCTGATCCGCTGGTGCAACCTGATCGTCAGCACCACGCACAACAACCATGCCATGAACGCCTCGGTGCGCGCGGTGGCTCAGGAATACTTCGATGGCCGCAGCATCACCGAGGGCCTGCTCAATCGCATGGAAGTGGCCGTGCGTGCCTACGACCCCTGCCTGAGCTGCGCCACGCATGCCCTGGGCAGCATGCCGCTGCAGGTGCAGCTGGTGGACGCTGCAGGCCAGGTGCGCGACAGCGTTCTGCGCCATGGCGATGGACGCATCGAACGCAAAGACAGCCGCACATGAGCGCACCGCTGCTCGTCTTGGCGGTAGGCAACCCCAGCCGGGGGGACGACGCCCTCGGCCCCCTGCTGCTGGAGCGCCTGCAAGCCGACGGATGGGACGCGGGCGGCCAGGTGGAATTGCTGTGCGATTTTCAGCTCCAGGTGGAGCACACACTGGACCTGCAGGGCCGCAGCGCCGTGCTGCTGGTCGATGCCGCACGGCCCGGCGTAGTGCAGGGCGCGCAGCTGTCCAGCCTGCAGCCCTGTCCAGAGCGCCCGGCGCCTGCCAGCCACGCGCTGGACGCACGCACCCTGCTGGGCCTGGCGCTGGCGCTGCAGGGCACCGCTCCACCGGCATGGATGCTGGCCATCGAAGGCGCAGCCTTTGGCCTGGGCGAAGGCCTGAGTCTCCAGGCCCAGCAACACCTGGATCAAGCACACCGTCTGGCGCAGGCGTGGGTGAGCGAGCAGCTGGCGTGCGCAGGATGCGCAGCGCTCACAAGCCCTGCCGGGACTGCATGAGCTTGCCGTAAAGCTCCTGCGCGGGCAAGGGCCTGCTGAACAGGTAGCCCTGCATCAGATCACAACCGGCAGCCTGCAAAAACGCGCGCTGCTCCTCCGTTTCCACCCCTTCGGCCACCGTCTGCATGCGAAGGTTGCGCGCCAGCCCGATGATGCTGTGCACGATGGCTGCACTGTCAGGGTGCACCGTCGCGTCCTGTACAAACGAGCGGTCGATCTTGAGCTGGTCGATCGGAAAGCGCCGCAGGTAGGCCAGTGAGGAATACCCGGTGCCGAAGTCATCCACCGCCACACCCACGCCCAGCGCCTTGAGCTCTGCCAGGGTTTGGCTTGCCCGCTCGGCGTTGTGCATAACCACGCTCTCCGTGATTTCCAGTTTGAGCTGGCGCCCCCCCAGGCCTGCCTGGCGCAGCGCCTGGCGCACGCTATCGACCAATCCCTCGTCCTGGAACTGGCGCGCCGACAGGTTGACCGCCACGCGCAGTTCCAGCCCTTGGGCCTGCCACTGGCGCACCTGCTGGCAGGCGGTCTCCAGAACCCATTGCCCGATGGGAACAATAAGCCCCGTTTCTTCGGCCAATGGGATGAACTCTGACGGTGACACCAGCTTGCCGTCCTGCGTCTGCCAGCGCACCAGCGCCTCCACATCGTTGACTGCCTGGGTGGTCAGATGCATCAGCGGCTGGTAGTGCAGGCGCAGCTCGCCTCGCTCCAGCGCACGGCGCAGGCGGGCTTCGAGTTCCAGCTTCTGCAGTGCCTGGGTATTGAGGTCAGCGGTGTAAAAGCACAAGGTGTTGCGCCCCGACTCCTTGGCGCGGTACATGGCGGCGTCGGCATTGCGCAGCAAGGTGTCGTAGTTGGCACCGTCCTGCGGAAACAGGCTGAGACCGATGCTGGCCGAGAGCGTCAGCTCGTGCTCCTGCAGTTGCAGCGGCCGGGCAATGTCTTGCAGGATGCGGTGGGCCACCATGGCGGCTTGCTGGGCGTCGGCCAGGTCGGGCAGCACGATGACGAAATCATCGCCCCCCATGCGCGCGGCCGTGTCGCAATCGCGCAGTTGCGCGGCAATACGCCCGGCGACGGCACGCAGCAATGCGTCGCCACTGGCGTGGCCCAGGCTGTCATTGATGCGCTTGAAGTTGTCCAGATCCAGGTACAGCAAGGCCACATTGCCATGCTGCTTGTGCGCCAGCGCCACGGCCAGGTCGGTACGCTCCTTGAGCCGGTTGCGGTTGGCCAGGCCGGTGAGCTCGTCAAGGTTGTTCTGGCGCTCCAGCTGCTCTTCGTAGCGTTTGCGGTCGGTGATGTCGTTGAGGATGCCCACGAAATGCGTCACCTGCCCGGTACCGTCGCGCACCGGCGCCAGGGAAAGGTCGCACCAGAACAAGGTGCCGTCCTTGCGGTGATTGCACAGTACCACCTGGGCCTCGCCCCGTTCGCGGATTGCGGCCGAGAGTTCAGGCACGCCCGGCTGGGCCTCATCACTTGGCAGCAGAAACTCAGGCCCAAGGCCCAGCACTTCAGACGCGCTGTAGCCGGTGATGCGTTCGAACGCCGGATTCACATACTCCAGCACCAAGGCACCCGCCTTGCGTGACAGCAGCATGATCCCGTTGGCCGATGCCTGCACTGCGCTGCTGCTGAGCCGGTTGGCCTCCTCTGCAGCTCTTCGCCCCGCTTCCTTGTCGAAGTTGCTCAGGGCAAAGCACACATCAGTGACCATCTCCTGCACCAGGTGGTTCAGTTCGTGATCGAAAAAATCCCGCTCGGCGGCATACAGCGCCAGGCTGCCGACAATGCGCCCGTCGATGCGCAACGGGTGGCAGGCACCCGCCGCAAAACCGTGGTGGCGGTAGTCCTCGTACAGCGGCGCCAGCGCCGGGTCGGCCAGCAGGTCGTTGCAGACATAGGGCTCCCCGCGTGCCAGCGACCACTCCGCCAGCGTGCGCGATACCCCCCGCATCCTCAGCGGCGCCAAGCGACCCAGCCAGGCCGGTTCTTCGCCACAGCGCGCCACGGGCTTCACCTCACCGGTGGTCTCGTCCACCAGACCGACCCAGGCCATGCGCAGGCCGCCACGCTCTACGGCAATGCGGCACAGCGCGTTGAACAGCGTGTCACGGTCGCTGCAGTGCACGATGGCCTGGTTGGTGTCGCTCAGTGCGGCATACAGGTGGTTGAGCCGCACGATGCGCTGATGCGCGGCGTCCAGCTCGCACAGGCGCTGCTCCAGCTCCAGGCTGCGCTGCTCCAGCTTGCGCACGAGCACGGCGTTGTACATGCTGAGCATGTCCGACTCGGGCAGCGTGGGCGCACGCGGTGCCAACTGGCGCTGGCGCGCAGCGTCCATGACGGCCTGCACGCGCAGCATGAAAACATCCGGTTCTGCGGGTTTGACGACGAAAGCATCGGCCCCCATGTCCAGTGCGAGTTGTTCGTCCTTGGGTTCGGTGTAGGTGGCGGTGTAGACAATGAAAGGAACCTGGCACAGCGTTTCATCGGCCTTCCAATGGCGCAGCAGGGTATAGCCGTCCATCACAGGCATCAGCAGGTCGCTGACCACCAGGTCAGGGGGCTGCGCACGCGCCAGCTCCAGGGCCTGCGCGCCTTGGTCTGCCTCTTGCACCGCGTAGCCATGACCACGCAGCAACTGGCACAGCAGGTAGCGGTTGTCTTCCCGATCGTCCACGACCAGCACGCGCATTACCCGGCCTCCGGTACAAAGCGCTCGACCAGGGCCACAAAGGTCTGTGGGTCGATGGGCTTTTCGATGTAGCCGTCACACCCTGCGGCCAGGCAGCGCTCGCGATCCCCAGCCATCGCATAGGAGGTGACGGCCACAATGGGAACGCCTGCACTGCCCGGTTCGGCGCGCAGGGCCTGGGCCACCGCATAGCCATCCATACCAGGGAGCTGGATGTCCAGCAGGATCAGCACCGGATCGACCGTGCGCGCCAGCTCCAGACCGCTGGGCCCGTCTTCGGCATGGACCATCTCCCAGCCACTGGCTTCCAGCAGAAAACCCGCCAGGTAGCGGTTCTGCGGGTTGTCCTCGATCATCAGAATGCGACGGTTCATGCGGTGTCTCCCTGCGCTGGCGCTTGCATGGGCAGCACGATGCTGAAGGTGCTGCCCTGACCCCAGGAGCTGCTCACCTCCACGCGCCCACCCATCAGCTCGGTCAGTCGACGGCAGATGGCCAGGCCCAGCCCGGTGCCATCGTGTTTGCGCGACAGCGCGGAGTCAATCTGGTGGAAGGGCATGAACAGGCGCGCCATGTCTTCCTCGCGGATGCCCATACCGGTGTCGCTCACATCCAGGCGCACCATGGGAAGCGCACCTGCACCCGCTGCCGCTGGTTCGTCAAAACAGGACACACGCAATGCCACCTGCCCCGTTTCGGTGAACTTGATGGCGTTGCTCAGCAGGTTCAGCAGCACCTGCTCCACCCGCCGCGCGTCACTGGCCATGAAGCCTACATCCTCTGGCAGCTCGGCCTGGAGTTGCAATTGTTTCTTGTCGGCCAGTGGTCGCACGATGTCCAGCACCTTGCGCACCGATCGCAGCAGATCAAAGGGCTCGCACGACACCTTGAGCTCCCCCGCTTCGATCTTGGAAATGTCGAGCACATCGTTGATCAGGGCCAGCAGGTGGCGGGAGCTGTCGCGCACCATGCCCAGTTGCTTGCTTTGCTCGGGCGTCAGCGGGCCCGCAAGCCCCTGCAGAATGATGCCGGTGAATCCGATGATGGAGTTGAGCGGCGTGCGCAACTCATGGCTCATGGTGGCCAGAAAGGCCGACTTGATACGGTCTGCCGCCTCGGCCGCTTCCTTGGCCTGGCGCATGGCTTCCTTGGCGGCACGTTCGGCGATGACGTCCTCCATCACGCCCACCAGCCCGCGCGAGAGATCGGCCGGATCGAGTGCACGCACATGAATGCGACACCAGACCAGGCTGCCATCCTTGCGCCGCATCTGTTCCTCGCGCTGGTGCGTGGCACCCTGCCCCACCAGCGACTCGATGATGGCCCCTGCCCGCTGGTAAGCCTCGTCGCTGGTGTAAAGATCACGGGTGTCCTTGCCCAGCAGCTCCCCCGGTGCGTAGCCCATCATCTCTTCCAGCTTGCCGTTGCAGCGGCGCACCACGCGATCCTGCAACAGGGCAATGCCCGAGTGCACCGCCTGAAAAATCGCCTCCTGCTCGTCGTGCGCGGCCTTGAGCGCCGCCTGCGCCTCGCGGATCGGGGTGATGTCCACGATCACGCCCACCAGGCCCAGGGGCAGGCCATCGGCATCCCGAAAGCCGCTCACGGCGTACAGGGTCTGGTGCGGTCTGCCGTCGGCAAACGGGATGGTGGCCTCGCGGGTGACGCGGCTGGCCTCGGCCAGCACGCGCGCATCCTCGGCCTGGTAGGCCTGCCGATCCGCCAGCGGCAGGTAGTCAAGCTCCAGCACGGTCTTGCCCACAAACACACCACGCCGCACGCCAAAGGCCTCTTCGTAAGCCGCGTTGCAGCCACGAAACCGCAAGTCCGGCCCTTTGTAGAAGATGGGGTTGGGGATATGGTCGATGATGGCCTGGAGGAACGCCCCCAGCGCAGCCAATTCGGCCGTGCGCTCCTGCACGCGCGCCTCCAGCCCCACGGCATAGGCCTGCGCCTGCTCGTACAGCCGGGCGTTGTCGGTGGCCAGGGTCTGGATATCGTCGTTGCTCTGGCGCAGTTGCGCGGTGCGCGCCGCCACCTGCCTGCGCAGCACCCACAGGCCCACCACGCTGGCCAGCAGCAGGGCGCCAGCGGCCGAACCCACGGGCGCCAGCCAGGAGGGCGTGGCGGTGCGCACCTCATCGACCGCCCAACGCCGCAAGGAGCGGTAGTAGAGCGAGCCAGAATCCTGCTTGTAAACGCGCAGGTGGCGGTCCAGCGCCTTGAGCACCGCAGGGTCGCTGCGCAGCGGTGCAGCAAAGAACAACTGCGAGGGGCTGAAGATGATGGCCGTGTCCTGCAACCCATAGCGCGCCGCGTTGCGAACGCCATAAAAGCGGTTGGTGACCACCGCATCGGCCTGCCCTTGGACCACGGCATCAAAGGCGGTGTCGTAGTCGGGCCGGCTCACCCATTGCACCTGCAGGCTGAAGCTGCGCGCCATGTCGTCCAGCTGGCGCTCCTGCACCGAACCCGCGAGCACGGCCACCCGCTGGCCCTGCATGTCCAGAATGGAGCGGATCGGGCTGCCCTTGCGCGTGTACACCTGGTTCCAGCTCGACAGCACGGGCTCCTCGTGGAAGGCGTAGCGCCCCTCGCGCTCGGGGGTGCGGGCCACGTCGGGCATAAGGTCGATCTCGCCCCGGTCCAAGCGCTGCAGACCCTCGGCCCAGGTGCCGGGCACGAACTCCAGCTCCCAGCCCTCCTGCTGCGCCACGCCTTGCAGCAGATCGACAAAAATGCCCTCTGCCTTGCCGTCGGCAAAGGCCACCTTGGGGCTGTTCTGGTACACGCCCACGCGCAGTTTTTCAGCGCCCCAAGCCGGTGACAGCAGCAGGCACAAGCCCAGGCACGCCAGCGCTGCACGCACTGCGCCCAGGCAGACGATCCTCACTCTACTGGCCCCGCGTAGAAACGCCATGGAACGAACCTCCCAGCGGGCGCGCGGCGTCCGCAGTTGCTCCAGGACATGATACGCGCGCCTTGCGTCATGGGAAAAGCACGGGCGGTATCCCTTGCCAACCCCCATCTGGTGCGCGCACCAGACGCCCACATGGGGGTTCACTGATCCGCATCAAAGCCTACGCCCTTGCGTGCCAGCCACCCAGGGATTTACCCGAAGGCCACTGACCCGCCGCCAAGCCTAGACTTTGGCATCCTGCGCCACCGTGGCGCAGGCCCGTGGACATGGAGATTGCCTTGCAGCCTACCCACACCGCCCACCCGGACTACTTTCACAAAGTCGTCGATTGCCAGTGGGCCTGTCCCGCGCACACCCCGGTCCCGGAGTACATCCGGCTCATCGGCCAGGGCCGTTACGACGACGCCTACATGGTCAATTGGGTGTCCAACGTGTTCCCCGGCGTGCTGGGCCGCACCTGCGACCGTCCCTGCGAGCCCGCTTGTCGGCGCGGTCGGGTGGAAGAAAGCAATGGCGCACACCCCGAGCCCGTCGCCATCTGCCGCCTCAAGCGCGTGGCGGCTGACCACAAGTCCGGCGTGAAACTGCGCATGCCCACCATCGCGCCGCCCAATGGCAAGCGCGTGGCCTGCGTGGGCGCCGGCCCCTCCTCCCTGACGGTGGCACGCGACCTGGCACCGCTGGGCTACGAGATCACGGTGTTCGATGGCGAGGCCAAGGCGGGCGGCTTCATCCGCAGCCAGATTCCGCGCTTTCGGCTGCCCGAGTCGGTGATCGACGAGGAGACCGGCTACATCCTCGACATGGGCGTACGGTTCCAGAGCAGCCAGCGCGTGGATTCGCTGCGTGCCCTGCTCGCACAAGGCTACGACGCCGTGTTCGTGGGCAGCGGCGCACCGCGCGGGCGCGACCTGGACATTCCCGGGAGGCGCGAGATCGGCGACTACATCCACATCGGCATCGACTGGCTGGCCTCGGTGTCCTTCGGGCACATCACACAGATCGCGCCGCGCGTGATCGTGCTCGGCGGCGGCAACACGGCCATGGACTGCTGCCGCTCGGCACGGCGCCTGGGCGGCACCGACGTCAAGGTCATTGTGCGCAGCGGCTTTGACGAGATGAAGGCCTCGCCCTGGGAAAAAGAGGATGCCTTGCATGAGGGCATCCCGATCCTGAACTTCCACGTGCCCAAGACCTTCGAGCACACCAACGGCAAGCTCACGGGCATGACCTTCGAGGTCGTCCGCGCGGAGTACGACACACAAGGCCGCCGCAGCCTGGTTCCCACGGGTGAACCGGAGGTGCTGGTGCCCTGCGACGTGGTGCTGATCGCCGTGGGCCAGGAAAACGCCTTCCCCTGGATCGAGCCTGACCTGGGAATTGCCTTCGACCGCTGGGGACTGCCGCAACTGACCGAAGGAACGTTCCAGTCCACGCTGCCCCGGGTGTTCTTCGGCGGCGACGCGGCCTACGGCCCCAAGAACATCATCACTGCCGTGGCCCAGGGGCACGAGGCGGCGGTGTCGATTGACCGCTTTCTGCACGGCGAGGATGTGCGCCAGCGCCATGCGCCGCACACCCACCTGCTGTCCACCAAGATGGGCATCCATGAGTGGAGCTACGACAACGATGTGTCCAACGACACGCGCTTCAAGGTACCGTGGGCACAGGCCGATGTGGCACTGGCCAGCATCCGGGTCGAAGTCGAACTCGGCTTCGACGCCGCCACCGCCTTCAAGGAGGCCAGCCGCTGCCTGAACTGCGACGTGCAGACCGTGTTCAACCGCGCCACCTGCATCGAATGCGATGCCTGCGCCGACATCTGCCCGATGGACTGCATCACCTTTACCAAAAATGGCGAAGAGGCCGATCTGCGCAGCCGCCTCAAGGCCCCGGCACGCAACCTGGCGCAAGACCTGATGGTGTCGGCGCCGCTCAAGACCGGGCGCGTGATGGTCAAGGACGAAGACGTCTGCCTGCACTGCGGGCTGTGCGCCGAACGCTGCCCCACCGGCGCCTGGGACATGCAGAAGTTCCGGCTCGACACCACGCAGGCCGGGCCGATGTGCCGGGACACCCGCGCCACCCCACGCATGCCGGAGGCCGCATGAAGCGCATCGAAGCCATCAACGACTTTGTCATCAAGTTCGCCAACGTCAACGGCTCGGGCTCAGCCTCGGCCAACGAGCTGTTCGCCAAGGCTATCTTGCGCATGGGCGTGCCGGTGAGCCCACGCAACATCTTCCCGAGCAACATTCAGGGCATGCCCACCTGGTACGAGGCCCGGGTGTGCGAAAAGGGCTACCTGGGGCGGCGCGGCGGCGTGGACATGATGGTGGCCATGAACCCACAGACCTGGGACGCCGATGTGGCCGAGATCACGCCCGGTGGCTACCTGTTCTACGACAGCACGCGGCCCATCCCTGCCGCAAAGTTCCGCCCCGACATCGAGGTCATCGGCATGCCGCTGACCGAGATCAGCAACAACACCTACGCCGAGCCCCGCCAGCGCCAGCTGTTCAAGAACATCATCTACGTGGGCGCGCTGTCGGTGCTACTCGACGTGGAGGCCGAAGTCTTCGAAAAGCTCTTTGCCGAACAGTACCGGGGCAAGGAAATGTTGCTGGACTCCAACGTGCGCGCCCTGCACCTGGGGCGCGACTACGCGCGCCAGCACCTGCAGGCGCCGCTGGGCATCCGCGTGCAGCGCGCCGACCAGGTGGGCGACCGCATCTTCACCGACGGCAACAGCGCCGCCGCGCTGGGCTGCGTGTACGGCGGTGCCACCGTGGCGGCCTGGTACCCGATCACGCCATCGTCTTCGGTGCCCGAGGCCTTCCAGAAATACTGCGACAAGTTCCGCGTGGACCCGGAGACCGGGCGCAGCAACGTCGCCATCGTCCAGGCCGAGGACGAGCTGGCTTCCATCGGCATGGTGGTGGGCGCGGGCTGGAATGGCGCGCGCGCTTTCACGGCCACCTCCGGCCCCGGCATTTCGCTGATGACGGAGTTCATCGGACTGGCCTACTTTGCCGAGATCCCGGTCACCATCATCAATGTGCAACGCGGCGGGCCATCCACCGGCATGCCCACGCGCACCCAACAGTCCGACCTGCTGGCCTGCGCCTACGCCTCGCACGGCGACACCAAGCACGTGCTGCTACTGCCCGAAGACCCGCACGAGTGCTTCGAGCATGCCGCCGCCGCACTCGAGCTGGCAGACCGGCTGCAGACGCCCATCTTCGTGATGACGGATCTGGACATCGGCATGAACCAGCGCCTGTGCAAGCCGTTCGCCTGGGACGATGCGCGACAGTACGATCGGGGCAAGGTCATGACAGCCGAGGAACTGGAAGCTGGCAAGGATTTCGGCCGCTACAAGGACGTGGACGGCGACGGCATTCCCTGGCGCACCTACCCGGGCACGCACCCCACCAAGGGCAGCTTCTTCACGCGCGGCACCACACGCGACCCCTACGCCCGCTACTCCGAGCGCGGGCCCGACTACATCTACAACATGGAGCGCCTGCTGCGCAAATTCCGCACGGCGGCCGACCTGGTGCCCCAGCCGGTGCTGCGAGCGGCGGCGCGACCAACGGCAGTGGGCGTCATCTATTTCGGCTCCACCAGCCCGGCCATGCAGGAAGCACTGGACGTGCTGGAGGCTGAAGGGGTCCATCTGGACGCTATGCGCCTGCGCGCCTTCCCCTTCCCCGAGGTGGTGGAGCAGTTCATCGCCGCCCATGAACAGGTGTTCGTGGTGGAACAGAACCGCGATGCCCAGATGCACGCCCTGCTGGTCAACGAGCTGCAGGTGGACCCGGCACGCCTTGTCAAGGTGTTGCACTACGACGGCACCCCCATCACCGCGCGTTTCATTGCCCAGGCCATCCAGAAGCATCTGCAAGGCGCACAGCCATCGCTCAAGGAGGCCGCATGACCTACCTGGCCAAACCCCGGCTGCACCACCCCACGCTGACCAAGAACAAGGTCGGCTACACACGGCGCGACTACGAGGGCCGCATCTCCACGCTGTGCGCGGGCTGCGGGCACGACTCCATCTCAGCCGCCATCATCCAGGCCTGCTGGGAGCTCGACATCGAGCCGCACCGCGTGGCCAAGCTCTCGGGCATCGGCTGCAGCTCCAAGACGCCGGACTACTTCCTTGGCGCCTCGCACGGCTTCAACACCGTGCACGGACGCATGCCCTCGGTGCTGACGGGCGCCAACCTGGCCAACCGCGACCTGCTCTACCTGGGCGTGTCGGGCGACGGCGATTCGGCCTCCATCGGCCTGGGGCAGTTTGCCAATGCCATGCGGCGCGGCGTGAACATGGCCTACATCGTCGAGAACAACGGCGTCTACGGTCTGACCAAAGGCCAGTTTTCCGCCACGGCCGACCGCGGATCGCGCAGCAAGAAGGGCGTCATCAACAACGACAGCCCGGTGGATCTGGTGGGCCTGGCGCTGCAGCTGGGAGCCACTTACGTGGCGCGCAGCTTCTCCGGCGACAAGGAACAACTGGTGCCCCTCATCAAGGGGGCCATAGGTCACGGCGGCGCGGCGTTCATCGATGTGATCAGCCCCTGCGTGACCTTCAACAACCACGCGGGCAGCACCAAGAGCTACGACTACGTGCGCCAGCACAACGAAGCCGTGAGCCGCATCGACTTCATGCCGCAGCACAGCGAAATCACCGCCCAGTACGCGCCCGGCGAGGCCATCGACGTGCAGCAGCACGACGGCAGCGTGCTGCGCCTGCGCAAGCTGCATGCCGACTACGACCCCACCGACCGCTATGCCGCGCTGAGCTACATGAATGCCCACCATGCGCGCGGCGAAGTCCTTACCGGACTGCTGTATTTGGACCCCGTAGCCACAGACCTGCACCTGTCGCTCAACACCAGCGACACACCGCTCAATGCCCTGGGCGCTCAGCAACTGTGTCCCGGCGCCAAGGCGCTGGAGAAGATCAACGCGTCCCTTCGCTGACCCCTGCGGTTTGTTGCACCAGGAGTACCCCATGGCCGAACGCACCGTCTTTCAGTCCCTCTCCCAGCGCCACGTCGTGAGCCTGGGGCCCCAGGCCAGCGTCTGGGAAGCTGCCTGTGTGATGACCCGCGCCAACTGCGGCAGCGTGCTGATCCTGGACAGCGCTGGCGTGTTGCTTGGCATCCTGACCGAGCGCGACCTGATGACGCGCGTCCTGGCCAAGGCCCTCAACCCCCAGACCACCCTGACATCCGAGGTGATGACGCCCAACCCGCACTGTGTGGAGCCCCACACCAAAGTCTCCGAAGCCGTGCTCATCATGATCGAGCGCGGCTTTCGCCACCTGCCCATCGTCACCCCGGCGAACAAGATCCTGGGCGTTTTCTCGGTGCGCGACGCCCTGCCCCGCGAGATTGGCGACGCCGTGAGCCTGGCCGAATTCAACGACCAGGTGAACGACGCCTTGGGATAGCATCTGGAAAAGTCACTTTTCAGAGGGACTTGCAGAATTCCTCAACCCAGCCGAATTTGCCTCTGCGTGAGGCGCAAAAAAAGTTGCGGGCACCGCCCAAAAGGCTGGAAGATCAGGGTATCGAAGTCTGAACTTGGTGCCCGCCCATGAATACTACCCT
>JAKLLE010000029.1 GCA_023150295.1 Giesbergeria sp. | reverse complement strand
GGGTAGTATTCATGGGCGGGCACCAAGTTCAGACTTCGATACCCTGATCTTCCAGCCTTTTGGGCGGTGCCCGCAACTTTTTTTGCGCCTCACGCAGAGGCAAATTCGGCTGGGTTGAGGAATTCTGCAAGTCCCTCGAAGGCCACGAAGATGACATCTCCGCTGAAGTAACCGATGGCCAGGCGTTGGCGCAATGGCAGATGCTGAAAATAGGAGCGCCACAGACTGCTGAAGATCACAAAGCGCAGATTCACACAAAACGCCGTGAGCCAAACCACCCACAGCGGCGCCCCCACGGCCAGCAGCGGAATCACCGCCAACTGGGCGCTGCCTGCATAGACCAGCAGTGACATGACCACAGCCACGGGCACCGACATGCCGCTCTTGACCATGGCCACCCCGGTGACCAACCCCCAGGCGCCTATGCCCAGGGAGGTGCCCAGCATGTCTGCCACCCCTTGGCGGAACAGGGGATGGCGCCAGGTCGTGCGGCGCGCCGCTGCGCTCACGCGCCAGCCTCGCCGGAGGCTTCGCGCGCACCCAACACCATGCCGGACTGCAATCCAAATCCACGCGCAAAGTCAGCCGCGCCCAGGCGCTTGCCCCCTGCGCGCTGCAAGGCGGTAACGGCCAACACGCCCTGCCCACAAGCCACGGACACCGCCTCCGAACTTATGGACAAAATCTGGCCGCAGGGCACATCAGCCGGGCGTGAGGCGCTATCAATTTTGCAAGCCCATAACTTGATGACTTCCCCCTGTACCGAGGTGCCGCCCCCCGGAAACGGGTCGAAAGCACGGATGCGACGGTCAATCGCCTCGGCCGAAAGCGCCCAATCCACGGTGCCCTCGGATTTTTCGATCTTGTGCGCGTAAGTCACACCCTCGGCGGGCTGCGGAACGGGCAGCAAGGCTCCTGCGGCCAGCTGTTTCAGCGCCTGAACGATCAGCCGCCCACCTTGTGCTGCCAGCCGGTCGTGCAGGCTCGCCGTCGTGTCCTGGGGCAGGATGTCCATCGCCTCGCGCAGCAGCATGTCGCCGGTGTCCAGTCCTGCGTCCATTTGCATGATGGTGATGCCGGTCTGTGTGTCGCCCGCCTCGATCGCCCGGTGGATGGGCGCAGCCCCGCGCCAACGCGGCAGCAGGCTGGCATGGATGTTCAGGCACCCCAGACGAGGCGCCTCCAGCACCCACTGCGGCAGGATCAAACCATAGGCTGCCACCACCATCGCATCGGCCTGGGCCGCAAGGATGGCGGCTTGCGCAGCGGCAGCGTCCTCCGGGTACTTGCCGTCCATGCGCAGGCTGCGCGGCTGCGCGACGGCGATGCCATGCGCCTGTGCCAACTGCTTGACCGGCGAGGCCTGCAACTTCATCCCGCGCCCGGCCGGGCGGTCGGGCTGGGTGAGCACCAACGGCACCGAAAAGCCGGCTTCCAGCAGTGCCTGCAAGGCAACGCGCGCAAATTCCGGCGTGCCGGCAAAAATGACTCTCATGGCCATGCAGGCTGTTCGTCAGCGATAGCGGTCGTCGGCCGCCGGGTCCTGGGCCAGATCGACGCGCGCCACAGTGCCATTGGCATCGAAATGGATGCGCGCCTGCCGGTGCACGCTGTACTCCAGGAAAAAATAGCTCCAGACGCTGCCCTTGTCCGCATCGGCAGCACGGCGCGCAGGCGGGCCAAAGGTCTGCTGCACATCGGTGGTGCGCCACTTTCCCGTCTCAATGGCTGCAAACTGCGCCGAGGAGAGCACCTGCTCATGGATCTGCTGGAGCCTGCCCTGGGCGTCGAAATCCAGGCGCTGCACCTGCCAAGGCTGCGGGCTGTAAAACACCCGCTGGCCTTGCGCATGTTGGTACACCGCCTTGGGCGCACCCCACTGTGCCTGCACATCGTCCAGCAAAACGCCAGGGCGCACGGCGGCGCCCCGTTCACCGCTGGCACAAGCTGCCAGCATGGTGCAGGCCAGCAGCCAGGCTATTGCGTGTGTGGTGGCCCTCATGCGCGTGCCTCTCGCTGCCGTTTGACCATCTTGGATTTGATTCGGTTGCGCTTGAGCGGTGAAAGATACTCGACAAACACCTTGCCCAAGAGATGATCCAGCTCGTGCTGGATGCAGATGGCAAGCAGGCCTTCAGCCTCCAGGGTCTGTTCCTGGCCCTGGCCATCCAGCGCACGCACACGCACTGCGGTAGAACGCTCCACGCCGTCGTAAATGCCGGGTACCGAGAGGCAACCTTCATCGCCCACCTGCTTTTCCGGGCTGTACCAAACAATTTCCGGGTTGATGAGCACCAGCGGCTGGTTGCGCTCTTCGGAGACGTCGATCACCACCAGGCGCTCATGGACGTCCACCTGGGTTGCTGCCAGGCCGATACCGTGGGCGTCGTACATGGTTTCAATCATGTCGACCACCAGGCTGCGGATGCGCGCGTCGACCTCACGCACCGGCTTTGCCACAGTGTGCAACCGGGGATCGGGATAGCAAAGAATAGGAAGAATGGCCATGGCTGCGCACAGAAGAATGTCGTTATTTTCGCCACTTTTTCCAGTCTGCACACCCGCCAAGGACAATAATCATTGCCGAATCAAGGGCTTGAGCAGAGAATCTCAGACGATTTATGATGTATTTCTGCCATGGCTACCGCTCCGCGGAACAAACCATGGCCACAGCGAGGGGCGTTTGAACATGCAGATCAGAAACGACATGGGAGCAATTGCCGGGATGCCGCGCATGGCCTTGGGTGCAGTGGGCTTGGTGTGCGCCATGCTGGCCAGCCAGTCCGCCGTGGCGCAGTCCACGCCCGTCAGCTCGGCACAGCGCGCCACCGCGGAACAGGTGGCCCAGCAAGGTATTCCGCTGTCCGAACTTGCCGCCGATGCACCGGACACCTACGTGGTCAAGCGTGGAGACACGCTGTGGGGCATCTCGGGCCTGTACCTCAAGCGCCCCTGGCGCTGGCCCGAGTTGTGGGGCATGAACATGCAGGCGATCGCCAACCCCCACCTGATTTTCCCCGGGCAGACCCTGCACCTTGAAAAGAAGGATGGCTACGCGCGCCTGAGCACCCGTGCCGCCCGCAGCGGTGAACTCGAAACGGTGCGCGTGTCGCCTCGCACCCGCACCGATAGCCTGTCCTCCACGGCACTGCCCACCCTCAAGCAGCACCTGATCGAGCCTTTCCTGGCCGAACCGCTGGTGGTGGACGAACAAACCCTCAAGCGTGCTGCGCGCGTGGTGGCCACCATGGAAGACCGGGTGCTGATGGGCCCCACCGACCGCATCTACGCCCGGGGCGATGCCGCCAACCCGCTGCGCGCAGAGCCCGGCGAGCCTCGCCAGTACCGCATCTTCCGCGATGCCGTGGCGCTCAAGGATCCGGCCAGCGGCGCCATCCTCGGCTACGAGGCCCACTACCTGGGCAAGGCCGATCTGGTGCGCGGCGAGAGCTTCGAGGAAAGCAGCAACGACAAGGGCGGCTACATCTCTGAGTATGTGCCCGCCACGCTGGATCTGACTTCCAGCAAGGAAGAAGTGCGCGCCGGCGACCGCTTGCTGCCTGCTCCGCCACGCGCCTATGTGAGCTTTGCGCCGCACGCGCCCCAGCAGCCCGTGGACGCACGCGTGGTGTCTATTTACGGCAGCTTTGGCATGTCCAACGCCGCGCAGAACAATGTGGTGGCCATCAACCTTGGCACGGAAGACGGCATGCAGCCCGGGCTGGTGTTGAACCTGCTTACCAAAGGCAGCCGCATCCAGGACAAGACCGAAAACGGCAAGCAGTCGATCAAACTGCCCAGCGAATCCAATGGCATGGCCATGGTGTTCCGGACGTTTGAGCGGGTTTCGTATGCCTTGATCCTGGAAGCCCGCCTGCCGGTGAGCGTGGGCGATCGGCTCATCAATCCGGATTGATGCACCCCGGCACCGCGCAAGGGTTTCGCCGCTCCCCCTTGCGCCGCAGCACCCATGGACTATGAGGAACTCCGCGCTTGGCTGCGCCTTGGCCTGACACCGGGCGTAGGCTCCTTGACGGGTCGGCGCCTGCTGGCGACTTTCGGTCTGCCGCAACAGGTGTTCCTGCAAAGCGCCCAGGTCTTGCAGGAACACGCCAACGCGGCCCAGGCACATGCCTTGAGCCGCGCACCTGAAGCACTGGAGGCCCAGTACCGCACAACCGCCCAGTGGCTGGAGGCCAGCGGTTCACACGGCGAGCAGCGCTGCATCATCACACTGGGCGATCCGCGTTACCCACCAGCGCTGTTGCAAACCGAGGATCCGCCCCTGCTGCTGTATGCCATGGGCCCGGCCCGTTTTCTGGTGCCTCCCCGTTTTTCTGCCCCGCAGTGCCTCGCCGTGGTGGGGAGCCGCAACCCCACACCCCAGGGCGCCGAAAACGCTCGCTCCTTCGCGTCGGCACTGTGCAGTGCGGGTTGGACGGTAGTGTCGGGGCTGGCGTTGGGCGTGGACGCCGCAGCCCATCAGGGCGCACTGGCGGCGTCAAACTGCGACCACAGCACGCCTGCAACCATCGCCGTGGTCGGGACAGGACTGGACCGCGTCTATCCCCGTCGCAACCTCGAACTGGCACACCACATTGCACAGCACGGGTTGCTGCTGAGTGAATACCCCCTGGGAACCCCACCCCTGGCGGCCAACTTCCCCAAACGCAACCGCATCATCTCAGGCCTGTCCATGGGCACCCTGGTGGTGGAAGCGGCGCCAGCGTCAGGCTCGCTCATCACTGCACGCATGGCGACAGAGCAAGGACGTGAGGTGTTTGCCATCCCGGGCTCAATCCACGCAGTCCAGTCGCGCGGTTGCCATGCCTTGATCCGCCAAGGCGCCAAGCTCGTGGAAACAGTCCAGGACATCCTGGAAGAATTGCCTGCCACCAGCCACCCGCTCCCTGCTGTCAGTGCGGCTCCTGCACCTCCCACCGCGCCCCACAAATACGCTGCGGTGCTGGAGGCGATGGGCTTTGACCCTGCTGGGCTGGACGCGCTACAGGCCCGCACAGGGCTGGACACCCCGACGCTGCAGGTTCAGCTGCTGGAACTGGAGATCGAAGGCCTGGTCATGCGATTGCCCGGAGGGCTTTTCCAGCGCTTGGCCCTTGCATAGGGCGCACACCTGTCTGACACACCCGCAGGGCCACGGGGATCAACCCAGGAGGCGCTCCGGGTTGGCCTGAAGTTTGGCCAGCGCGTCGCGCGTCGCGCGCACCGTGAGCCCTTCTTCCTCGCGGGCCACCAACAGCCCCGCCTGCAGGTACGCCGCCAATCTGCGCAACTGGATAAGGTAGCAAGTGCCATCCGTGGCCGCAAACAAATGCAGTTGCTTGCGCTTGCTGTGCCATGAGTACTGCACCTGCAAACTGGCTCCGTTGTGATCCAGCGTGAACCAGTTGCCTTTTTGCAGTTCCAACGCCCAGCCCACCATCGGCTCCTCCACCGGCGCGCCGTTGTCGGCGATCACATGGATGGCCGAGGCATCGATACCGGTCATCATCTCGATGCTTTCGGCGTCCAGCGGCATGTCACCCATGTCGGCATCGCTGATGAAGTCTTCCAGGTTGGCCAAACGCTTGGCCAACGCTTCAATGTGCTCCACGGGAATGGCGGCCGTCTTGGACAAAAAGGCCTCGGCCAGGGTGTCGGTGAGTGCCTTGATCTGCGCATCCTGCGCCTGGCCGATCATGCCCATGAGGGCCAGGCCCTGGCGCAGGCGCTGCAACAACCCCGGCAGGCTCTGGATGACCTGCGCACGCTCTGTGCGGTTGGGCTTAGCGCTGGCCGCCCACACCAGGTCGGCCGCGGTACGCTTGAAAGCCACCGTATCGGCGTGTTGCGGCCCGTTGCGTACCGCAGACAAGGCCAGCACCTCGGCCCAGTTCTTGAAAAGAAATTCCCGGATCTCATCGCGCACCGGCATGTCCTTGAGCATGGTGCGCAGCTCGATCGTGTACTGGATGGTGAGCGTCTCTTTCTGCTCGACCTGCTGGGCCACGCTGACCAGCTTGGCCGTGGACTGCTTGGCGGTGAGGAACTTGGCCAGAAAGGCCTCGAACTCGTCAAACACCAGCTGAAAAACGCGCCTGCCGGTTTCGGGGTATTGCTCGATCACCTGCACGATGCGCTTGATTTCGGCCTCCAGCGCACTGCCCGAAAGTGCCGTGGAGTCAAAGCCCAGCGCTACCGAGCCCATGCGGTCGATCAGCTTGCGTGCGGGGTGCTCCATGTTGCTGAAAAACTCGGGTTCGGCCAACGCCACCCGCAGCACCGGCACCTGCAGGCGCGCAAACCAGATCCGCACCGCCGGAGGTATCCGGTCTTCGGTCAGAATGCTCTGGAACATCAACGCCACCACCTCGATGATGGCCTTTTCACCCTCGGTATCGGCTTTCTTCTTGAACTCCGCCGAGCGATTGCGCACCACGTTGGTCAGCTGCACCACGGCGGCAGGGCTGTAGTCCTCGATGGGCGCCCCAACGGTGCCGTAGTAGCTTTCGGCCTGCACTCGGTGGGCCGCGAGCGCATGGGCCAGCGCCACCGAGGCAGGGGGTGCATTCACCATGTCATACCCCGTCGCCGGCTGGGTCAACAGGCGCTTGAGCTGCACGATCACTCCCTGCGCGCGCTGGCGTGCACGGGCCAGCGGCGTGACCCCCGCATACATGGAGGGCATGCCCTGATGCATGGGGTGCATGCCTGCAGGCGCCATGCGTGAAGCGCCAAACCGGCTGGCCTGGGCCGCCATATCCCGCGCTGCTGCCATGGCCTGCTGGGTTTGCGCCAGCGCCTGCGAGGCAGGACTGGACTGCAAGGGCGCCGCTCCAGAGCCCGTCGGAGAACGGCTCACGCGCACCCGCAAATCCTGCTGCGCCACCACCCCTTGGGAGTGGAGAAAGTCGTTGCAGGCTAGATATACCTTTTGCAGAACTGCCGCCAACTCACGTTGCAGCGGATCGAGCACGGTTTGCAGGTCATCACGGGCCATGCCCGATTTCACCCATTGCTCCACCAGGTGAACCGCCACCGTTTCAGGGCGAAGAAGGTCGTCCTTGGGAAGCTCCTGCCCTTCCAATGACTGCACGCGCAAACGCAAGGACTCAAAGCCTGCGCTGACGGCTTCCATCACGGTCAACGCAATGCGTGACGCGACGATCTTGTTCTCCACCACATCGTCGTCCACCAACTCGAAGCTCAGCTCCGAGGCATTGAAACTGCTGCCACGCTGGGAAGTGGGCGCATCCGTCAACGCAGCACGCCAGGCCGCAGCGACGTTGCGCATCCACTCGCCGCCGTGCTGCTGGAACGACTGCCAGGCATCGCGACGCTGCTGCATCTCGCGCTGTGTGCCTGTCTGCGCCATCAGGTTGCTGAAGAACTCCAGCAAGACCTTGTCGATATCGACCTGCCCACGGCACAGACCGTCCACCAACCGCTCACGCACCTGCCGCGCTAGCCTGCGCTGGGGCTGGTGAGAGGATGGAGCTGTGTGCATTGCGTGATGTTATTACGGGAACACGGTGTTTTTTCAGACCACTGCGCCCGCATTCGGGTCGTTGGGGTCGCCTTCCTTGCGCTGCGTCTTCACCAGATCTTCGCGCTTCACCCCCAACCACATGGCGATGGCGGCCGCAACGAACACCGAAGAGTAGATACCGAACAGGATACCGATGGTCAATGCCATCGCAAAGTAGTGCAGGCTGGGGCCGCCAAAAAGCAACATGGACAGCACCATAGCCTCGGTCGAAGCGTGGGTGATGATGGTTCGGCTCATGGTGCTGGTGATGGCGTGATCGATCACCTCGGGCGTGCTCATCTTGCGGTACTTGCGGAACGCCTCCCGGATCCGGTCGAAGATCACCACGGATTCATTGACCGAGTACCCCAGCACGGCCAGCACCGCTGCCAGCACCGACAGCGAAAACTCCCACTGGAAGAACGCAAAAAAGCCCAGGATGATGACCACATCGTGCAGGTTGGCAATGATGGCCGCCACACCGAACTTCCATTCAAAGCGCAAGGCCAGATAGATCACGATGCCCACCACCACCATGGCCAACGCCATCAGGCCACCGTGCACCAGTTCCTCACCGACCTGGGGGCCTACGAACTCGGTGCGGCGCAGGCTCACTCCCGGATCACCGGCCTTGAGCGCTGCCATCACTTGCTCGCTCTGCTGCGCAGACGAGACACCCTTCTGCACCGGCAGGCGGATCATCACATCGCGCGCAGTGCCAAAATTCTGCACCTGCACATCGCTGTAACCCAGGCCGGAAATCGTGTCCCGCACCTTGCCCAGTTCGGCCGGCTGGCTGTAGGCCACCTCCATGACCGTACCACCGGTGAACTCCACCGACAGGTGCAGCCCGCGCGAGAACAGGAAGAACACGGCCAAGGCAAAGGTGATGAAGGAAATCGCGTTGAACACCAACGCGTGCTTCATGAAGGGAATGTCTTTTTTGATGCGGAAGAACTCCATGGTCTTCCTCCTTTATTCCGGCTTGGCAGCGGCTATACCGCTGGCTTCGGGTTTCCAGACCTGTCCGATCGACAGGCTCTTGAGCTTCTTCTTGCCGCCGTACCAGAGGTTGACCAGGCCGCGCGAGAAGAACACGGCCGAGAACATGCTGGTCAGGATGCCGATGCAGTGCACCACAGCAAAGCCGCGCACCGGGCCGGAACCAAAGGCCAGCAAGGCCAGGCCCGCGATCAGCGTAGTGACGTTCGAGTCCAGAATGGTGGCCCAGGCGCGCTCGTAGCCCGAATGGATGGCCATCTGGGGCGACACACCCTCACGCAACTCCTCGCGGATGCGCTCATTGATGAGCACGTTCGAGTCGATGGCCACCCCCAGCGCCAGCGCCATGGCAGCAATACCGGGCAGCGTCAGCGTGGCCTGCAACATCGACAGCACGGCCACCAGCATGAGCACGTTCACCCCCAAGGCCACACTGGAGAACACACCGAACAGCATGTAGTACACACACATGAAGGCCGCAATGGCCAGCATGCCCCAGACCACACTGTTGAAACCGCGCGCAATGTTGTCGGCCCCCAGGCTCGGGCCAATGGTGAATTCCTCGATGATTTCCATGGGCGCAGCCAGCGAACCGGCGCGCAGCAGCAGCGCCGTGTCGTTGGCTTCCATGGTGGTCATGCGGCCGGAAATCTGCACACGGCCACCGCCGATTTCCGAGCGGATGACCGGCGCCGTCACGACCTCTCCCTTGCCCTTCTCGAACAGAATGATGGCCATGCGCTTGTTGATGTTCTCGCGCGTGACGTCCTTGAAAATGCGCGCGCCCTTGGCGTCCAGCGTGAGGTTCACGGTGGGTTCCTGCGTCTGGCCGTCAAAGCCGGGCTGGGCATCGGTGAGGTTCTCGCCGGTCAAAATCACCTGCTTCTTGACGATCACCGGCTGGCCATTGCGTTCCAGGTAGCGCTCGGCCCCAAAGGGCACCGGAGCTTCACCGCGCTCGGCAGCACGCGCCTCTGTGCTCTCATCCACCAGGCGCACCTCCAGCGTGGCCGTACGGCCCAGGATGTCCTTGGCCTTGGCCGTGTCTTGCACCCCCGGCAGTTGCACCACGATGCGATCGAGCCCTTGCTGCTGAATCACCGGTTCCGCCACGCCCAGTTCGTTGATCCGGTTGTGCAGGGTGGTGATGTTCTGCTTGAGCGCCTGCTCCTGCACCTGGCGCGTGGCTTCAGGCTTGATGCTGGCGCGCAGCTTGAATTCGCTGCCTTCGGGAGTCACCGCAACCTGGAGATCCTGGAACTGATCGGCCAACAGATTGGCGACCGCTTGCCGGGTGGCTTCGTCGCGAACCTTCACGTCAATGGCCTGGCCGTCGCGCGCTATGCCACTGTGGCGGATGTTTTTGTCGCGCAGGGCCGTGCGGATGTCTCCCGCCAAGGACTCGGTTTTTTTGGTCAAGGCGGCCTGCATGTCCACCTGGAGCATGAAATGCACGCCGCCGCGCAAGTCCAGGCCCAGGTACATTGGCTGGGCATGCAGTGCATTGAGCCAGGTGGGCGAGCGCGACACCAGGTTGAGCGCGACGATGTAGGAGGGATCGGCCGCATCGGGCACCAGCGCCCTCTGGATCGCGTCCTTGGCCTTGAGCTGGTTGTCGGGCGTATCGAAGCGCGCACGCACCGAGGTGCCCTCCAGGCTCACGTAATCGGGCGACAGACCTGCCGAGCGCAGGGCTTCTTCCACCCGCTGCATGACCGCAGCATCCACCTTCACGGTGGCCTTGGCAGACGAGACCTGCACCGCAGGCGCTTCGCCAAAGAAATTGGGCAGGGTGTAGAGCACCCCCACCAGCAGCGCGACCACCAGGATCGCGTACTTCCAGACCGGATAACGGTTCATGATCGCGCTTTACCTCAGGGACAAACGGAACAAAGGCGGCAGGCCACTGGCACGCCGCCCGACCCCAGCGGGGTCTGCACTGTCATTTGATCGTGCCCTTGGGGAGCACTTGCACGACGGAGGAGCGCTGCACCTGCACCTCCACACCCGAGGCGATTTCCACCCCCAGGTACTGTTCGCTCATACGAGCGACCTTGCCCAGCATGCCACCGGCAATCACGACCTCGTCACCCTTGGCCAGCGCATCGATCATGGCGCGGTGCTCCTTTTGGCGCTTCATCTGGGGGCGGATCATGACGAAATACAGCACCACGAACATCAGCACCAGCGGCAGCATGCCCGCCAGGGAACTCATCATGTCACCACCGGCAGCGGGGGCGGGTGCCGTCTGGGCAATTGCAGAGGAAATAAACACAGGAATCAACTCCAAGCGAGAGGTTTCTCGGGACACCGCTGCGCACTGCTCTTGCAAATGCGGCGGCCAACAGAGCATTGTATGCGGGTGTTTACAGCACCCTCATTCAGGGGGAAATGCGCCTGCAAACCCCGTTACACACGCCAGAACTGCTGCCACCAGGCACCACCCAGCAAGGCCAGCGGCACAGCCATGACACACCAGGCCAGCGCCCGGCGAACCACACCCACAGGGGCAGTTGCCAGTTGCGTGCCGCTGAGCACCAGGGATGCAGCAAACCCCAGCCCCAGCACCACGGCCCTGGCCGTGCCCAGCCAGGGCAGCAGCACGCCCTCGGCGCGCAATTGTGTCTGCGTCAGCATGCTCAGGCCGACAAACACGCCCACGCCCGCAGCCGGTATCCAGGCCGCACTCAGGACATGCCAGGCGCGGCGTGACAAGTTCCCCGCCACCCAGGCTGCACACTGCAGCGTACCGCCCAACACCAGCGCCACTGCGGCGATGTAGCACAGAATTACCGCGCCATCGATCCACGAGAACACATCCCCCACTTCGGGATGGTGCGTCAGCAGCCACCAGGGCGCATTGGTGTCGAGCGCCCACCACCATTCTCGCTCGGCCACCCATCCGGCCCATTGCTGGCGCCACAGAACGAACCATGGATCAGACGACCAGCGAAATGCTCCGATAGCAACGCCGCACAATCCCCAGATCAGCAACCAGGCCTCCACCCGCCCCATGTCGCGGGGAGTGGTCGCCACGATCTCGGCGGCAGGCGAACGCAGGGACAGCGTGACCGCATCGCGGTGCCCGGAACACCGCCCGCAGGCATGGCACTGTGCCGCACCCGTCATCTGCTGCACGGACAACAACGGCGCGCAATCGACAGCGGGCGTACGCTCCGGGTAGGCTGCCCAGGCCTGCCGATCGACCCGGAAATGCACCGGTGCCACGCGCGCCAGCAAGGCGAACACCCCGCTCACCGGGCAAAGGTAGCGACACCAAACGCGCTTGCCCCGGCCATAGGCCAGGCCCACCGCCACGGCAGCCACCGTGGAGCCCCCCAGAACCAGCAACGCGGCTTGAGGATATTCGTACACGCTGACCAATTGCCCATACACGGTGGTGGCCACAAAGGCCAGCAACGGCCAGCCGCGCCAACGCACCCAGCGCGGGATGGCGCCGCCACGTCCATGGCGGCTGGCGAACTCCGCCAGCGCCCCTTCGGGGCACAACACACCACACCACACACGCCCAAACAACATGGTGGACAAGATGACGCCCGGCCACCACAGCCCCCAGAAGGCGAACTGGGCGGCGAGCGTCAGGTTGTTGAGCATGTTGGCCCCCGCAGGCGGCAGGGGCAGGAACGCAGGCAGGGCCACCAACACCGCGTACGCGACGATGACGACCCACTGCAACGCCACGATCACCTTGCGATGGCGCACCATGGCATCGCCCAGCCGCGCCAATGCGCTTCGGCGGGCGGTGCGGCGCACAAAGCGCAGTGGAATTTCGACAGGGGCGGCTGCGGGTTCAGCGGGCATGAATCTCCAGCACCCCGGTCACGGGGTTGAATTCATCCACAAACTCATGCTTGCCCGGCGCCAGCGGCGGCAAGACCAGAAAAGAACGCGCCCCGGCACCCAGCACCTTTTCGATGTTCATTTCATCGTTCTCAAACTCCAGCGGGCCGGGGCCATGGTTGACCAGTTCGATCTTGAAGCGCATCTGGGCCGGTACGTCTAGGCGCTTGGGCGCAAAAACACCATCGGTCACCTCGATCACATAGGACATCAAAGGGGCTTGGCGCTGGGCACGTGCGCCCACTGGAGCAGTAGGCGCATCCGTTGGTTTGGACTCAACCGCTTCTGGCTGCACCAACGTCTGGGCATGCAGCCCGCCACCCAGCGCCGCAGCGCCCAGCAGCAGAACCGCCTGCAAGCATCTGCGCAAGACCATCAGAACGCCCATTGCGCACGCACGCCCAGCACCCGGATGGCCGCAGCCGCCGCATTGCCGCCCGGACGCCGTATGTACTGCAGGCTGGGGGTGAGTTGCAGACCGTTTCCGAGGTTCCAGCGGTAGTAAAGCTCTGCCAACGTCTCGGCGCCCGAGGCGGTATAGCCCCAATCCGGTACGCCGTCTCCATCGGCATCCACGGTGGCCGAGCCTGCGGCAAACGCCTTGGCGGTACGCAAACGCCCCCAAGCCACGCCCAGGGCATCGCCACCACGGCCCCAATCGTTGCCATTCCATTCGGCGCCCAGCGTCAGCGCGGTGTCAAAGCGCGGTTGGCCCTTGGTGAGACGCCCCCAGCGCGCAAACAATGTCAGGTCGTCCAGCACCTGTTGATCCACCGAGATACCCACCCCTTGCTGGCGCTGTAGGCTGCCGTCAAAGCCCGTGGCCCGCCCATTGGTCCAGGCATAGAGACGGTAGGTTCCAGGCAGGTAGCCCAGGCGCTGCGTGGTTTCGACCTGCGCGATGGCCAGCGGCTTGCCCTGCGAGCCTGCAAAGTTAGCGCCCTGCCCAGCACCAAAAATGCCCAGCGAGTAGGTCCACGCTGCGGCCTTGTTTCCCTCGTCCACGTACTGCACGATGGCGCCAGGGGCAAATCCGTAGGCATCGGCACCAATCCCGCCGCCGGAATCCAGCAAGGGGTTGTGAACGAAGGCGTTGTTCTGGAAGCGCGTGGTTTCATCGTCTGCGATGGCATTGCCGTCGAAGAAACCAAATACGTCGATCTTACCGACCGTCACCCGTGCACGCTGCGTAGCAGCCTGGGTCGCGCGGCTGCGCGGCAAGGGAATATCCAACTGGTACCAACCCTGGGCCAGGATGGCAAAGGAGGAATCGGGGTTGCTCACCCCGCCGACCTCGAACCCCACGGAGTTGGTCGTGCTGGTATAGGTGGGTCGCAGGCCAATGCCAGCGCCCTGCCCAAGACGCACGTGGGCGAAGGCAGTGCCGGTCATGTCGCCCCAAGTCCCCCCGGGGAGCGTGACCTCCACATCCCCACGGTAGTTGGTTCGCCGCTCACGCTGGCCAGAGGCCGTGCCCCCAGCACCCGTGGCCTGGCCTACGGCGGTGATTGAACCCTCGACCTGGATGCCTTCCAGTGCGTCCATGCGCTTGACGGGCGCATCCATGGCCTGGGTACGCGCTTCCAGGGCCTTGAGGCGGGTAGCGATTTCCGGTTCGCGTTCGCTCAGGCGCTCGGTCTCCAATGCTTTCTCCAGTTCGGAGTTGCGTGCCTCCAGGGCCTGCACGCGCGTCGCAAGCTGCTCCAGAAGCGCCTTCATCTGTGCCAAATCGGTGCTGGCCTGGGCAGGCTGCGCTGCGGCAGCCACCAGGGCCGCCGTCACTAACAGGCGTCGGCCCATGTTCAGTACCCGCCCTTCTTGCCGATACCTGCAAAGGTGAACTCCCACTCCACCTCGAAGGTCTTGAACCACGGGCGCACGCCGGTAGCCCGGTCGGTATGGCGGCCAAAGTGCATGCCCATGGGATTTTCCTTGGCCGATGGTGGATGGATGGTGTACTTGACCTTGTATTTGCCAGGCCCCTGCAACTTGACGTTGTCGCCATAGTGCGGTCCATCGCTGGCCACCATGGGCATCATGTGCCCACTGATGGGCGCGTCGTTGGAGCCGATCTTCGTCAGCTCATAGGTGATATGCAGAAACGGGATCCAGAAGCCTTCCGGGTAGCCATTCACGTTGCCCGCCAGGGCGTGGATATCGGCCTCCAAGTGAATGTCGGATTCTGAGGCCTTGCGCATGTGTCCATCGGGCTCCATATCGATGGCTTGCAGGTACACCGCAGCCACTTCCATGCCGTTGCGCTGGTAGGGCGTCCCAATCGGAAACTCCAGCGCCGCCGCGGGCAATGCCGACATACACGCCAGCGCCAGGACGCAGGAACCCAGGGTCTTCAGCCATTGTTGTTTCACAAATCCCTCCTCGTTTTGGTCATAAAACCAAGAACTGTAGTACCAATGAGATTGATTATCAACCACGTTATTTGATGATAATCAAACCCGCGCTGCGAAACCCCTGTCGACGGGCGTGCCTGCGCCCCTCATTGTTGCGACAGCAAGACAAAGGGCCTGCGCCACAGCACAGGCCCTGCTTTGCATCCGCCTCAGGTTACGCCGCCTGGTACTGCTTCGGCGCACCGCTGCGCCACTGGGACATGAGCGCATCCCAGCGGGCACGGGCTGCCTCCAGGTGGCGTTCCTTCACATGGCCGTAGCCCCGGATGTCCTCGGGAATGCTGGCAATCTGCACCGCCAGGGCCAGGCGCTCGGGCGTGAGGCCCTGGAGCAGTTCCTCCACGCAGGCACGGTACTGCTGGATCAGGGCGCGCTCGGTGCGCCGCTCTTCGGTCTTGCCAAAGATGTCGAAGGCCGTGCCGCGCAGACCCTTCATGCGGGCCAGCAGGCCGAAGGCCTTGCGCACCCAGGGGCCGAAGGGGCGTTTGACCAGCTCGCCCTTGCTGTTGCGCTGCGCCAGCAGCGGGGGGGCCAGGTGGTGCACCAGCTTGTAGTCGCCCTCAAACTGCGCCGCAATCTTGTCGGTGAAAGCCTTGTCGGTGTGCAGGCGTGCCACTTCGTACTCGTCCTTGTAGGCCATGAGCTTGAACAGGTAGCGCGCCACCGCCTCGGCCAGGCGCGTGCTGCTGCCCAGCGGAGCCTCGGCGGCCTGCACCTTGTGTACGAAGGCCTGGTACTGTGCCGCATAGGCGGCATTCTGGTAGCCGGTGAGGAACTCCACCCGCTGCGCGACCATATCGGCCAGCGTGGGCTTGCGCACCAGCTGGATGACCTGCGCCGCCTGGAACAGTGCCTGCACCGCGGCCAGGTCGTGTGCGCAGCGGCGGCCCCACTCGAACGCGGCCTTGTTGTTCTCGACCTGCACCCCGTTCAACTCCATGGCGCGCATCAGCGATGCGTGGGTGAGCGGAACGCGGCCTTTTTGCCAGGCGTAGCCCAGCATCAGGGGGTTGGTGTAAATGCTGTCGCCCAGCAGTTGCACGGCCACCTGCTCGGCATCGAAGCTGCCCACCAGCTCTGCGCCCACAGCGGCGGCGATGGCGCTTTCGCAGTGGCCGGTGGGAAACTGCCAATCGGGGTTGCGCACAAAGGTCGCCGTGGGTGTGCCATGCGTGTTGAGCGCCACAAAGGTGCGGCCCGGCTGCATCACGGCCAGCGTGGCCTTGTTGGCGGCGACGATGGAGTCGCAGCCAATCACCAGGTCGGCCTTGGCCGTATCGACCTTGGTGGTGTAGATGGCCTCGGGCCGCTGGGCAATCTGGATGTGGCTCCAGGTGGCGCCGCCCTTTTGCGCCAGGCCACCCGCGTCCTGCGTGACCACGCCCTTGCCGTCCAGGTGCGCGGCCATGCCCAGCAGCGAGCCAATGGTGATGACACCCGTGCCCCCCACGCCGCCTACCACAATGCCCCAGGCCTGCTCGGCCGCAGGCAGCACCGGCTCAGGAATGGAGGGCAGCGCAGTGAGGTCGCCCTTCTTCTCCTTCTTGGGCTTCTTCAGTTGACCGCCCTCGATGGTGACGAAGCTCGGGCAGAAGCCGTTGACGCAAGAGTAGTCTTTGTTGCAGGTGCTTTGGTTGATGCGGCGCTTGCGGCCAAAGGGCGTTTCCACCGGCTCCACGCTCAGGCAGTTGGACTTTACCGAGCAGTCGCCGCAGCCCTCGCACACCAGCTCGTTGATGACCACGGTCTTGTCGGGCGTGGCGAGCTTGCCGCGCTTGCGGCGGCGGCGCTTTTCGGTGGCACAGGTCTGGTCGTAGATCAGCGCCGTGCAGCCCGCGATTTCGCGCAGCTCGCGTTGAATGCGGTCGAGCTCATCGCGGTGGTGCACGGTCACGCCAGCGGCCAGCGGCGCGCCGTCGTACTTCTGGGGCTCGTCGGTCACGATGACCAGCTTGACCACGCCCTCGGACAGCACGCTGTTCATGATCTGCAGCACGCTGTGGCCCTCGGGCCGCTCGCCCACCGTCTGTCCGCCGGTCATGGCGACGGCGTCGTTGTAGAGGATCTTGTAGGTGATGTTCACGCCCGCAGCAATGCTCTGGCGGATGGCCAGCAGGCCACTGTGGAAGTAGGTGCCGTCGCCCAGGTTGGCGAACACATGCTTGTCCTGGGTGAACGGGAACTGCCCCACCCACGACACACCCTCGCCGCCCATCTGCGTGAAGGTCGAGGTGCTGCGGTCCATCCACACCGTCATGTAGTGGCAGCCGATACCGGCCACGGCGCGCGAGCCCTCGGGCACGCGCGTGCTGGTGTTGTGCGGGCAACCGCTGCAGAACCAGGGCGTGCGCTCGCCGGTGTCGCTCGAGGCCTGCACCATGGCACGCTCGCGCGCTTCGATGATGGCCAGGCGCGCATCCATGCGGGCCACGGTGTCACTGGGCACGCCCAGCTTTTTCAGGCGCTTGGCAATGGCCTTGGCAATGAGGGCGGGCGTGAGGTCGGCCTTGGCGCGCAGCAGCCAGTTTTGGCTGGGGTTGGGCATGCTCCACTCGCCGCCGGTGGCGTCGCCCTCGGGCTCGTCGAACTTGCCCAGCACGTTGGGGCGCACGTCGGCGCGCCAGTTGTACAGCTCCTCCTTGAGCTGGTATTCGATGACCTGGCGCTTTTCTTCCACCACCAGAATCTCTTGCAGGCCCTGCGCAAAGTCGCGCGTGATGGTGGCTTCCAGCGGCCACACCACGTTGACCTTGTGCACGCGAATGCCCAGCTGACGGCAGGTGTCGTCATCCAGCCCCAGGTCGATGAGCGCCTGGCGCGTATCGTTGTAGGCCTTGCCGCTGGCGATGATGCCGAAGCGGTCGTGCGGCCCTTCGATGACGTTGTAGTTGAGCCTGTTGGCCCGCACATAGGCCAGGGCGGCGTACCACTTGTAGTCCATCAGGCGCGCCTCCTGCTCCAGCGGCGCGTCGGGCCAGCGGATGTGCAGGCCGCCGGGAGGCATGGCAAAGTCCTCGGGCAGGACGATCTTCACGCGGTCCGGGTCGATGCTGATGCTGCTGGAGGACTCCACCACCTCCTGGATGGTCTTCATGCCCGACCACACGCCCGAAAAACGGCTCATGGCAAAGGCGTGCAAGCCCATGTCCAGAATCTCTTGCACGCTGCTGGGGAAGAACACCGGCGTGCCGCAGGCCTTGAAGATGTGGTCGCTCTGGTGCGCGGCCGTGCTGCTCTTGCTGATGTGGTCGTCGCCCGCAATGGCGATCACGCCGCCGTGCTTGGCCGTACCCGCCATGTTGGCGTGCTTGAACACGTCCGAGCAGCGGTCCACGCCTGGCCCCTTGCCATACCAGATGCCGAACACACCGTCGTACTTTTTCTTGTCGGGGTACAGGTCGAGCTGCTGCGTGCCCCACACGGCCGTGGCGCCCAGTTCCTCGTTCACGCCGGGCTGAAAGACGATGTGGTTCTCGGCCAGGTGCTTCTTCGCAGCCCACAGCGCCTGGTCGTAGGTGCCCAGCGGGCTGCCGCGGTAGCCGCTGATGAAGCCCGCAGTGTTCAGGCCTGCTGCCGCATCGCGCTGGCGCTGCAGCATGGGCAGGCGCACCAGGGCCTGTACACCGCTCATGAAGGCACGGCCTTCGCCCAGGGTGTACTTGTCTTCCAAAGTAACGGTTTCCAGGGCCTTGCGGATGGATTCGGGCAAGGGTGCGTTCATCGTGTTGTCTCCTTCGCGGGTTCGTGGGGCCGCGTCTTGTGGGGCGGTGCAGGGCGCCTGCCAGCCGTTTAGGGTGGCGGCTCCAGTGTGCAGAGGAGTGTATGCCCTTGTCGCCGATAGGTGTTTGCTTTTGATGCCGTGTTTACGCTATCTTGCGAAAGGTTCTTTCTCAACTGGCGGAAATTTTGAACAATCTGGACAAATTCGACCTGGCCATCCTGCAGGAACTGCAATCCGACGCGCGCCTGACCAACGCTGAACTGGCCCAGCGCGTGGGCCTCTCGGCCGCGCCCTGCTGGCGCCGTGTGCGTGCGCTGGAGGAGGCCGGCTTCATCAAGGGCTACCGCGCCGAGATCGACCGGCGCAAGATCGGCCTGGGCGTGCTGGCCTTTGTGCGCCTGGACGCCGACCGCAACACCGGCGGCCTCACGCAGACTATGGAAGAGGCGATCCGCAAGATCCCCGAAGTGGTGTCGTGCCACTACATCAGCGGCACCGGCACCTTTGAGCTGCAGGTGGTGGCGCGCGACCTGGACAGCTTCTCGCAGTTCGCGCGCGACGTGCTGCTGCACCTGCCCAACGTCAAGGACATGCACACCAGCTTCTCGCTGGGCGAGGTCAAGGCCAGCGGGGCGCTGCCGCTGAGCCATCTGCGGCAGGGGAGCCATTGACACTACTGATTTGATAGCTGGAGGCGCTTATCAGCAGGAACATTCAGCATCATTTGATTTTGAAAATATTGTCTGGCAAGCGCAAGCAGCTATTAAATCAATAGCGCACTCAGCCCCCCAACCCACATCCCCGTCATCCATCTGAACGATGCCAGGCCCGGGCCTGCGGGCGTACCATGCGCGGCCACCGTTTGCTGCACCGCCGCCCTGTGATCCCCCCCGCCATCGACACCCTGTTCGACACCTCCCAGTGCCTGAACTGCACCGCCCCGCTCACCGGCCCTTACTGTGCCCAGTGCGGGCAGAAGAAGGCCGGGCGCATGGGCACGGCCACGGTGCGCAAGGAGGCCTGGGCGCGCTTTCGCTGGTTTGAGTGGGACATGGTGCGCAACGCGTTGCGCGTGCTGCCCCAGCCCGGCACCGTGGCGCGCGAGTACGTGCGCGGTCGGCGCAAGGACCACCCGCACCCACTCACGCTGCTGTGCCTGGCCATTGGCTGCCTGCTGATCGTGCTGGGCCACACCGACTACCTGCGCCCCGCCTTCCCCAGCGAAGCCGCCGCGCGCATGTACGCGCTGGTTGCGGCGTATTCCAAATGGTCTTTCTCCCTGGGCGCGGTGGCGGCCTATGCCACGGCCTGGCTGCTGTATCGCCGCCGCCTGGGCTACAACGCGACCGAGCTGCTCGCACTGGCGCTGTACTGCCAGGCCGTGTTCATTGCCCTGCAAATAGTCAACCAATTGCCCCTGGTGCTGGCGCCGTCCCCCGGCCTGCTGCAATGGCACAAGGCCTGGTCGCCCTGGTACATGACGGCGCTGCAGGCCCTGTGGTTCATGCTGGCGCTGCGGCAGTTCTTTGCGCTGGACACGCGGCGCGATGGCCTGCGGCTGCTGCTGGCGGGCGGCCTGTTCGCGGCGCTCAAGTGGCAGGCCACCACGCTCTACGCCCGGGGCGTGGTGGAACTGGTTCTCTGGCAGATGGGGATGTAAGAAACCGCAAAAGGCGTGCGAAAAGTCCGCCCCATCATCCACCTGGATGATGTCCCCTCTGCGGTGCCCCCCTACCATCCAGCCCATTCGACGCAACCGACACGAAGGGACGCAGTGAGCAACAAGGACTGGCACGCACAACACCTGGCCATCCCCCGTTTCGAGGCCCTCATCGCCGAGAGCCTGGAGGCCGTGGGCGAGCCCGGCATGGTGCCGCGCCTGCTGCGCCACCTGGGCCAGGCGCTGGGCAGCCACAAGGTGGTGCTGTTCTGCCCCCTGCCCGGCGAGGGCGACCCGCTGGCGGCCCACCAGTGGGGCATGCCCGAGGACTTTCTGGAGCGCTACGCCGCGCTGATCCAGGGGCAGGACGCCTGGAGCGAAGCGCTGGAACGCCAACACGACCAGGCCCTGGCGCGCGGCGGCTCGCTGAGCCAGCAGCTCATCGGCACCGGCGACCTGCGCAAGAGCGGTTTTTTCGCCGACTACCTGCGCCCCCTGGGCATCGACGCCATGGTCAACAGCATCGTCGAGGCCTCGCCCGAGGTCGGGGTGCATGTGCTGGCGCTGTACAACGAACTGGGCCAGCCCGAATTCACGCCTGCGCAGTTCGCCCAGCTGCGCGCCGCCACACCCTGGGTGCGCAGCCTGATGCGCGCGCAGCGCCGCCTGCAGCAGGCCCAGCGCCACACCCAAGCGCTGGAGCGCGCGCTGAACCAACTGCCGCTGGGCCTGCTGCATGTGGATCTGCAAGGCACGCTGCGCTACCTCAACGACCATGCGCGCACCTGGCTCGGTGTGGAAGACGAATGCCGCATCCTGCTGCGCCACGCCACGGGCTGGCAGGCCCGCCCGCCGGTGCTGCTGGCGGACATCCACGGAGCGCTGCCACCCCTGCTCGCGGCCAGCCAGGGCACGCGCACACCGGTGTCGGCGCGTCTGCACACACCGCGTGGCCTGGCCCTGGTGGCCCTGGCCACGCCGCTGCGTGGCGGCCCGGCAGCGCTGATCCAATTCGTACTGGTGCCCGAAACCCTGCCCCAAGCCCAGGCCGCCATGCCCGTGTGCGGCGCGCTCTACGGCCTGACGCCCGCCGAGGCCGCCCTGCTGCCCCTGCTGCTGCAGGGCATGACGCCGCGCGAAATGGCCGACACCCAGGGCGTGAAGCTGCCCACCGTGCGCACCCAACTCGCCAGCCTGTACGCCAAGACCGGCACCCGGGGCCAGGCCGAGCTGGCCCAGCGCGTACTGCGTGTGGCGGCCCTGGTCGATTGACGATGGGACACCCCCCCTGAGTCGCCTTCGGCGCCTGGCCTGGAGCGCGCCCGTATCGACGCCACGGCCCACTGAATTCACCGATCCAACCTGAGGAACCAGCACCCATGAAGCACCCCAACCTTCGTCCCGTGGCATTTGCCTGCGCTGCCCTGATCGGCCTTGCCGGCACGGGCCTGGCCCTGGCGCAAAAAGTGGCGGGCACAGGCACCAAGCCCAGCCGCGCCCAGCTCACGGCCGAGCTGGCCGCCACGCTGCAGGCCTGCTCGTATGACGGCAGCCCGCTGGCGTTTTCGCCGCCCGACCTGTCCAAGGGCGGCGGCACGGGCAAGCAGGTGGTGGCCGAGATCATGAAATACACCGGTCTGCCCGCCAACTTTGTGGTGGTGGAAGGCAAGGTGCCCAACGCGGCCGCCGTGATCATGCAAGGCCCTGACCAGGTACCGCGCCGCGTGATTGCCTACAACCCGGCCTTCATGGGCCAGGTGATCGAAGCCACCAAGTCCAACAACTGGGCGCCCGTGAGCATCATGGCGCACGAGATCGGGCACCACCTCTCGGGCCACACCATCGTGCCCGGCGGCAGCCAGCCGCCCATTGAGCTGGAGTCCGACAAGTTCAGCGGCTTTGTGCTCTACAAAATGGGCGCGCCGCTGGCCGACGCCCAGCGCGCCATTGCCACGCTGATCCCCGAAAAGGACGGCGAAACCCACCCCGGCCGCAAAAAGCGCCTGGCCGCCATCGAGGCGGGCTGGAAGGAGGCCTGCGAGCTGCAGGGCGGCGGAGCGCAATGCCAGGGCGGCAAGCCGGTGACCACCGCCCAGGCCCCGGCAGCCCCCACCACTGCAACCACCACCGCAGCGTCTCCGCAGGCAACCAAACCTGCGCCCAGCCCGGCAGCAGCCCCCGCCATCGCCGCGCCAGCCCCTGTGGCCACGGCCGCCGTCGCCCAGGTCATGCCCAAGGCCGACGCCGAGGCCTTGCCCGCCAAGGGCGGGCAGTTCATCTACGACGAGTTCGGCATCCTGGGCCCGGCCATCCGTGCCCAGTTTGAGAAGCAGATGTACGAGCACGCGCAGGCCACGGGCGTGGAAATCGTGACCCTGCTGGTCAAGGACCTGGACGGCAAGAGCGCCGAGGACTACGCCCACGCCATGATGCGCCAGCTGCGCGTAGGCAAGCTCGATGTGGGCAACGGCGCTGTGCTGGTGGTGGCGCCCGAGCAGAACCAGGCCGCTGCCGTGCTGGGCGCGGGCGTGCGGCTGGAGATGGGCAGCCACGACAAGGCCGCGCAACTGGAGCGCTGGATCAAGACCGCCTGGCCCCTGTGCAAGAAGAAGAGCGCCTGCGGCGGCTGGACGGAAAACCTGATGCTCGCGGCCGACCACATCCGCCGCGACACCCGCCGCTCCGACTGGGCCATCGCCTACAACACCTTGGGCGACATCCTCAAGATGGACGCGGCCGAAACCGGCAAGAACCTGCCGCCCCAGCAAAGCAAGGTGTGGCGCAAGATCGTGCGCCTCTCGGGCACGGTAGAGAGCCTGAACCCGCCGCCCGGCAACAAGGCGGCATGGGTCAACGATGTGAAGGTCAAGAACGGCCAGAAGGCCGTGCTGATGCGCAGCAGGGAAGGCCTGACGGCCATGCTCTACATCGACCCGCGCACCGAATCGCTGATGCCCGGCGGCAAGATGGAGCAAGGCAAGACCTACACCGTGATCGCGCGCGCATCGGGCCTGTCGTGGAACCCCAAGGACACGCAGTCGCTCGACCTGCTGAGCTACAGCGTGACCGAATGACCCCGCCCCCTGGCCTGCAAGACCTGCGCCGCCACTTCGGTTTCGTGGAAGCCGATTGGGGCTTTGCCCTGGTCGAATTCACCGACCAGCCCCAGGCCTTCGACAACTTCGTGGCACGGTATGAACGCGCGCCCTTTGCGCTGTGCATCACGCGCGAGCGCGGCCAGGTCTTCATCGAACTGCGCCACGGCAACGGGCCTTGGCACGCCAGCGAGCCGCTGCTGGCGCGCCTGGGTCTATCGATGCAACGCCACCCCACAATGGACGACGGCGCCTGGAGCGGCTGGGGCATCGCCCCACAGGCCCAGGCACTGCAACGCCACGGGTTGCACCTCATGCAGTGCATTCAGGATTGACTCGCCATGCCCTTCATTCACATCCACTCGCTGCCCTTTCAGACACCGCTCGACGTGCCGCAGGTGCTGCAAGCCCTGTCGCAGGACTTCGCACTGGCCACAGGCACGGCGCTGGAACATGTGAGCGCCACCTGGCAGTTCCTGCAGCCAGGCCACTATGCCGTGGCGGGCCGGACAGCGCCGAGCCAGCCCAGCGACTCGCACCCCTTGTTGGTCACCGTGCTGGCGCCCGACTTCTGGCCCCCAAGCCGCATAGAGCAATCGCTGCGGGCCGTAGCCGTCAGCCTGGCCGCACAGGTTCCCTCGGCGCGGAACAACGTCTTCATCCACCATTGCTGCGCCCACTCGGGACAAGTCTTCGATGGCGGCGACATCGTCCGCTGGCCCACACCTGGAGAGCCTTCATGAACCACACCCCCCTGGCCTGCGCGGCCCTGCTGGCACTGGCAGCCCTGCCCGCCCAGGCCGCCGAACACTTTTGCGGTCGCAGCACGGCCCACCCCATCGACAAGACCCTGGCAGCTGCCGCTCAGCGCAGCGGCGGAGTCACGGTGGACCTGAGCGACGCCCAGAGCGCGGCCTATGACGCCTGGGACAAGGAACTGAACCGCGTATACGCCGCACTGCTCAAGGCCGTCGAGCCCTCCCAGCGCGAGGCCCTGCGCGCGGCGCAGCGCGCGTGGCTGGCGTTCGACAAGGCGCAGGGCCATTGGGTGGCCGTGCAGCATGCCGACGAAGGCACGTCAGCAGCACTGAACCTGGGCGGCGCAGAGCTGGAGCGGCGCCGTGCGCGCGTGTGCGAGCTGCTGAACGACCTGGAAGGCATACAGGCCACCCGATGATGCGCCGCACACTGCTGCAACTGGCGGGACTGCTGGCCCCAGCCTTCGCACGCGCCCGCGACGCGGTGTGGCTGCGCATCCGCAACGACAGCACCGAACCGTTCGACCATGTCTGGATGGGTCTGCCACGCCAAGGCACCGATGTGGACCTGGGCCCCGTTGCACCGGGCCAGACCAGCCGCTGGCACGCCTTTCCAGCCGCTGCGCCGCACTACCGCAAAACCGGCGTGCAACTGGCCGCGCGCCAGCTCTTGCATGTCAACGACACGGCCTACCCACACGGCCACACCGCGCTGGCGCCGGGCCGCTACACCTTTGCCTACTGGATCGAGAGCGGGGCGCTGCAACTGACGGTGGTCAAAGAAGCGCCTGAAAGCACCGATTAATGCTATTATTTTGATAGCTGTTAGCGCTTATAAAATAAGCGCCAGAGGCCAATTTGGCATAAAAATCAGCGCGGCCAGAGCGCCCACAGCCGCAGCCCCTGCTTGAGCCGCCCGGCGATCTCCCCGGCCTCCTGCCCCCAGCCGGTGAAGTAGTCGGCCCGCACCGCACCCAGGATGGCGCTGCCCGTGTCCTGCGCCAGCACCAGGCGGCCCAATTGCACCTGCGGCCCGCTGGAGGCCAGCCACACGGGCGTGCCGTAGGGAATGCTCTGGCGGTCCACGGCGATGGAGCGGCCCGGCGTCAGCGGCACGCCCTGCGCACCGCGCGGGCCGAAGCCGGCGTCGAGCGCATCCAGCGGCTCCTCCTTGAAGAACACGTAGCGCGGGTTGCTCCAGAGCAGCTCGTTCACGCGCTGCGGGTTGGCGGCGATCCAGGCCTTGATGCCGGGCCAGGTGGCGTCGCGCGTGAGGCCCTGGTCCAGCAGCCAGCGGCCCACGCTCTGGTAGGGCTGGTCGTTGCTGCCTGCGTAGGCCACGCGCACCATGCGCACGCTGCCGTCGGGCTCTTGCACGCGCAGGCGGCCCGAGCCCTGGATGTGCAACACCATGGCGTCCACCGGGTCGCGCAGCCAAGCAATGGCGCGCCCGGCCAGTTGCGCCTGCGCCTCGGGCAGGGTGTCGATGTCCTGGCGCGAGTACCAGGGCTTGCGCTGACCCAGCGCGGCGGGAGGGCGGTACAGCGGCACCTGGTAGCCGTTGCCGCTGGTGCGGGCCGCGTCCAGCAGGGGTTCGTAGTAAGCGGTGAGCAGGCCCTCGGCCTGGCCGTCGTGCGTTTCAATGCGGTAGGGTTGCAGGCGCGCCACCATCCAGGCGCGTTGCTCGTCGCTGCTCGCAATGCTGAGCTGGCGCACCTCGCCACACAGCGCCTGGAAGGCGGGCGCGGGGCGCTCGCAACTGCGCACCCAGGCGTTCCAGGCCTCGTGCAGCGCATCGTCGGAAAAGCCGGGCAGCTCGGCCCAGCGCACCGGCACCCAGCGGCTCTTGGGCTGCATGCGCGCCGGGGGCAGGGGCCCCGCATCACCGGGCAGTGCGACGGGCGCTCGGGTGGACAGCGGTGGTTCGGGCGCGGTGTCCACATCGGGTGCCGAAGAGCAGGCCGCCAGCGTTCCTACAATCAGTGCCATCGCCCCAAGGCGCAGGAGATTCCATGTCATGGTTCTGATTTTGCTTGAAGCCCTGGCAGCGCTGCTGATCCTGGTGCTGATCGTGTGGTGGACCATGTTTTCGGGGCGGCCCGGAGGTGAGCCGCCGGACGAAGACCAGTAGGCCATCAGAGTTTTCAGGGTGCTTGCACCACCCGCGACGCATGAAACTGGCACGCCCCAGGCCAGGGCTCCCGCGCAAGGGCCGCCAGTATTCCCACATGCGGGCGCTGGCAGCGTCCCCCCTCCCCAATCGCGCAGCGATTGGAGAGAGGGGGGAAGGTGCGCAGCACCTCAGGGGGATGCTTCACTTCAACACCCGGTGCGTGAGCGCAGGCAGTTGCGCGCGCACCTGCTGCAGGTGCTGTGCATCCAGCGTGCCCACCACCAGTCCCGGGCCTTGCGCCTGCAGCGCCTGGACGCTGCCCCAGGCATCGACCAGCATGCTGTGTCCCCAGGTGCGGCGCCCGGTTTCGTGCCGCCCGCCCTGGGCCGGGGCCAGCACATAGGCCTGGTTCTCGATGGCGCGGGCGCGCAGCAGCACCTCCCAGTGCGCCTGGCCGGTGGTGTAGGTGAAGGCGCTGGGCACCAGCAGCAGGTCGGCGCCTGCCTGGGCGTGCTGGCGGTACAGCTCGGGAAAGCGCAGGTCGTAGCACACGCTCAGCCCCACGCACCAGCGCTGGCCCGCGCGGCTGTGCAGGCTGAACTGCACGGGTGCACTGCCCGGCTCGATGACGCTGCCTTCGTCGTAGCGCTCGCTGCCGTTGTCAAAGCGGAACAGGTGAATCTTGTCGTAGCGTGCCACGCAATCGCCGTCCGGCGCATACGCCAGCACGGTGTTGCGCACCTTGTGCGGGTCTGGCGTGGCCAGCGGCACGGTGCCGCCCACGATCCACAGGCCCAGCGCACGGGCAGTGTCGGCCAGGAAGGCCTGCATGGGGCCTTCGCCCGGCGCCTCGCGCAGGGCGAGCTTGTCGGTGTCGCGCGCGCCGATGGCGCCAAAGTACTCGGGCAGCACCGCCAGTTCCACCCCCTGGGCGGCAGCCTGCTCCAGCAGGGCGCGGGCGCTGGCCTGGTTGTCGGCCCAGCGCGGGGTGGAGACCATTTGCACGGCAGCGATCTTCATCAGCGTTCTCCGGGTAAGGCGTCCGAGGCCGGCGTGGTGGCCCCCGGCTCGGTGGCTGCGCCTCGGGCGCGGCGTGGCAGGCGCGTGACGCGCGGGTCGGTCCAGGTGCCGTCGATACGGAATTCCTGCGTGGCCGCCTCGATCAGCGGGCCACGCAAGGCCATTTGCGCCAGAAAGCTGCCCAGCCCGATCAGGGGGTTGATGGCCGTGGCCACGAGCGAGGCGGTCATGGCGTTGATCTCGGGCACCACCACCACGTGCAGGTCCTGGGTTTCGCGTTCGATGTCGGCGCGGCCCTCCATCAGCACGGCGGCGTTCACGCCCTTCATTTGCAGGTTGTTGGTCATGGCCACCCCCTGGTCGATGCGCACGTCACCACGCACAAAGTCAAAGCTGAAGCCCTCGCTGAACACGTCGCGGAAGTCCAGCGTCAGCCGCCGAGGCAGCGCCTGCAGGCTGAGCACGCCCAGGAGCTTGGCCAGACCGGGGTCGGCCTTGAGGAACTGGCCTGCTTCAATGGCCAGCTGCACCTGGCCGGTCATGGTCGCGTAGTCGGGGCTGACGGGCGCGCCGCGCCAGGCCACCATGCCTTCCATGCGGCCCTTGCCGCGGCGCAGCGCACCGCTCTGACCCAGGCGCTCCAGCAGTTGCCCGGCGTCCTGGATGTCGAGCCGGAAATTGAGCACCGTGCGCCGGGGGGCGGCCGCGCCCGTTGCCAGCCCCGGTGCCTGCAGCGAAGCCCAGTTCCCGCTGGCCTGGAACTGGGCCTCGGGAGTGATCAGGTTGAACTTGGCCAGCCGCCATTCGCGCTGGCCGCCATCAAGTGCCCGGTTCTGGGCCTCGACTTCCAGGCGCCCCAGGCGGCGCCCGCGCAGCTCGAAGTCGTCCACCACGATGTCCAGCGCGGGCAGGCTGGCCGGCTGCGCGTCCAGCATGGCCTCCACCTGCGTGGCAGCGCTTTGCGGCATGGACATGCGCGCCAGGCGGGCGTGCAGGCGGGCACTGCCTGCATCGGGCGCCTGCGCCTGGCGGTACTCCACGTAGCCGCCGAGTTCACGTGCGTCGAGGTTGGCGCGCCAGACCAGGCCCTGGCGCGATCCACCCACCACCACGTCGTTCAGTGTGCGCCCCTGCGCGGTGACGGAGCGCGCGCGCAGGGCCAACACGTTGGGCAGGTAGTCCTGAAGGGTGCTGGCCGCGTCCTTTCCGCCCTGCGCCGGGGTGCCCGCCAGCAATGCCTGCCAGGTATCCACGTCCACATCGCCCAGCTGGAGGTTGGCGGCCACGCCGCGCTCCGGCGTGGGGGTTCCCTCCTGAGAACCCAGGCCGAGCGTGACAGAGCCATTGACCACCTGGGACGTTCCGCCCACCCAGTCACGCAGGTAGTCCACCGCGCCCACGCCTTCCACACGCAACGCCAGCCGGTCCTGCAAGGGCACCGCCGCGCCGTTGGGCGCAGGCGCCAGCGACGCGCGTGTGACCTGGTTCTCAAAGCGCACCGGCAAGGCCGACTCGGCCGCCTTGCCCAGCGGTGCGGGCAGCGCCAGCGCCATGCCTTGCAGGCTGGTGCTGACCTGCAGCTCGGGCACCCCCCTGCGCACGGCAAACACAACGCTGTAGGGGGTGGTTCCCGTCGCCTTTTGGGCCAGTTGGGCCAGTACGCCGAGCTCGCGTGCCTGGCGCAGCCCTTCGGCACTGGCGGTGCCCTGGGCGCGCAATTGCAGCAGGGGCGCCTCCAGCGCCGCAGGGCCTGCGGGGGGCGGGCGCATGCCGCCTTCCAGGCGCACATCGCCCCCCAGCGCACGGGCCTGCACGCCCGCAAGGGCAAAGCCGGCCTCACTGAACTGCACCGTACCACGCGTGCGCGCCAGCGCCGGGGTGTCGGGCGTGATGCGCAGGTCGTTGCCTGCCAGGGTGAGCGCTCCCTGCACGCGTGACTTGTGCATGTCGCTGATCGGCAGCTCCAGCTTCAGCCGAAGGTCGGCAGTGCCGCTGCCCTGGGCATCGTCCAGGGCGTGGCCGGTCATGGCCGACAGGGGTGAGGCCTTCATCAGCGCCAGCAGTTCACCCAGGGGGCCGCGCGCATCGGCGCTCACGCCCACCACGGTGTGGGCCAGGTCGGGAATCTCGGCCTGCACCTTGCTGGCCTGCAGGCCGGGGCGGCCCTCAAAGCGCCCGCTGGCGTCGCGCACGCGCATGGACGAGCGCTCAAAGATCAGCTCCCCGCCCAACTGCACCAGCACGGGCCAGGGCGACTCGCCTGCGGGCTGCAGGCGCGGCGGCACGAAACCAAAGGTCACATCGCGCACCTTGGCCGCGATGCGAAACTCGCCCTGGCGCGGGTCGTTGAAGGGCATGTCGTACAGGTCGCCGCGCACGCGGAACTGCACATCGCTGGCATTGCCTGCCAGCACCGCGTCGCGCACATAGTGGCGTGCATCGGGCGGGATGGACAGTGGCAGGTAGCGGTGCACGCGCGTGCCGTCGGCGCGTTCGAGTGTGCCGCTGAGGTCCAACACCCCCGGAAAGCGAGAGCGGCTGCCCGAACGCGCCGGATCGCTGGTCTGCCAACTGGCGCGGGCCACGCCCTGGGCATCGGCATTGGCAAAGCGTGCGTCGCTGATCTGCAGGCCGATGCGCTCGCCATCGATCTGCCATTGCACGCTGGCGTGGAACTGGTCCAGCGGCAGCACTGGCTCTTCAAACACCCCCGGCAACACCAGGGCACCCTGCTCCATGGACACCGTGGCCGAGCCGCCCTGCTGCGTCAGGTCGAAGTCCATGGTCGCGCCACGCAACCCGATCGCCTGGGCCTGCGCGCCATTCACCTCGGTGGGCTGCGGCCTGCCCGCCAGCGACAGGCCCGACACACGCCCACGTGCCTGGTAGCTGCGTGGTGCGGTCAGCGGCCCCTGCCAGCGCGCTTCGATGGTTTCCACCAGGCCCTGGGGCACGTAGGTGCGCAGTGCCTGGTGTGCCTGGGCGTCCAGTGGCAGGCGGTCGGCGATGCGCGCCAGCAGGGCCAGGTCCAGCCGGTCGGCCTGGAACTCCCCCTGCTCGGGGTTGCCCTTGCGCGCCTCGGTGTGCTTGATGCGGGCATTGCCACCGGGCCAGCGCAGCCCGTCGTCGGTGGTGAACTGCAGGTCCTGGGTCGAAACCTCCATGCCCCCCGCCAGACGCCGCGCCCCCAGGCGGCCCTGCACCGAGGGCAGCACCAGGGGCTGGAGAGTCTCGGCCAGGGTGGTGTTCACATCGGCCAGCGCCAGGTCCACAGTGCCGCCCATCCACTGGCCGCGCTCGACATCCACCCAGGCACGCACCGCCCCGCGCCCCTGTGCCACGGCAATGCCCAGGTCGGCATGGCGGTGCAGGCGCGAGACATCGACCCGCGCAAACTGGGCGTACAACTGCCCACTCCAGTCCTGCCAGCGCCCGCTGTGGGTGCTCAGCAGTGGCTGGCGGAACCGCCCCACCAGCGTGAATCGATCGCCCCATTCGGGCGGCGGCGTAGCGTCGATGCGCAGGCTGTGGCGCCAGTTGCCGTTGCGCACCACGATGTCCACATCCCGCAGCGCCAAGGGCGGCGCGCCGCGCAGCTCATCGGTCCAGCGCAGCGTACCTCCGCGGATGACGAGTTCCGGTTGCGAGAAGAACCAGTCGGCGGCCGCCCCGTCGTTCGGCCCCTGGTCGGGCAGCTCCAACCCGGCCAGCAGGATGCGCCCTTCGGGCGTGCGCCGGATGTCCAGCTCGGGGCTGTCGATGTACAGCTGCTCGAAACCGAATTTCCACAGCGACCGGGGCGAGACCGCCAGCACCACCCGCGGCAGGCGCAGTGCCTCACGCCCCTGGGGGTCGAGCAAGGCCACATCTCCGAGCTCCACAGTCGGGATCAAGCCTTCGGTGCGCGCCGTCACCGTGCCCAGTCGCACCGGTACCCCCAGCACCTGCGTGGCCTGCTCTTGCAACTGCGCACGGTAATTTCCGATACGCGGCACAATCCAGCCATGAAGCGCCCCCCAGGCCACCGCCATCAGCAATGCCACACCCAGCAACAGCCCCAGCGACCAACGGGCGAGCCATGCCATCGTTCGGAGCAGGCGCGTCGGATGGGCAACAGGCACGTTCATGGCAGGCATTGGATGTGGCCGGGATTATGACCCGCACCCCCGGTGCCGGTTCCTTCTCCCTGGCACTTGTTTTCCAGCCGTCTTGTCGCCCACCACTGTGACCACCGCCGCCCCCACCCTCGACCCGGCCCTGCACTCGCGCTTTTACCAACGCCTGCAGCGCCGCTATGCCGATGAATGGTCCCTGCTGCCGCCGGGCGCACCGGTGCGCGCCAACATGCTGCAGACATTGGCAGCGCTGCAGGAGCGCGGCCAGCCCCTGCCCGCAGCACTGCGCATCCTGCGCCAACTGGTCATGGCGCGCCTCATCGAGCTGGACTGCTGCGCCCAGGCGCCGCTGGCCACCATCACCCAGGCAACGACCGAGCTGGCAGAGATCGCGCTCGACCAGGCCTGCCGCCAGGCCCGCGCCGAACTGGACAGCCGCCACGGCCACCCCTGCGGTCCTGAAGGCCAGCCGGTCGAGTTCTGGATCATCGGCATGGGCAAGCTGGGCGCACGCGAACTCAACGTGTCCAGTGACATCGACCTGATCTACGTGTACGAGCACGACGGCGAAACCAGCGGCACCCCCGACGGGCGCGGGCGCATCTCCAACCCCGAATACTTTGCCCGCGTGGCCCGGCTCATCCACACCACGGTGGGCGACACCACCGAGCATGGCTGCGTCTTCCGCATGGACCTGGCGCTGCGGCCCAACGGCAACTCGGGGCCGCCCGCCGTATCGCTGGCAGCGCTGGAGGAATACCTGCAGGTGCAGGGCCGCGAATGGGAACGCTTTGCCTGGCTCAAGAGCCGCGTGGTTGCGCCCAGCGACAGCATTGCCGGTACGGCCGTGCAGGCCTTGCGCGGTGTGGTGCTGCCCTTTGTGTTCCGGCGCTACCTGGACTACAACGTGTTCGAGTCCCTGCGCAGCCTGCACCGCCAGATCCGCGAACACGCCACCAAGCGCAGCGCAGGCCACCCCGAGCGCGCCAACGACGTCAAACTCTCGCGCGGGGGCATCCGCGAAATCGAGTTCACCGTGCAACTGTTGCAGGTGGTGCGCGGCGGCCAGTTCCCAGAGCTGCGCCGCCGCCCCACGCTGGACGCCTTGCAACGCCTGGCGACCGCAGGCCTCATGCCACCGCAGTCTGCACAGGCCCTGGCGCGCGCCTACACCTTCCTGCGCCAGGTGGAGCACCGCATCCAGTACCTGGACGACCAGCAGACCCATGTCCTGCCCACGCGCGATGACGACCTGACCTGGATCGCCCAGACCATGGGTTACCCCGACTGCCCTGCATTCCTGCACGAACTGAACCTGCACCGCGAACTGGTGGCGCAGGAGTTCGACACGCTGCTGGGCGCCGAAGAACCCAAGAAGTGCAATGGCTGCAACGGCGGCTCCGCCAACGGTGCAGCCAGCACACCCGAGCTGGAAAGCCTGCTCGAACAGCTCCCTCCCCTGCTGCACGAACGCGTGGCCGAGTGGCGCAACCACCCCCGCGTGGCCGCACTGCGCGAAGAGGCCCGGGGGCGATTGCTGCGCCTGGTGCAACGCACGGCCCAATGGGTGCGCGAAGGCCGCGTCGGCGAAGAAGCCGCCGTGCGCCTGGTCAACTGGCTGGAGCCGCTGATGCGCCGCGAAAGCTACCTGGCCTTGCTGCTGGAGCGCCCCGCCGTGCACGAGCAACTGCTGCACCTGCTGGGCGCAGCGCGCTGGCCCGCGCGCTACCTGCTTCAGCACCCCGGCGTCATCGACGAGCTGGCGGGCAGCCAGTTGCTGTCGGAACGCTTTGTGGCCGCCGACTTCGAGCGCGACCTGCAACTGCGCCTGGCCTCCCTGCGCTCCACCCAGGAAGACGACGACGAAGCCCTGCTCAACCTGCTGCGCCGCGCGCACCATGCGGAAACCTTCCGCACCCTGGCGCGCGACGTGGAAGGCCGCATCACCGTGGAGCAGGTGGCCGACGACCTCTCGCTCCTGGCCGACAGCGTGCTGCGCATCACCGCCCAATGGTGCTGGAGCCGCCTCAAGCAACGCCACCGCGACACGCCACAGTTCGGCATCATTGGCTACGGCAAGCTCGGCGGCAAGGAGCTGGGCTACGGCAGCGACCTCGATATCGTGTTCGTCTTCGACGACGACGACGAACGCGCCCCCGAAATCTACGCCGCCTTCGTGCGCAAGCTCATCAACTGGCTCACCGTCAAGACGGGCGAAGGAGACCTGTTCGAGATCGATACCCAACTCCGCCCCAACGGCAACTCCGGCCTGCTGGTCACCAGCTTCGAGGCCTATGCCAAGTACCAGCAACAGCGCGGCAGCAACACCGCCTGGACCTGGGAACACCAGGCCATGACGCGCGCCCGCTTCGTGCTGGGCAGCGAAGACCTGCCCGGCGACGCCGCAGCCACCCAGCCCCCGTTGCGCGAACGCTTTGACGCCGTGCGCAAGGCAGTGATCACGGCAGAACGCGATCCAGCAGCACTGCGCCAGGAAATCCACGCCATGCGCGAGCGCGTTCGCGCAGCGCACCCCGCACCAGAGGGACAGTTCGACGTCAAGCACAGCCCCGGCGGCATGGTGGACGCCGAATTCGCCGTGCAGTACCTGGTGCTGTCGCAATCCGCCGCCCACCCCGAGCTGGTGGACAACGTGGGCAACATCGCCCTGCTGCAACGCGCCGAGGCCGCAGGCCTGCTGCCCCCCGGCGTAGGCCAGGCGGCTGCCAGCGCCTACCGCGAACTGCGCCGCGTACAACACCGTGCGCGGCTGGATGAAGTGCCTACGCAGCGGCCGCTGGCAGAACTGCACAAGGAACAGACTGCCGTGCTCGCCTTGTGGGATGCGGTCTTTGGGGCATGACGGTGTGCGGACCGGATCAATGGCCATTCGCCCCAATGGCCCTCCGTGCGTCACCGCACTTTCAAACAATTGTTTGAATTTGGTGTTCTAATGCGGCCCCATGGCCGTCCGTGAACCCATCCAAGCATCCACACCACGCGATCCGCGCAGCGACAGCGAGCCCACGCGCGAGCGGCTGTTGCTGGCAGCGCTGCGGCTGTTTTCGCAGCAGGGCTATGCCCGCACCTCGGTGCGTGCCATTGCCCAGGAGGCCGGCGCCAACGTGGCCGCGATTGCCTACCACTTTGGCGACAAGGCGGCGCTCTACACCGCCACGTTCTACGAGCCCCTGGGCAGCAGCCAGGAGCCGATTGCCTACTTCAGCGAACCGGGCATAGCGCTGGAGACGGCACTGCGGCGCTACTTTGAAAGCTACCTGGAACCGCTGCGCCACGACGACCTGATGCGCCAGTCGCTGCGGCTGCACATGCGCGAGCTGCTGAACCCCACACATGTGTGGCCCGAGCTGATCGAACGCGAATGCCGCACCCCGCACATGGCCCTGCTGCGCCTGCTGTGCCAGCACCTGGGCGTGGCCCGGGCGGACGACGACATGCACCGCCTGACCTTTTCCATTGCCGCGCTGGTGATGCAGATGTGGACCCAGCACGACGTGCTGCACGCCGTGGCGCCCCGGCTGACGCGGCCGCAGGCCCTTTCCGCCTGGGCGCAGCGCCTGACCGGCTACGCCCTGGCCATGGTGCACAGCGAGGCCGAACGCCGCCGCGCCCTGGCATCCCCTGCACCTTCCTCTCGAAAGGCCCCGCCCCATGCCTGACCACACCCCCCGCCGCCTGTGGTGGGCGATCTGCCTGCCCCTGGTGCTGGCCGCCTGCGCCACCCAGGCCCCGCCGCCGCAGGTGGATGCCCCCACCCCCACCGCCTGGCAGGCCCCGCTGCCGCACCAGGGATCGGTACAGGTCCTGGGCGACTGGTGGGCACAGTGGGGCGACCCGCTGCTGGTGGAGCTGGTACAGGACGCACAAGCGCTGAGTCCGGATCTGGCGCAGGCGCAGTCGCGCATCGTGCAGGCGCGTGCTGCACTGACGGGCAGCCGCGCCGCGCTGACACCCTCGGTGGATGCGCAAGCCAGCGCCAGCCGGGGCTTCAACGAGTCCGTCCGCGCCGTGGCCAGCACAGCCCAGGCAGGCCTGCAGGCGCAGTGGGAGATCGACCTGTGGGGCGGCAATGCCGCCGCCGAGCGCGCCGCCAGCGAGCGGCTGCAGGGCGCACAGGCGCAATGGCATGCCGCCCGCGTGAGCGTGGCGGCCGAGGTGGCGCTGCAGTACAGCAGCCTGCGCACCTGCCTGCAACAGCAGGCCATTGCCGAGGACGACGAGCATTCGCGCGCGCAGACGGCCCGCCTGTCGCAACAGAGCGAACGCGCGGGTTTCACCGCCCCGGCCACGCACGCGCTGGCCCAGGCCAGCGCCGCCGAAGCCGTGGTGCGCAGCGCCCAGCAGCGCATGCAGTGCGCGCTGGAACTCAAGGCGCTGGTGGCGCTCACGGGCCGCGATGAAGCCACGCTGCGTACCCGGCTGGCGCCCACACCGCTGCAGCCACCGTCCGGCGCACTGCTGCGCATTGCCACGCTGCCCGCCCAGGTGCTTGCCCAGCGCCCCGACGTGTTCGCCGCCGAGCGCGAAGTTGCTGCCGCCAGTGCCGACGTGGGCCAGGCCCAGGCCCAGCGCTACCCGCGCCTGGCGCTCAGCGGCAACATCGGCGCGGCCCAGGTGCGCACCCAGGGGCTGCAGGCCGACCTGAACACCTGGTCCATCGGCCCGCTGGCCCTGAGCCTGCCGCTGCTCGACGGTGGCCGCCGCGCGGCGCAGGAAGACGCCGCCCGCGCCCGTTACGACGAAGCCGTGGCCCTGTACCGCACCCGCGTGCGCCTGGCCGTCAGCGAGGTGGAGCAGGCCCTGGTCCGGCTGGAAGCCAGCGTGGGCCGCACGGCCAGCGCACAGGCCGCCGCCGAGGGCTACCGCACCGCCTTCCGCGCTACCGAGGCGCGCTGGCGCGCCGGCCTGGCCAGCCAGCTGGAGCTGGAAGACGCACGCCGCACCGCCCTGGCGGCCGACCAGTCCCTGGCACTGCTGGCCCACGAGCGCGCTGGCGCCTGGGTCGCCCTGTACCGCGCCGCAGGCGGCGGATGGCAGGAATGAAACACCCCCCTGTGGCGCTGCGCGCCTTCCCCCCGCTCTCGCATCGCTGTGCGATGCGGGCAGGGGGACGCTCCCAGCGCGGCGGGACGGCCCTTGCGCGGGAGCCCTGGCGAACAACGCGCCCACTTCACGCAGCAGGGACTTGGTGACTTGCAGCGCCATGGACTATTGAATGAACTTTTCAGGACAGATGCCAATGCGAAACCTCTCTTTCTCCGCACTCGCCCCCACCGCCATGGCCGTGATCGCGGCCTGCATACTGGCCACTGGCGGTGCGCTGCTGTTCTCCAGCACCACCCACGCGCAAGACGGCGCCAACGCTCCACGCCCGGCCCTGACCGTGCAGACCGCGCCGCCGCAGCGCACCGCCATGACCCAGCGCCTGGCCGCCAACGGCAATGTGGCCGCGTGGCAGGAAGCCAGCATCGGCGCCGAGAGCAACGGCCTGCGCCTGACCGAAGTGCGCGTGAACGTGGGCGACAGCGTCAAGGCCGGGCAGGTGCTGGCCACCTTTGCCGCCGAGATGGTGCAGGCCGACGTCGCCCAGGCGCGCGCCAGCCTGCTGGAGGCCAAGGCCCATGCGGCCGAGGCGGCGTCCAACGCCGAGCGCGCACGCACGCTACAGGCCAGCGGCGCCTTGAGCGCGCAGCAGATCGAGCAATACACCACTGCCGCCCAGGCCGCGCAGGCCCGGGTCGAGGCGGCCCAGGCCTTGCTGCAGGCGCAGCAGCTGCGCTTGCAGCACACCCAGGTGCGCGCACCTGACCACGGCGTCATCAGCGCCCGCAGCGCCACCGTGGGCGCCGTGGTGGGCGCAGGCACCGAGCTGTTCCGCATGGTGCGCAAGGGGCGGCTGGAATGGCGCGCCGAAGTCACCGCCACCGAGCTGGGCCGCCTGCGCCCCGGCACGGCAGCCCAGGTCACGGCGGCCAGCGGCGCCAGCGTGCAGGGCCAGTTGCGCATGGTGGCTCCCACGGTGGACCCGCAAACGCGCAACGCCCTGGTCTATGTGGACCTGCCCGCGCACCCCGACCTGCGCGCGGGCATGTTTGCGCGCGGCGAATTCCTGCTCGGCCAGAGCGACGCGCTGACCGTTCCGCAGGAAGCGCTGGTGGTGCGTGAGGGCTTCACCTACCTGTTCGTGCTGGGCGCAGACCAGCGCGTGCAACGGCTCAAGGTGCAGCCTGGGCGGCGTGCGGGCGAGCGGGTAGAGATTCTTTCGGGCCTGGACGCAGGGGCGCCGGTGGTGGTGCGCGGTGCGGGCTTCCTCAACGACGGGGACCTGGTGCGCGTGGCCTCGGGCTCCGAGAGATCTGAAGAAAAATCGGCTGCAGCGCACGCCAATCAAGCGCAACCAGCTATCAAATAAGGAGCATTCAGCATGAATGTATCCACCTGGTCGATCAAGAACCCCATCCCGGCGCTGATGCTGTTTGTGCTGCTGTGCTTTGGCGGCCTGCTGTCCTTCAATGCCATGAAGGTGCAGAATTTCCCCGACATCGACCTGCCCACCATCTCGGTCACCGTGGCGCTGCCCGGCGCCGCACCGGCGCAGCTCGAAAACGACGTGGCGCGCAAGATCGAGAACAGCATTGCCACGCTGCAAGGCCTCAAGCACATCTACACCAAGATCCAGGACGGTGGCGCCACCATCACGGCCGAGTTCCGCCTGGAAAAGCCCACGCAGGAGGCGCTGGACGACGTGCGCTCGGCTGTGGCGCGCGTGCGCGGCGACCTGCCCGGCGACGTGCGCGACCCCATCGTCACCAAGATGGATCTGGCCGCGCAGCCCGTGCTGGCCTTCACCATTGCATCGAGCCGCATGGACGACGAGGCGCTGTCCTGGTTTGTGGACAACGACGTGGCCAAGAAGCTGCTCACCGTGCGCGGCGTGGGCGCCGTCACCCGCGTGGGCGGCGTGGAGCGCCAAGTGCATGTGGCGCTGGACCCGCTCAAGCTGCAGGCCCTGGGCACCACGGCGGCTGACATCTCGCGGCAGCTGCGCCTGGTGCAAACCGAGAGCGCGGGCGGCCGCACCGACCTGGGCGGCAGCGAGCAGCCCGTGCGTACGCTGGCCACGGTGCAGACGGCGCAGGAGCTGGCCAGCCTGTCGCTGGCGCTGCCTGACGGGCGCGCAGTGCGCCTGAACCAACTCGCCACGGTGAGCGACACCTTCGCCGAGCCGCGCGCGCTGGCGCTGCTCGACGGCCAGCCGGTGGTGGGCTTCGAAGTAGCGCGCAGCAAGGGCGCGAGCGAGGTCGAGGTCGGCGCCGCCGTGCAGGCCGCACTGGCAGAGCTGCGCGCGCAGCACCCCGGCCTGGAAATCACCGAGGCCTTCAACTTCGTCGCGCCGGTGCAGGAGGAATACGACGGCTCCATGCACCTGCTCTACGAAGGCGCGCTGCTGGCCGTGCTGGTGGTGTGGCTGTTCCTGCGCGATGCGCGTGCCACCTTCGTTTCGGCTGTGGCGCTGCCGCTGTCGGTCATTCCGGCGTTCATCGGCATGTATTTGCTGGGCTTTTCCATCAACGTGATCACGCTGCTGGCGCTGTCGCTGGTGGTGGGCATTTTGGTGGACGATGCCATCGTGGAGGTGGAAAACATCGTGCGCCACCTGCGCATGGGCAAGTCGCCGTACCAGGCGGCCATGGAGGCGGCAGACGAAATCGGGCTGGCGGTGATCGCCACCACCTTCACGCTGATCGCGGTGTTCCTGCCCACGGCCTTCATGAGCGGCATCGCGGGCAAGTTCTTCAAGCAATTTGGCTGGACGGCCTCGCTCGCGGTGTTCGCCAGCCTGGTGGTGGCGCGCCTGCTCACGCCCATGATGGCGGCCTACATCCTCAAGCCCATCGTGGGCACACACCACGAGCCGCGCTGGATGGGCGTATACCTGCGCTGGGCCGCCTGGTGCGTGCGCCACCGCTGGGCCACGTTTGCGGCCACCATCGCCTTCTTCGTCGGGTCGCTGGCCCTCATCCCGCTGCTGCCCACGGGCTTCATCCCGCCGGACGACAACTCGCAGACCCAGGTGTACCTGGAGTTGCCGCCCGGCGCCACGCTGGCGCAGACGCGTGCGGTGGCCGAGGACGCTCGCCAGCGCGTGATGGGCGTGGCGCATGTCAAGAGCGTGTACACCACCATTGGTGGCGGCTCGGCCGGTGCCGACCCCTTCATGGGCAGCGGCAACGCCGAAACGCGCAAGGCCACGCTGACCATCCAGCTTGCACCCCGTGGCGAGCGCCCGCGCAAGCAGGGCATTGAGCAGGGCATCCGCACCGCGCTGGAAAGCCTGCCCGGCGTGCGCTACAAGGTAGGCTTGGGCGGCTCGGGCGAGAAATTCATTCTGGTGCTCACGGGCGACGATCCGCAGGCGCTCAACAGCGCCGCGCTGGCCGTGGAGAAAGACCTGCGCACCATTCCCGGCCTGGGCAGCATTGCCTCCACCGCCAGCCTGGTGCGCACCGAGATTGCCGTGCGCCCCGACTTTGCGCGCGCCGCCGACCTGGGGGTGACCAGCAGTGCGATCGGCGAGACGCTGCGCATCGCCACCCTGGGCGACTACGACGTGGCACTGCCCAAGCTCAACCTGGCCTCGCGCCAGGTGCCCATCGTGGTCAAGCTGCAGGACGGCGCACGCCAGGACCTCGCGCTGCTCGAACGCCTGGCCGTGCCGGGCAGCAAGAGCCCGGTGCTGCTGGGCCAGGTGGCGCAGCTCGAATTCAGTGGTGGCCCCGCCGTGGTGGACCGCTACGACCGCGCGCGCAACGTCAACCTGGAGGTGGAGCTCTCGGGCCGCCCACTCGGCGATGTGACGCAGGAAGTGCAGCAGCTGCCCTCGCTGCGCAACCTGCCGCCCGGCGTGCGCCAGGTGACGGTGGGCGACGCCGAAGTGATGGGCGAGCTGTTCGCCAGCTTCGGCCTGGCCATGCTCACGGGCGTGCTGTGCATCTACATCGTGCTGGTGCTGCTGTTCAAGGACTTCCTGCACCCGGTCACCATCCTGGCAGCGCTGCCGCTGTCGTTGGGCGGGGCCTTTGTGGGGCTGCTGATCGCGCAGAAGAGCTTCTCCATGCCCTCGCTCATCGGGCTCATCATGCTCATGGGCATTGCCACCAAGAACTCCATCCTGCTGGTGGAATACGCCATCCTGGCGCGGCGCGAACACGGCCTGTCGCGCTTTGACGCGCTGATGGACGCCTGCCACAAGCGCGCGCGCCCCATCATCATGACCACGCTGGCCATGGGCGCGGGCATGATGCCCATCGCCATTGGCTTTGGTGCGGCAGACCCCACGTTCCGCTCGCCCATGGCGGTGGCGGTGATTGGCGGTCTGATCACGTCCACGTTCCTGAGCCTGCTGGTGATTCCGGCCGTGTTCACCGGTGTGGACGACCTGGGCCAATGGTTCGGCCGCATGGCACGGAGGCTGCGCCGATCGCCCCCGGCAAGCCATTGAAGGCGACGCGAACCTTGCGGTAAATCAGGTGTCCATGGAAATGGCGCCTGAAACCTGGGGTTTGCGTGCTTTTGCCCCCCAGGGGGGCGGCCGATAATGCGGCCACACCATGAACCTTGTACCGCTCAGCATCGACTCCATCCACTTCGGCCAGCCGCTGCCCTTTGTGCTGCGCGGCGCCGATGGAACGCTGCTGGCGCAAAAGGGCTTCATCATCCGCAACCGCGACGACCTGAAACTGCTGCTGGCACGCGGTGTGCAGTTGTATGTGGACACGGATGAATCCGGCGAGAGCCACCGCGCCTATGTCGCGGGCTTGCAGCGCATGCTGATCGCCGACACCAACATCGGCGAGATCGCCAGCATGAAGATCAGCGCGGCGGAGCCCGTGGAGCGCAACCGCCCGAACACCGGCCCGGCCGACTGGCCCGAGCTCCAGGAGCGCGCGACCAAGCTGCTGCGCTTTCCCCAGGGGGGCGACTTCGGGTCGCGCTTTCAGGCGCTGCACGAGGAGCTGCTGCGCCACACCACCCAGACCCCGGACGCCACCGTGCTGGCGCTGATCTACCTGTCGGCCCAGGAAACCCAGCTCTACAGTGCCACGCATGCCATGCTGGTGTCCTGCGTGTGCATGCTGACAGCGCGCGAGGTGCTGAACTGGCCCGAAGCCAAGGTGCTGACCCTGGGCCGCGCGGCCCTGAGCATGAACCTGGCCATGACCGAGCTGCAGGATCAGCTGGTGCAACAGGCGCACCCCCTGACGGCCACCCAGATCGCCGCCGTGGAGAACCACGCTAGCCGCAATACTGTTCAGATAGTAGGCGGTATTAGTTGATAATCGGCCCCCATCAAGGACTTGATGGAGGCCCGGGATGGCGAGAACTCGCAAGGCATTGCCCACACAGGTGGATATCGCGCATTTGATCAGTGCAGGTATGC
>JAKLLE010000130.1 GCA_023150295.1 Giesbergeria sp. | reverse complement strand
TGGAGTTGCATGTGCGTGTGGCTCTGCTCAACCGTTTCACGCAACTCGGGCGCCCGAGCACGGTGCCCGTGGGTGCCATGGCATAGCTGCGTCTGGGGCTGGGGTAATCTCGTCTGCCTTCCGACTTGTGCAACAAAGCCACTCGGAGCAATAACTGCGCATACGCCCGCGCAGACTCTGTAAGGGGTAGCTGTGCAGAAGGGGTGGTGGCTTGGATCGAGAGCGGCTGCTGGCCAAAGGGGGACCCGAGCGACGTGGCAGGCAGCGGCAAAAACAAAAAAATGTGCACAAAACCCGAGCGTCCCATCCCAGGTGGTGCCATGCCCGATTTGGCGTGTGCGCAGCAATCTTGTATTCTGGCCTGTCACCAGACGTAAATGAACCCAATCCCTTGGAGGGGTGGACGGATGCAAGCGACCAGACAACACCATCGCGACACCAGCACCGAGGCGGGCGCCTACGCAGCTGGCCTATCGGGGGCGCAGGCCTACCAGGAGCAGGAGGCATTTGGCGCGGGCGCGCCCACCTACGACACTGCCCACAATGTCATCGCCAACAACGCCAGCGGCGGGGCAGGGTATTTTGCCGAGGCACACCACACAGCGTCCCTGAACATCGACGCAAACCGCCAGCAACTCGGCACCAGCGCCGAGCGCATGGGCAGCACCGCCTTCGGCTCGCCCGACATCGTCGTCGATGGCGTGCAGTTCAACCCCAAGTTCTACGAATCCGCGCAGCAGTCGTATCAGGCGGGTGCGCAACTGGTGGGCGAGGGCGATGCCATCGCTGCCAAATACGCCGGCCAAACCATCATTGTTCCCGCAGACCAGCTCGCCCAGGCGCAGCGACTGCACGCCGAGGCGATTGCGCAGGCCCATGCGGCCAACGACCTGCCAAGAGCCCAGGCGCTGGAGTCCATTGACTACGCCGACCACATCGCGCAGGGCGGCGCCGAATCATTGCCCCTGACCTATGCCGACGCCCAGGAGGGCGCCCACAGCATTCGCGATGGGGCTCTGCCCGACTATGTGGGCGCGGACTCCAGCGTGCTGGGGAACGCAGGCGAGGGCGCCTTGCTGGCCGTGTCCATCGCGCTGGCCGCATCCATCGGCCCCCAACTGATGACAGATGTGGCCAATGTGGTGCGGGGCAAACTGTCCCGAAAAGAACTCGCCGCTCGATTGCAGCAAAGCTTGGCCACGAATCAGGCCAGGACAACGGCCGGTTGGGCCGCATCACGCGGCGTCTCGGCAGCCGCCATGACGGCCGTTGATGCCATCGACCCCTTTGGCGCTGCACTGCTGGCCAACTTGCTGGTGGACGCGCTCCAGCTCAGTCAGGCCGTCACGAAGGGAGGCATCAAGCCCGGAGAATTTGGTGCAGAGTTTCTTAAGCAGGCGAAGTCGCGCATGAGCTACACCGCCATTACCGCAGGCGCGTTCTGGGTGGCCGGCCCCCTGGGGCTGTTGGTGCCCATCATCGTCAAGCGTGTGGTGCATGACCACGAATTGCAACGCCAAACCCTGCACGCCTGGCAAGGTGCGGGCGCCGCCTTCCGGGCTGAGTTTGAATCGCGCATGCGCAGCGTGGCGCTGTTGCATGCGGTTGACCAGCACTACCGCAGTGCCGATGCCTCGGCCAAGGCCAGTGCAGCCGCTTCGAAAGCGATATGCCAGGACATTGCCCAAATCCTCAAGTTGGTGGACGGCCGCCCGGGTGCCTCCAGTCAGGCGGGCGCATGAGCGGTGCGCGTTCCAACATTGTTCCCCTCACGCAGGAAACCGCCAAGAATTTTTTACCGGCAGAACTCCGCAAAAAGAGCAGCAGCATTGACCTGAAGGCGTTGGCCGACAAGGCGCGCACGGCCATTGATGGCAGCGAAGAGTCCTTGAAGGCGGCGGGCAACATCGCAGACGGTGGCTGGTTATCGCGCCTGTGGAATTCCGGTGCCTTCGCCAAGAACGTGGTGGAGTCCATTGGCTACATCCGAGATATTTCCCAGGTCAACCTCGCGTTGAGCGCGGTCTGCAACGACCTGGCTGCGGCCAACCTGACGCATGCACAAAAAATTGACGCCAACCACCTGGCAACCAACGAGCAACTCCAGGGCGTGCAGCAGTCGATGGGCGAACTGTTGCAACACCTGCGCGCACAGCGCGACTCGGTGCTGCTGCAACCCATCGTGCAAAGGCTCGGCCAGGTAGACGCTGCGGACAAAGAGGCCCTGCAGGGCTGGCTGCATTCGTTCTCCGAAGCCATCGACCTGCAATACCTGGCTTTGCAAGAAAAAATCAACCAGTTAGCGCAAGCACCTGCGGTTTCTTCAGAGGAGCTCCAGCCTATTCGCGAAAAGCTCAACCAACTGAGCAGCGCGAATCATGAGCGGCAAGACCATTCAGTACGCATTGATCGCGAGCTCAAACGCGTCCAAGAAGGGTTGGGCATTCTGGAAGCAGAACATACCCGCCAGATGGTTCAGTTGGGTGGCGAGATAACCCTCCAAAAAAACCTGGCCGCGCAGCGCAGTAACGCGCTGGATGCGGCATTGCGTCAATCCCACGCAAAACTTGGCGATGGTCTGAGCCAGGTGAGCGAGCAGCTCGCAAATACCAAGCGCAGGTTGGATGCTGAATGCAAGGCACGCGAAGAACACGATGCTGCCACGCTGGAAACATTGGAGCAGCGTGAGCAGGCTCTGCGCCGTACCATCCAGGCGCTCAATTTGCACTGGATCAAACGCTTGGTTTGGGTGGGAGGTGCGCTTTTGCTGGTGCAGGCAGCCGCGTTCGCCTATCTTTTCGTGCACATCGGAGGGAGATAGTTCTGCCAGGACCGGGGGCCGCCGTCCGTTGCGTTGAGCGGGGTCCGTCTGTCGGTGACGGGGTCTCCGTGCCAGCAGCGCGGTCATGCCGTGCACACCGCCGCCAGAGGCGGCGCTTCGCGCTGAAGCGGCGGTGCACCCGGCATCACCGCTTCGCGCCTGATCGAACGGCGGGGTTTTCCTCCAGTTGCCAAGGCGTACCGCCATGGCAAACCTGCACCAAGCTGTCGCGCTCCCCAGGCACACAGCGCGGTCATGCTGGCTGCGCAGCCTGCAGGGCGGCGCTTCGCGCGGGGTGGCTGCGCAGCCAACATCACCGCTTTCGCCCAATTTGCACCGCAGGGGTGGCTGGTCAGTGGCAACGGTGGAGTACCACCATTGCCAGGCTTCCAGAGGGGTGTTCAGCGCCGCCGGAGGGCGGCGAGTCACGGTGTGGCACCCCCGCTGCGTCCACCCGCTTCGCTTTTACATAAGGCCACTGCTGTCCGGTTAAATCATATGCGCCGAGCCGAATATCAAGCATTGGCGCGGCTTGCAGGCCGATTTTGTTTGGTGCCGACTTGAACTTCGCTGGACTAAAACCGCGTACTTTCCCGGGATTGGCTTTCCCGAGGAGTGCGCATGTATGTTGGCAAGACCCTGTTCGCCCAGGTCATGGAGTTCATGCCCTGGACGAGTTTTTCCCGCATCGTCCATCGCTACCAAGGCAATGCCGGGGTTCGCACGCTGTCGTGCGCCGAGCAGTTTCGTGCCATGGCGTTCGCGCAACTGACCTGGCGCGAGGGCCTGCGCGACATCGAAGTCAGCCTCTCGGCCAACGCCACCAAGCTGTATGCAATGGGTTTTCGTTCGGCCGTCAAGCGCTCTACGCTGGCCGATGCCAACGAGTCGCGCGACTGGCGCATTTGGGCCGATCTGGCGGCGCTGCTCATCCGGCGGGCACGCAAACTCTATGTCGATCAAGCGCTTGCCCTCGATCTGGACAGCTCCGTCTATGCGCTCGATTCGAGCACCATCGATTTGTGCCTGAGTCTGTTCGACTGGGCGCCATTTCGCTCGACCAAGGCCGCCATCAAGTTGCATACCCTGCTGGATTTGCGGGGCGCTATCCCCGCGTTCATCCACATCAGCGATGGCAAGCTGCACGACGTGAACGTGCTGGATATGCTGACTTTCGAGGCGGGCGCGTTCTACGTGATGGATCGGGGTTATCTGGACTTCGCAAGGCTGTATCGCCTGCATCAGGCCGGGGCGTTCTTTGTCACTCGGGCCAAAGCGAATTTCAACGCCCGGCGCGTGTACTCGGCACCTTGCGATCGCTCCGAAGGGGTGATCTGCGATCAACGTGTTGCGCTGGGTGGCTTTTATGCCGCGCACGACTACCCCGAGCATATGCGCCGCATACGTTTCAAAGACCCCGACTCGGGCAAGACGCTGGTCTTCTTGACCAACAACACCGCTCTGCCAGCCCTGACGATCTGCGCCTTGTACAAGCAACGCTGGCAGGTCGAGCTGTTCTTCAAGTGGATCAAGCAGCACCTGCGCATCAAGAAATTCATCGGCACCAGCGAGAACGCCGTCAAAACACAGATCTGGTGCGCTGTGGCCACCTACGTGCTGATCGCCATCGTCAAGAAGGAGCTTCACCTGGATGCCTCGCTCTACACATGTCTACAGATTTTGTCGGTCTCGGTTTTCGAGAAAACCGAGATTTCATGCGCCTTGCAGCTCGGTGAGCTACCAATCAAGTCTGATGGCGACGCTAACCAATTGATTTTGTTTGATTTTTAACCGGACAGTAGTG
>JAKLLE010000129.1 GCA_023150295.1 Giesbergeria sp. | reverse complement strand
GCACCGAAGTGTTTCCGCCATGTTGCGGTTTTGAATTTTGCAAGTCCCTCAGTCACCAAAGAAAAGGCGACCCACTGCCTGCGACCCCTTCGCGATGCGAAGGGGCAAACCTGCGTCGGGGCGCTTGCGGGGTGCGCCGCATAACTCACTGCGCGCCTGCGGCGCTCCGTTCGAACAAATGCGGCGAGTCAGTCTACGCAAGCATGCGCGCTCCGACGCGCATGCCCACCCCGCAAGCGCCCCGCCGCAGGCGCAGCCAGAAGGGGTTTGAAGGCCGCAATCCACACGGGCCATCGCTGCGCTCGGCCTGGCGTGCGCGGCGCGCAGCGCCTGCGTCCTTCGGGGCCGAGCGTAGCGATGGCCCGTTGGGCTGGCACCCTCCCTTCAGGATGCGCCGAGGAGCGCAGCGGCCAGCGGATCAGGGCTCGCGATTGTCTGAGCGCCGCAGGCGCGAGTTCGAGCGAGACCCCGCTGGCCGCGAGCACCGCAGGTTGCCCGCAGCGAAGCGGAGGGACGCAGCCTGCAGGGTCGCCCTTTCTTTGCTTACTTTCTTTCGGCGAAGCGAAAGAAAGTGAGTCGCCCGCCGGGGCGAGACCCGGCCAGCCACTCTCACCCAGGATACGGCATGTGCTATCAAAAATATAGCTGCTAGCGCTTGCTAGATAAGCGCTAGAGCCTAAAAACCCAAAAATTCAGTCCCGCGTCACCCGCACCACCTCTTCGCGCGTGGTCACGCCCGCTGTGATCAGCCGCTCGCCGTCCTCGCGCATCAGCTGCATGCCGCTGGCCAGCGCGGCGACGCGGATGTCGGCTTCGCTGGCGCGGTTGTGCACCAGGGCGCGCAGCGGGTCGTCCACCACCAGCAGTTCGAACAGGCCGGTGCGCCCCGCGTAGCCGGTGTGGCCGCAGGCGTCGCACCCCTTGCCGGCGCAGGCGTGGCAGACCTTGCGCACCAGGCGCTGGGCCAGCACGCCCAGCAGGGAGGAGCTGAGCAGGAAGGGCTCCACGCCCATGTCCGTCAGGCGCGTGACGGCGCTGGCGGCGTCGTTGGTGTGTAGCGTGGCCAGCACCAGGTGGCCGGTGAGCGAGGCCTGGATGGCGATCTGCGCGGTCTCGAAGTCGCGGATCTCGCCGATCATGATGATGTCCGGGTCCTGGCGCAGGATGGCGCGCAGGGCCTTGGCAAACGTCAGGTCGATCTTGGGGTTGACCTGCGTCTGGCCCACGCCGGGCAGCTCGTATTCGATGGGGTCTTCCACCGTCATGATGTTGCTGCGCGCCGCGTCCAGGCGGCTCAGGGCGGCGTACAGCGTGGTCGTTTTGCCCGAGCCCGTGGGGCCGGTCACCAGCACGATGCCGTGCGGCTGTGCGATCAGGCCCGTGAAGCGTGTGAGCGTGTCGCCCTGCATGCCCACGGACTCCAGGCTCAGCTTGCTTTCGCTCTTGTCCAGCAGGCGCAGCACGGCGCGCTCGCCGTGGGCGCTGGGCAGGGTGGAGACGCGCACGTCGATGGCGCGCGTGCCCAGGCGCAGGCTGATGCGGCCGTCCTGCGGCAGGCGTTTTTCGGAGATGTCCAGCTCGGCCATGATCTTCAGGCGCGAGATCAGCGCGGCGTGCAGCGCGCGGTTGGGCTGAACCACCTCGCGCAGCGTGCCGTCCACACGAAAGCGCACGCTGGAATGGCGCTCGTAGGGCTCGATGTGGATGTCGCTCGCGCCGTCGCGTGCGGCCTGCGTGAGCAGGGCGTTGAGCATGCGGATGATGGGTGCGTCGTCCGCGGCCTCCAACAAATCTTCGACGGCAGGCAGCTCCTGCATCATGCGCGAGAGGTCGGTGCCTTCCTCGACCTCGCTGACCACCGTGGCGGCGCTCGATTCGCCCTGGGCGTAGGCGGCGCTGATGCGCTGGGCCAGGGCCGGTGCGTCCAGCACCTGCAGGTGGCGCACGGCATGCTTGCGCAGCACCTCGCCCAGCAGCGCCATGTCGGGCGTCGGGCCGTGCCAGAGCACGGGCTGCTGGCCGTCGTCCTCCAGCAGCAACTGGGCGGTGCGGGCAAAGGCGTAGGGCAGGGGGTGGCGCATGGTCACTGGGCGGTTTGGGGTGCTGTAGAGCGTTCCATGCGCAGCGAGGGCAGCACCGGCGCGCTGGGAACCGTGCCCAGCACCGTGCTGGAGCTGGGCTGCACCTGCTGCTGAAGTGCGCGGATGGATTCGTAGCGGTCGATCAGCAGTGCGTCGCTGGCGGCCGCGTCGCGCACCACCACGGGGCGCAGAAAGACCATCAGGTTGGTCTTCTTGCGCGAGCGGTTTTCGCTGCGGAACAGGTTGCCCACCACGGGCACGTCGCCCAGCAGGGGTACCTTGTCCTCGGCCTGTGCGTAGCTGTCTTCCAGCAGGCCGCCCAGCACAATGATGCTGCCGTCCTCCACCAACACGTTGGATTCGATGGAGCGCTTGCTGGTGGTGGGGCCGTTGGTGTTCTTGGCCGTGGCCTCGTCGATCTTGGAGACTTCCTGGTAGATCGCCATCTTGACGGTGCCGTTTTCGTTGATCTGCGGGCGCACGCGCAGCATCAGGCCCACGTCCTTGCGCTCCACGGTCTGGAACGGGTTGACCGCGCCGCTGTTGCCGCCCGTGTTGGCGTAGGAGCCGGTGACGAAAGGCACGTTGTTGCCGATGACGATCTTGGCCTCTTCGTTGTCCAGCGTCATCAGGTTGGGGGTGGAGAGCACGTTGGCGTCACCGCTGTTCTGCAGAAAATTGGCCAGCGCGCCCAGGTAGTACTGCCCGTTGATGCGCGGAGCCAGCGCGAGGTTCAGGCCACCACCGAGGCTGCCCACCGCCGTGCCGATGGTGCTGGCATTGCCCGAGGCCAGCGCTGCCGTGATGCCCAGGATGTTGGCGCCCGCAGCGCCCGAGTTGGTGCCGATCACGCCGATGGTGCCGTCGCCCTGCTTGCCCATCACGCCCTGCCACTGGATGCCGAATTCGGCCAGCTTGTTGGCGTTGACCTCGACGATCAGGCTTTCGACCAGCACCTGCGCGCGGCGCCCGTCGAGCTTGTCGATCACGGCGCGCAACTGGCGGTACTGCGGCTCGGGCGCGGTGATGATGAGCGAGTTGGTCGTCGGGTCGGCCTGGATCTGCCCGCCGGTGGACGGCTGGTTGGCGGGCGCGGCGCTGCTGCTGGCGCCCGCCCCCAGGCCGCTGCTGGCGGAGGACGTGGATGTGCTGCTGCCGGTGCTGCTCAGCCCGCTGCCCAGTGTGGGTGTGCTGGTGCTGGCGGTGGACGCCGTGCTGGTGCTGGCGCCCCCGGCATTGGCGCTGCCTGCCGCCATGGCGGCGCGCAGCGTGGCGGCCAGCTTGGTGGCGTCGGCGTTTTTCAGGTACACCACATGGATGTTGCCGCTGGCAGCGCTGCTGCCGGGCGCGGGCGGCTGGTCGAGCCTTTCGACCAGGGCACGCACCTGGGCAACGCGGGCGGGGTTGGCGGCGCGCAGCACCAGGGCGTTGCTGCGCGGCTCGGCCAGCAGGGTGGTCTTGGCGCCGGTATCGCTCTGACCGGCGGCGGCGCCGGGCGCGCCGGCGCTGCTGCCCGTTTCCACCAGCCGCGCCACCAGCGGAGCGAGGTCGGTGGCAATGGCGTGCTTGAGCGGGATGATTTCCACATCGCTGGCGGTGGACACATCCATGGCCGCAATGATCTTGCCCAGGCGCTGCAGGTTGTCGGCGTAGTCGGTAATGACCAGCGCGTTGGTCCCAGGGCTCACGTTGATGGTGTTGTTGGGGCTGATCAGCGGGCGCAGCACGGGCACCAGGTTGGCGGCGCTCTCGTGGTTGAGGCGGTAGATCTGCGTCACGATCTGCCCGCCCGCCGGGCCGCTGGCGCCGCTCTGGGCCACGCTCACGCTGCCGCCCTGCAGCTTGGCGTCGGCCTCGGGCACCACCTTGTACAGGCCGCTGGCCTCCACCACCGTAAAGCCCTGCAGGCGCAGCGCCGCCAGGAACTGGTCAAACGCCTTGGCGGGCGGCACGGCGTGTTCGGTGACGAGGTTGATCTGCCCGCGCACGCGCGGGTCCACCACCACGTTGCGCCCGGTGATGGTGGCCATGGTGCGCGCCACGGCCTCGATCTCGGCGTTGGCAAAGTTCAGCGTCACCGGCTCGCCGGGGCGGACGCTGGCCGTGCCGGGCTGCAGCACGTTTTGAGCATGAATTTGGCCTGTAGCGCCCATCCATAAAGCGGCAGCAGCTATTGTTTTAATAGCAAAAGAACGTGTTGGCATGTTCAAGCAGGTCATATTAGTGATCCATTCCGCGAACGCGACACCCGCGACGCATGAAACCGGCGCGCCCCAGGCAATGGCTACCGTGCAAGGGCCGCCAGCATTCCCATGTACGGGCGCCGGGAGCGTCCCCTCTCCCCCGACCCCTCCCCCGCGAGGGGGGAGGGGAGGTGTCACCCCCTCTCCCCTGGTGGGAGAGGGGCAAGGGGAGAGGGGGCGCCGAAGGCGACACAGCAACTGTGTTCAAAGTCAAGCGCTTTTTCATGCAGTGCTTGCCTGTGGACAACGTTGCTCCCACGCAGTGTTCGATTTGATCACTGCGTTGAGAATCGAGAGAATTTTGCGCATGCAAGCC
>JAKLLE010000128.1 GCA_023150295.1 Giesbergeria sp. | reverse complement strand
CGCGCGTTCTTGTGCAGGGCGATCATCATGGCGTAGGCACTCCTTCGGATTTGAGTCTCTCTATCACCCCTCGCATCACGGCCCGGGCCATGAACAAGGGGTAGCGTCGAGAGTCTATGCAATCATCCGGGACTCTACAACCAGGTACATGGCCTGATCGGCTGCTGCGAGCAGTGACTCGGGGTCGCCGCCATGCTCGGGATAGAGCGCAATGCCGATCGAAGCACCCACCCGCACCTGCAGCTTGCCCAGCGTCCAGGGCTGGCTCAGTGCGTCGGCCAGGCGCTGGGCCAGCGCCACGGCCTGGTCGTAGGTATCGATGCCGCGCTGCAGCACGGCAAACTCGTCGCCCCCCAGCCGCGCCACAAAATCTGACTCGCGCGCGACCCGCCGCAGGGTCTGGCCCACCCAGACCAGCACCTGGTCCCCGGCAGCATGGCCGTGGGTGTCGTTGATGGGTTTGAACCCGTCCAGATCCAGGTACAGCACCGCCAGGTGGCCCTGCTGGCGCCGCGCCAGCGCCACCTCGGCCACCAGGCATTCCATGAACTTGGCGCGGTTGTACAGACCGGTCAGGCTGTCGTGGCTGGCCAGGTGTTCGATGTGCTGCTGGTGCTGGTGGCGCTCGGTCACATCGGTGTAGGTGCGCAGCAGGCCACCGCCCGCCACCGGGATGCTGCGAACTTCGATGATGCGGCCGTTGGGTCGCCGCCGCACGACCAAGGGCACCATGGCATCGGGGGCGTACGGCACCAGGTGGGCCAGGGCCTGCGGGGGCTGGCCCTCGAACTCGCCGCGCTCGCGCTGGTAGCGGATCACATCGTCCAGCAAGGGGTGGCTCTCCAGCAGCTCGCGCGGCAAGTCCAGCAGCTCCAGGCTGCGCTGGTTGAAAAACTCCACCCGGCCTTGCGCATTGAACATGGCCACGCCCTGCTCCATGTTCTGAAGCGTGGCCTGCAGCAGGGCCGATTCATGCTCCAGCGCTGCGGCGCTCTCGCGCGCTGCGCGCTCGGCCTGCTCCAGCCGCTGCTGCTGCGCGCGCAGTTCGGTGATGTCCACATGGGCGTACAGGTGAATGGCATCCACGCCAGGCCGTGCCTGCACGCGCACGGTGCGTGGCCCGGGCAGGCCCAGCTCAAAGGGCGCGCCCGTGAAGCGCAGCACCTCGCGCAGCGTGTGCAGGCCCTGGGCGCAGGCCGCTGCCTGCGGCGCGCCAGCCGTTGCCCAGGCTTGGCGGAACACTTCTTCCAGCGTGCGGCCCAGGGCCTGTTGTGGATCGTGCAGGCCGTACAGCAGCGCAAACGCAGCGTTCACCCAGGTGATGGCCCCGGCGTCGTCGCACTGCATCAGCCCCACGGGCACACGGTCCAGCAACGAGGACAGCGCTCCGGCATCCTGCGGCAATCCTGCGCCCAGACCTTGCAGATCCAGCGCCGCACCATGCCGCAGGCACCACACGCGCAAACGCCCCACACCCGGCAACGGCAGTGAGGCCACCACCAGTTGCCGCCCCCGGTGCTCATAGGCAAAGGGCTGGGTCTGCCCCCGGTGGCGGGCGATGCCGGCGTCGATGTAGCTGTCGATGCGCTCGATCTCGTCGGCCCCCAGGCGCCCCAGGTAGAAGCGCCGCAGGTTGTCGGCGTAAGGCTCCCCGACATGGACATGGCCTGCATGTTCCGGAAAAAAACGCAGAAAGGTCTCGTTCCAGGCCTGGGTACGGTCCTGCTCGTCGAACAGGCACATGGCAATACCCAAACTGTCGAGCATCTGCCCCAGGGGGGCAATCCAGTCGATGGTACGGTCGTTCATGGTGGGCGGGCTCGCGCGGTGCGCAGATGTCAGGCCATTGTGCACCCGTGCCGGGCGCTTGTACCCTCGGGGCTTGCCCGAATGGCCGGGCCGCTTTGCCGCAACGCCACAAGCCCTTTACCGGCGCTTGACGCAAGGCGCCTAAGATGAATCCCAAACTCATTTTTGCCCCCCACCATGCGCCGCATTCACCGTTTTTTCTGGCTCAGCCTGCTCGGCCTTTCCGGGCTCTGGCTGCTCAGCGATGCCAACAGCCTTTCCCATGCCCAGGGGTTTTTCCCCTGGCGCAACCTGCTGATCCAATACAGCGGCGTGCTGGGCCTGGGCGTGATGAGCCTGGCCATGCTGCTGGCCGTGCGCCCGGTGCGCCTGGAGCCCTGGCTGGGCGGGCTGGACAAGATGTACCGCCTGCACAAGTGGCTGGGTATTGCGGGGCTGGTGCTGTCGGTGGGGCACTGGCTGCTGTCCGAAGCGCCCAAGTGGCTGGTGCGCGCGGGCCTGCTGGAGCGCCCCCAACGCGGGCGCGGCCCGCAGGTCGAGGGGCTGGAGGCCTGGCTGCGCGGCCTGCGGGGCCCGGCCGAGGGGCTGGGCGAATGGGCCTTTTATGCGGCAGTGCTGCTCATGGTGCTGGCATTGGTGCCGCGCTTTCCCTACAAGCGTTTTTTCCAGACGCACCGGCTCATTGCCGTGGCCTACCTGGTGCTGGTGTTCCACGCGGTGGTGCTGATGCGCTTTGCCTACTGGGGCACCCCACTGGGCTGGCTGATGGGTGCGCTGATGGCCGGGGGCAGCGTGGCCGCCGTGTGGGTGCTGCTGCGCCGCGTGGGCGTACAGCGCCAGGTGGCAGGCGAGGTGCAGGCAGTGGTGCGCCACGACCTTTTGCAGGTGGTGGAGGTGACGATTGCCCTCAAGGGCCGCTGGGCCGGGCACGACGCCGGGCAGTTTGCCTTTGTGACGCTGCACGCGGACGAGGGGCCGCACCCCTACACCATCACCTCGGCCTGGCAGGATGACGGCCAGATCACCTTCATCATCAAGGCGCTGGGCGACTACACCGCCACGCTGGCCGAGCGCGTGCAGGTGGGCGATGTGGTGCGCATCGAGGGTCCGTACGGTCGCTTCAACTTCGAGGGCAGCCAGCGCCGCCAGATCTGGGTGGGCGCGGGCATTGGCATCACCCCGTTCATCGCGCGCATGAAGGCGCTGGCGCAGCAGGCGGACGGGCGCGAGATCGACCTGTTCCACACCACGGCGGTGTACGACCCGCACGCCATCGGCCTGATCGAGCGCGACGCCCGTGAGGCCGGGGTGCGCCTGCATGTGCTGTGGGACGAGCGCGACGGCCTGCTGAATGCCCAGCGCATTGCCGATACCGTGCCGCAATGGCGGGAGGCCGATGTCTGGTTCTGCGGCCCCGCCGGGTTTGGTCAGGCCCTGGAGCAAGGCCTGCAGGCCCTGGGCCTGCCCGCAGAGCGCCTGCACCGCGAGCTGTTTCAGATGCGCTGAGCCCCCAGCCCCAGCCGCCGCGCGCGCTCCAGCCAGCGCTGGCGCAGCGCGGCATCTGCCGTGCGCACCGGCCCGAAGCTGTGCACGCGCACCGGCTGAATGCCGCTGAACTCCAGAATGGTCTTCTTCATCTGGTGGTGGCCCGGCATGTGCTGCACCCAGCGGTAGTACCAGGGCGGTGAATCCATGGTCACCAGCAACTGCGCCGAGCGCCCGGTCAGCAACCGATCCCACAGCGATGATCCCTGCCGGTACCTGAAAGCAAAGCCCGGCAGGAACACGCGATCGATGAACCCCTTGAGCAAAGCAGGCATGGCACCCCACCAGGTCGGATAGACCCAGACCAGGTGCTCGGCCCAGGTGATCTGTGCCTGCGCTGTCTGCAGGTCGGGCTCCAGCGCTTGCTCGCCCCGGTAGCCCGCACGCAGGATCGGATCGAACGCCAGCGTCCCCAGATCCAGCAGGCGTACCTGCGCCCCTGCCGCTTGCGCGCCTTCCATGTACGACTGTGCCAGGGTCGCGCTGAGGCTGTCTGCCGATGGATGGCCCAGGATGACCAAAATGCGTTGCGCCACGTACCCGCCTTGAGAGAAGTTGCGATGTCCGCCATCGTCACCTTGTCCCACGGGGCAGAGTCAAGCGCGTTGGCTGCTCCAACACTTGTTGACCATGCTGCAGAGGCGACAGGGCTTTGGCTGCGAATTCGGCCCAGGCCTCCAATGGTCGCCCGCACTGTCCACCGTGGGCCTTTGCTTATTCGGCCAAGGCAGCTGGACATCGTGCTCAGGCTGCGCCCAGCCCTGCGGCGGGGCAGTCCAGCATCAGACGGGGCGCACCCGCGACATCGCAGCTGCGCAGTTCCGTCTCCAGCGCCGCCAGTTGCCGGTCCAGGCGGCGCAAGCGCTCGCGCTCACGCGCCACCGCAACCCGGCGCGCCGCCACCAGAGCGGCCACCTGCCGCCAACCCTGGGCAGAGGGCAGGGCGTGCAGCCCGTCAAGTTCCGCCAGGCGAAACCCCAGCGCCAGGGCCTGGCGGATCAGCTGCACCCGCGCCACATCGTCTTCGCCGTACTGGCGATAGCTGCCCGCACGGGCCACCCGGCCCAGCAGGCCGCGCGCCTCGTACAGGCGTATGGCCTTGGCCGAGGCCCCGGTGCGGCGGGCCAGTTCACCGATGCGTAACAATGGAAGAGTTGCCATGGTTGCTATGAATATGGTAGCTTGTAGCGCTTGTTAATGTGGAAGACACCCGCCACCGGACGTGCCGACACCTGACCTGAGGCTGGCCAAGGCCGAATGGTCAGCGGGCAAGCGCGTCTCAGGCGGCAGCGGGCGTGGCGATGAAGCCGTGCTTGCGCAGCATTTTGATCCA
>JAKLLE010000127.1 GCA_023150295.1 Giesbergeria sp. | reverse complement strand
CTTCCAGGCTGTCCTTGGATACGTCGATGCCCACGTACACGGGTTCACGAGTTTCGTTTGTCATGGCCCATCCTTGCAAAAATACGAGGTCAATGCTCGCCCTCAATGGGCTTGCATTGCCAACCAGCAACTGTTCGGGTGTCTTGCAAACGGTTGGCTGTCCACGCCTTGTGCTGAGTCCGGGAATGCAGTGCTTCCAGAGGGGGGTTCGGGCTGTGGACAACTTCCCATTTCCGTGTCCTGAACATCGAGGATTTAAGGATACAAGGGGGGTGTCTCATTTCAGGTTCAACCCAGCGTGATGAGCGAGCGCGCGCCGTTGCGCCGCCCGATGATGTTGAGCAGATTGGACAGGGCGCCCTCGCGCTCTGGGGCTGCGCTGGCCTCTCCGGCAAAGCGCAGGCGCTGGCCCACCCACTGGCCGCTGCCACTGAGTTGCAGGTCGCCCTGCAGCGTTTGCAGTTGCAACGCCACCGCCTCGCCCCCTTGCAGGGTGATGCGGTAGCTGCCCATGGGCTTGAGTGTGGACAGGCGCGAGGACATGGCCAGCGCGTCGAGCTGCGCGCTGCCGGCCACTGCCAGGCGGCCCGCCGCCCATTCGGCCTGCAGGCCCGTGGTTTGCAGCAGGAGCTGGCCTTGCGGCTGCAAGGTGTTCCAGGGGGTGCCCAGGCCGGTCAGCACGGCGGCGGGCCACTGGCTCTGGCCATCGGCCAGCGCCACGCGGGCGCCGCCCCAGTGCACGCCCAGGCGCAACAGCAGCGGGGCGGGGGTGCAGCAGTCGGCACGCAACTCGGCGCGCAGGCCGCCCCAGGTGGGGCGCAGGCGCCAGTGCAGGCGCGCGGGCAGCGCGGCGCGGTCCTGGCTGCCGGGGCCGCCGGTCAGCACCAGTTGGGCCGAGCCCGTCCATACCGTGCCGCTGGGTGCTTGCAACTGGATCTGTTGGCCGCTGGCCCGGCCCACCGCAGTTGCCAGCCAGTGGGCCGGTGCAAAGGCCAGCAGGGCGGGCAGCACCCCGGCCAGGGCACCGGCCAGCGCCCAGCCCCAGGGCGTTTGTGCGGCGGTGACGGCCGTGCGTGCGGTGCGCGGCGGGCGGTGCATGGGGGAGGGACGGCTGGGCACGGCGTGGGTCAACGGGTGGGCAGGCTCAGCACCAGGGTGCCGTCCCAGCGCACGGTGGGCGTGGGCGCGCCATGGCCCTGGCGCGGGTTGGCGCTGCGGGTCAGGTGGGCCTCTTGCGGTACGGCGCGGGCGTTGTTGCGGGCCTGGGCCAGCCAGTTGGCCAGGGCGTCGGCCTGCACGCCTTGCAGCGTGAGCGTGGCGCGGTCGCCCGACAGGGCCAGTTTGGCGCCTGCACCCAGGGTGGCGGTGACCGATGCCTGCAGTGCGCGCGCCGCGTCTTGCGGGCTGGTGCGGGGCTGGGCCTGCAGTTGCTGGGCTTCGGACGCCAGCGCCTGCATGTGCTGCAACTGGGCGTCCAGCTTGGCGTGCTGGGCGCTGGCGCTGCGCAGCGTGTGCAGCGCAGGGGCCAGCAGCAGCCACCACAGCAGCGCCAGGCCGACCACGGCAGCGGCGGCGCTCACCAGGGTTTGCTCGCGCGGGGCCAGCTTGTTCCAGGCGGCTTGCAGGGCGGAGGCGGAGGATGCGGTGCGGGTCATGGGGGGCTTATTGGGCTTGTTCGCGCACGATCAGGGTGCCGTCTTCCAGGCGCAGCTGGTGGCTGGTGGCGCGGGCACGGGCCTGGGCGTCGGCCAGGTCGGTCTCGGTCAGGTTCAGGCCCTTGAGGCGCAGTTCGCCTGCACCAAAGTCGATGGCACTGGGCTGTGCCTGTGCGGGCAGGGCCTGGGCGGCGGCGGCGAGCAAAACCTCCAGGTCGCGCGGCGCCAGACCTCCTGCGGCCTGGCGCAACTGGGCCAGTTCGCGCTCCATCTGCAGGGGGGCATCGACCACTACCTTGACCTGCGGGAAAGTCTGCGTGAGGGCGTAGTGTGCAGCCGCTTTCTTGGCGGCCAGCATCTGGCGCTCTTGCCAGGCCCAGGCGTTGAGCCCGGCCAGGTGCGCCAGCAGCAGCACGGCGGCGCCCCAGCGGGCAGCGCGCCACTGGGGCGCGCGCAGCAGTTGGCCTGCCAGGCTCCCGGCCTTGCGCAGGGTGCGGGTGCGGCCGCTGCTGGCCAGGTCCATCTGGGCCAGGTCCCAGGGGCTGCGCGCTGCGAGCAGGGCGCGTTCGTGTTCGGTTTGCAGTTGGGCGCTGCGGCCCAGGGCCTGTTCGGCCAGCGCGGCTACGGCGGGTTCGGCGACCAGGGGCGGGGGTGGGTCGGCGTCCAGCCCGGTGAGGGCCATGCTGGCCGCAGCCAGGGGCAGCAGCACCACGCCCTGGTCGGGGCCGGGGGTGGCGGCCAGCAGGGCGTCTTCGGGGCAGGTGCCCAGCACCAGTACGGCGTCGGTGGCGCCGGGGGAGAGTTCGGGCACCACGCGGGCCACGGGGCGGCCCGCGGCCTCCAGGGCCTGCAGTGCGTCGCGCAGCCAGGCGCGGTCGCAAACGGCCACCCAGACGCTGGCGCCGGGGCGTGCGCCGGGCTCCAGCGCGAAATGCAGCTGTGCGGGGTCGTCCAGCAGGCGGTCTTCGAGCAGGCCTTCCAGCACGTTGCGCAGGCGCGGGCTGTTCGGCCCCACGCCGGGGGGCAAGGTCACGTGCTGCCAGGACAGCGCGCGCACCGGCACCAGGGCCACGATCTCGCTGGCGCGCCCCACGGCGGGCAGCGTGCTGGCGGCCGCGGTGCCGTGGCGCGTGGCCTGGTGGCCGTCTGCGCTGAGCGTGTAGCGGTATTCGGTGGCGCCACCATTGCGCGCCAGGGGGAGGTGAAGGACGAGGGTGCTCATGGAAAAAGTTCGCGGGCCATTGTAGGGGGCGTGTGTGTCCGGCCTGCTCAGGACATGCCCGGTACCCGCGCCCCCGTGCGTTCACGCCAGATGGTGGTGGCCTCCAGGCCCATGCGGCGCACCAGCGAGCGCTCCTGCACCACCGTGGGCCCCATGCGCAGGCGGCCGTGCACTTCAAAATAGCTGGACGCCACGCCATGCTCGCTGCCGCTAACCTCGATCTGCTCGCCCAGCAGCTTTTTGACATCGTCCACCGAGCGGAAGGGCTGCATCTGGCGCACCGCCATGATCCGGTCGGCGCCCGCGCGGTCCAGGCCACGCAGGGTGGCCATCAGCACCTCGGCCCCGGCGGTGTTGAGGTTGACCGGCTTGCGCTCGGGCAGCAGCGTGATGTGTGGTGCCAGCAATGCCAGCGTGCGCGGCGCCAGGCCCAGCCAGGCCAGTTGACTGGGGGACTGCGGCATCAGCGGGGCGTCGGCGTTTTCGTTGCCCGGTGCCTGGGCCTGGCGCAGGGCCTGCACCAGGGCCGTGAGTTCGGCCGGTGGCAGGCCCAACTGGGCAAACAGGCGCTCGAACTGGGCCAACGCTGCTTCGTTGACCGTGTCGCCGCTCACCAGGTTGGCCAGGTTCAGGCGCGATTGCAGGTCAATGATCTGGCCCGAGAGGAAGGCCTCTTCGCCGCCGCCTGCATCGTCGATCTGCGTCACGTTGCGGTCTGCCGCCAGAAAGGTGGACAGGCGCGCCTCTTCCAGCGGCACGGCCCAGGGCTCGGCCAGATGGTCGGCGCCGCCCGCGCGGCTGTCTTCGATGAGGATCAGGCGCGACCAGTCGAGTGCGCCGATCAGGATCCAGGCGGACTGGATGCGTGTGCGCTCGGCTGCCTCGACCTCCACGCTGCGCCATTGCTGCCACAGCGCCGTGGCAGCGAAGGTGGCCACCAGGGTCACGGTCAGCATGGCCGCCAGCAGTGCGGCGCCGCCTTGTCGGCAGCGGGCGCGTGGGCTCATGACTTGCCTCCGCCGCGCAGGGGGTTGGCCCAGTCGCGCACCAGCGTGCCGCCCAGGGCAGCGCCGCCGGGCAAATCCAGTTGCAGGCGCACGCCGTCGGGGATGAGCGCGCCGACGGCGCTCAGGTCGGCTGGCGGTGTGCCGGGGCTGGACAGCGGGTTGCTCCATGCGTCGCCCCGGTAATAGAACACGCGCCAGTCGCTCAGGGGCAGGATGGCCACTTCGTTGCGCCGGTCAACATCGGCCGGGTTGCGCGCCCATTGGGCGGCCTGCAGCCAGGCCTGTGACCAGGCACCGCGCGTGCGCAGGGGGGCAGACTGCCAGCGCAGCCACAGGTCCTGTCCCTGCACATTGCGCCGCGCCCAGGCCACCACCAACGCGCCTTCGCCCGCATCGACCGGGCTGCGGCGCGTCAGGCGCAGCACCTGGCCGTCCCAGTCGATGGGCACCGTGTGCGCCAGGGGCTGCAGTGCGTCCAGGTCAGCACTCCACTGCCCCAGGGCGGCCTGCAGCGTCAACAGTTGCTCGCTGCGCTCGCGCGTGTGCGTCTGCGTGCGCACCATGCTGTCCAGCCCACGCCAGCTCAAAATAGCCACCAGCCCCAGGATGGCGATGGCCACCAGCAGCTCGATCAGCGTGAACCCGCGTGTGCTCAAAAAACGTCCATTCCGCGCAGGTGTTGCCCGCAACGCATCCCACTCTCGCAGCGCGCAGCGCTGCGAGAGCGGGGGGAAGGCGCGCAGCGCCACAGGGGGGTGTGCCATATCAGCGGCGACCCACGATGGTGGAGAGACGAAGCACGGGCTGGGAGTCGTCGAACACCTGCGCATCCACCCGGCGGAACGACGGGTTGGGCGTGGGGCGCACCACCAGGTTGACCAGCAAGCCCCGGCCCGCCTGGTCGCAGGGCTGCGTGGTGTCGCCAATGGGGGGCATCTGGCGCGACAGGCGCGTGGCGATCAGTGCGTTCTCGGCGCAGATCTGGGCCAGCAGCACATCGGACTGGCGCTGGGCGTTGCGCACCAGCGCGCTGCTGGCCTGCGAACCCGCCAGCAAGGCAATCGCCACAATGGCCAGGGCCGTGAGCACCTCCACCAGTGTGAAGCCTCGCTGTACCGAGGGCGACTGGGGGCTCAAGGTGCCGACTCCAGAGTGAAGGGGCGCAGCCCATCGGTGGCCACCCGCACGCTGCGTTCGGGCCAGGAAGGGTGGGCCAGGGTGACTTGCTGCGGCCCGATCAGCGGTTCGGGGCCGAGCCACAACTGCCCCGTGCCGCGCACCTGGGTCTGTGCGTCCAGCCATTGCGTGGGCAGCGTCTTCTCGGGCAGGCCGTCGAAGTGGAACCCCTGCCCATCGGCCCGCCAGAGCACTGCCACACCGCTGGCGCGTGACTGTGCGCGGCCCGCCTCCAGCAGCGCGGCCAGGCGCTCGCCTTCGCGTTCCAGCAGGGCGCCGCCGTTGTCGCGCAGCGCCAGGGCCACGCCGGCCATCGCCAGGCCCACAATGGCCAGCACCACCAGCAGTTCCAGCAATGTGAAGCCCCGCAGCCGCTGCGGGCGCCACAGCGGCTTATTGCCAGCTGCCAATGTCGGCATTCTTGCCTTCGCCGCCGGACTGGCCGTCGGCACCAAAGGACATCACGTCCACCTCGCCCTTGATGCCGGGGCTGAGGTACTGGTAGGGGCGCCCCCAGGGGTCGCTGGGGAGCTTTTCCAGGTAGGGCTTCCAGTTGAGCGGCTGCGGGCCCGAGGTGGGCTTGGCAATCAGCGCCTGCAGGCCCTGATCGGCCGTGGGGTAGCGCTGGTTGTCCAGCCGGTAGAGCTTGAGCGCCTGCATGAGGTTGGTTACGTCGGTGCGCGCAGCGGTCACGCGGGCGTCGTCGGCACGGTCCAGCACGTTGGGCACGATCAGCGCGCCCAGCACGCCGATGATGACCAGCACCACCATCAGCTCGATCAGGGTGAAGCCACGGGCCAGCGTGCGGCGCGCGCAAGAGTCGGAAAGGTTCATGGTCGGCAGGCGGTTGAAGAAGGGCCACGGGCCATCCCGTGCGTCGGCTGAATCATAATCGCGCGATGCAGACCCGATCACACCAACCTTGGGGCGTGCGCCTGGGCACGCTGGCCGTCTGGGCACTGGCCGCCGCCAGCGCGGCCTACTGGGGCCTGCGCCTGACGGCACGCCCCCCCGGCATGCCTGCGCCCACTGCCGCCCCCGCCCCCGTGGCCGCCGACGTGCAGGCCATGGCCCGGCTGCTGGGCGCAGTGACCGCACAGGCGCCCCAGGCCGCGGCGGCGCCCGTCTCCAGCCGCTTTGCGCTGGTGGGTGTGCTGGCGGGCCAGCAGGGCGGCAGCGGCGCCGCCCTCATCGCCGTGGACGGCAAACCCGCCAAACCCTACCGCGTGGGCGCCACGGTGGATGCCGGGCTGGTGCTGCAGTCGCTGGGCCCGCGCCAGGCCCGATTGGGGGCTGGGCAGGAGGGTGTCACAACGGTGACGCTGGAGATGCCGGTGCGCAAGTGACAGTGGCAGCGGGAAGCCCGGCAGCCCTGAAGTTCACCCGTTGTTATTGTTGTTGAGGGACTTGCAAAATTCAAAACCGCAACATGGCGGAAACACTTCGGTGCTCAATATTTGAGCACTTTGCGGTTGTCAGGAAGAATGCGCAGCGCTATCGCATCGATTCCCCCGTGGGTGACCCGCAGTGCTCCCTC
>JAKLLE010000126.1 GCA_023150295.1 Giesbergeria sp. | reverse complement strand
ACTCCGGGTTGTTGAAACCCGCGAGCATCGCAAATGAGCGAAACGAAATTCAAATCGTGGACACCCATGAATCCTCTGGAACCCGCATCAATACTGGTGTTTCCGCCCTTCAGCATCAAATAAGCCGGACACTACTGATCTTGAGTCATGAGCCAATCCTGATGAACAAAACAAGCGCGAAAGCCCGAACCTCCGCCGCAAAACGCAGGCAAGTATCTGCAGTGATCTATTCATTGTCAACCAAAATTTATAATTACGTTTACGCAAATGCTTCTCTGAACGTGCAAATCCGGCCACGGCAAACTGCGGCACACTCCCTGCATGAAAGTCACCCTGGACCCCCGTGCAGTGCTGCAGCACCTGGCCCCTGGCGGGCCGGTGTCGGGCGCCGAACTGGCGGAGCAACTGGGGGTCACACGCGCAGCGGTGTGGAAGCAGATCGAGGCGCTGCGCGCCGCGGGCCTGCCGATTGAGGCGCGCACCAAGGTCGGCTACTGCCTTCCCTGGCCCATCGATCTTCTGGCGGCGGACCGCATCCAGAAGGCCCTGCACGCCGCAGGGCCGCCCGTGCAGGTGCACTGGGAGCTTGACTCCACGCAGGATGCCCTCGCGCGTCTGCCCGCCGGTGCACCCGACCTGACCGTGGTGCTGGCCGAGTTGCAGACGCAGGGGCGCGGTCGGCGTGGGCACGGGTGGGCATCGCCCCCCTGCCTGGGTCTGTACCTGTCGTGCCTGAAACACTTCGCGGGTGGCCCGGCCAGCTTGGGCGGCCTGTCCATCGCCGCCGGGGTTTGCGTGGCCCAGGCGCTGACCGAAGCGGGCGTGCCAGACCTGCAACTCAAATGGCCCAACGACGTGCTGGCGCATGGCGCCAAGCTGGCAGGCGTTCTGATCGAGGTGCAGGGCGAGTACGACGGCCCCTGCACGGCACGTGTGGGTGTCGGCGTGAACCTGCGGCTGCCTCCGGCGCTGGGTGCCACGCTGGGCCAGCCTGTGACCGACCTGGCCACGCTGTGCGGCGGTACGCCGCCGGAGCGCAATGCACTGGCGGCGCGGCTGATCGACCACCTGCGCACGGGGTTGACCACATTCGAGGAAAAAGGCCTGGCGCCCTTCGTGCCGGACTTTGACCGGCGTGACGCGCTGGCGGGCCAGGCCCTGATCCTCACCGGTGCGGGGGACCTGCACCAGGGCGTGGGCCGGGGTATCGACGCCCGTGGCGCGCTGCGCGTGGAGCACGCAGGCCAGGTACACACCATCCAGAGCAGCCACGTGTCGGTGCGCCTGCAGCCATCGGCGCGCGGCGGCTGAAGCCACCCGAACGGGCCGCACAGGTCGTCAAGCGTTTTGCGCCACGATACCCCAGCGCGCCAGCGCCGCATCGTCGCTCACACGGGCATCGACCCAGCGCGCACCTTGCGGGGTTTGTTCCTTCTTCCAGAACGGCGCCTGGGTCTTGAGGTAGTCCATCAGGAACTCGCAGGCCTCAAAGCTCGCGCCCCGGTGCTCCGAGGTCACGGCCACGAGCACGATCTGGTCAAGCGGCGCAAGCAGGCCCACGCGGTGAATGACGCGCGCGCCGAAGATGTCGAAACGCGCCATGGCGGCGTCGATCATGGCCTCGATGGATTTTTCGGTCATGCCGGGATAGTGCTCCAGTTCCATGGAGGCCACGGCGTCGCCCTCGGCCCCATTGCGGTCGCGCACCGTGCCCACAAAGCAGCACACGGCGCCCACGCGCTTGTCCTGCGCACGCAGGGCGGCCAGTTCGGCAGAGACATCAAAATCATGGGTCTGGATCGAGACACGCGGTGGGTTCATGGCCAGGACAGTACGGAAAAATTATGGCGAGCGGTGCAGGCGCGGCGCGGCCAGCAGGGCGCGCTCTTCCTCGACGAACGCGGCCAGCAGCCGCAGCGCAGGGGTGGGCGAAAGTTCAGCCAGCAGCGCCTGCAGCCGAACGATGTCGCCAACGGTGGGCGCAACCTTGATCTGCGCCCTGGCCATCTCTAGGTTGCCCGCGCGGACCAGCGCAAAGACCTTGGCAGCCCATTCATTTTTCGCTCGCGCCATGGCGCCCTTTCAGCTGTCGTCAGGTTCGACGATCGATTCTCGATACGATGTACCAGCACTGTAACGCCCCTTTCATTCAAGCCATGGCCACCCAGACCATCACCACCGACGAATACCAGCTGTTTCCGTCTCCCCGCAACGAGCACCGCACGGTTTTCGAGCACCAGCTGTTCCTGCCCTACCCCTACGCATTGATCCACCTGCCCGGCTTTTCCCTTGCTGGTAAAGCCAGCCTGTTTGCAGCCCACCGCCTTGCCGACCGAAAAATGGGCCAGCTTGTCACCTTCGAACTGGAGCAGGACATCGCGCGCTTCCAGCAGCAGTTCACACCCGACTGAACGCATGCACGACGACAACCAGATCCTCATCCCCGACTCCTTTGTGGCCCTCTGCGCCGATGCACGGGGCCGTCTGCGCACCCCGGTGCAGCAGCTGCGCGAACGCTACGAACTGTGCGAAGACCTGGCCTGCCATCTGGTGGAGCAGGCCCAAACGCTGTACCACGTGCAGGCCCCCTCCGAGGCCGAAATCCTGCTGCGCATCCACGCCGGGCTCAGCAGCCCCGGCGCGGGCACCAGCCCGGCAGAGGCCGCCTGGGTGGTGCAGCGCCTGGCCGAATTGCTGCAGTGGCGCTTCCCGGAGTTACCCCCGCTTCCCACAGATGAAACATAGGCATAGGATGGCCCCGTTCCACAGATGGAGGGCTCCACAATGCTGCGCTTGCTCACCCTGTCCACGGCGCTGTGCGCCTGTCTTGCGGCGCAGGCCGCGTCCTCCAGCTTCCACAGCGCCACGGGGGAAATCCACATCACCGAGATCGGCATCACGGGCGACGCCACCCGCTACCGGGATGTGGTGCTGCGCCTCACAGGCCCGTCCCCGGTATCGCTGAACGACCCACGCGCCACCACCTTCAGCTACGACGGCGCCAGTGGCGCACTGCACCTGCCCACCCTGGTGTTCGAGGGGCGGGCCTTTCAGGGCGTGCGCGTGGAGCGCGCCCAACTGGAGGTGGTGCGCGTGGGCGCAGTGGCGGCAGGCACGGCACAGGCCTTTCCGGGTGCGGCTGGGTTTGGTGCCCAGGCCACCGGAGGGCGTGGGGGGCGGGTCATCACCGTCACCAACCTCAACGCCAATGGCCCCGGCTCCCTGCAGGCAGCACTGGATGAAACCGGGCCGCGCACCATTGTGTTTGCGGTGAGCGGCCTGATCGACGCCCCCGTGCACCTGACGCGTGGCGACGTGACCATTGCCGGGCAGACCTCGCCCGGCGGCATCACCCTCCGCCAGCTCCACACCACCGAAGAACCCTATTGCGACCAGGACGCCGCCTGCCCCGCAGGCAGCCGCAAGGCCGACAACTGGATCCTGCGCCACGTGCGCATCCGGCCCGACGGTCGGCACGACGACGGCCTGCGCCTGCGCTACACGCGCCGCGCCATCGTGGACCATGTCTCCATCGGCGGCGCCACCGACGAGGCAGTGGAAATTTCCTACGCACAGGACATCACCGTACAGAACACGCTGATCGCCGAAACCGTGGGCGACCACGCCGACCGCGGCGGTGTGCTCGTTAACTACAGCAACCCCACCCAGGGCTACGAGCTCACGCGGCTGGCGCTGCACCACAACGTGTTCAACCGCATCCTCGGCCGCTACCCCGAGCTTTCGCGCGAGAGCGCAGCGGCTGCGGGATCGGTGATGGACATCGAGCTGTCCAACAACCTGTACTGGGACATGGGCTACTTCATCGATGTGAACAACACCACGGTGTCGGCGTCCGATGCGGGGGCGCCCATTTACTACCGCATGAACCTTGCCGGCAACCAGGCAGTGGCGCGCCATGCGGCCCAGCCCGAGCCTTTCCGCTTCGGCATGGTGCACGTGGCCACATCCCTGGGCGCCTCACCGCTGACCCGCACCTGGCTGTCTGGCAACAGGCTCAACCTCTACCCGGACCGCAGCGACTACGCGCTGATGTACTGCTGCAACGACTACCCGGAGCAGGCCGCCAACCCGGCCATACCCTTCTTCGGCACGCCGGAGCGCCACGACTTTCCCTTCATCGGCTACGACCAGGCCGGTGACCTGGCACCGCGCGCCATGTTGCGGGCAGGCGCCTTCCCGCGTGACCCCATGGACCGGCGCCTGATGGATGCCGTGGAGCGTGGCCAGATCGCCCTGGAGCCACGCCACATCAACCCGGCGGGCGACGGCAGCGCACTGCCCTTCAGCACCGCCCCGCAGCCCCCGCAGGACAGCGATGGCGACGGCATGCCCGATGCCTGGGAACAGGCCCACGGGCTCAACCCTGGCGTGCAGGACCACAACGGACTGGAACTGTCCATGCCACTGATCGGCGTGCCCGGCTACACCAACCTGGAGGTGTACCTGCACGAGTTGTCGGAGCAGCGCATTCGGGAGGGGCGCTGAGGAACGCCTTGCTGGCCGTGGCGACCACCCACAGCAAGGGGCCGCTTCACTTCCCTGGCAAAAATAGCGTGAACAGGCCCTAACCGCCATCCCTTTCAAGGTGTTTAGAGCGTAATCATCTAAGCTGCAGATTGCCCGGGATATCCAGGCGATTTGGGAGCAGAAGATCTGGCAAGAAGTCATAGAACGGTTTGAACAGCAAGCCCCCGGCGCAGTGATGGCGCATC
>JAKLLE010000028.1 GCA_023150295.1 Giesbergeria sp. | reverse complement strand
GGGTAGTATTCATGGGCGGGCACCAAGTTCAGACTTCGATACCCTGATCTTCCAGCCTTTTGGGCGGTGCCCGCAACTTTTTTTGCGCCTCACGCAGAGGCAAATTCGGCTGGGTTGAGGAATTCTGCAAGTCCCTCGGAAACCATCATGACCTTCTCTCGCATCCTCTCTGTTGCTGCCGTTGCTGCTTTCGCTTCTGTGGGCGCCCAGGCCAGCGATCTGTACGGTGCTGGCTTTGACACCCAGGCCCCCTCGACCCAAAGCCGCGCCGCCGTGCACGCCCAGGCCGTCCAGGCCGTGGCCCAGTTCAAGAATTACGAAGCCGTGGACGCAGCGCAGGCCAGCCCTTCGACCCTGAGCCGCACCGCAGTGCGCAGCGAAGCCGTGGTGGCCAACCGCGCTGGCGCCATTGCCACCGGCAACCGCAGCTGATTGCCCCCTGCCCCACGCAGCCCGCACGGCCCCGGCCCTGCGGGCTTTTTGATGTGCGCTTCATGCTTGGAGCGCGGGGCTGCGCATGACAGAATCAACCCTCATGCCCGCCCTCACGGACTTCTTCCACACCCAACAGCCCGCAGGCCCGTCCGACAGCGCCATGCACACGCTGTACCGCGCGGCGCTCGGCCCCGTTCGGCCCGAAAGCTACCTGCCCCGTTTCGAGCGCTTTGACGCCCTGGGCCGCACCCAGCCCGGCTGGAACTGGGCTGCCTGCCTGTGCACGCTGAACTGGATGGCCCTGCGCCACCTGTGGACCCCCGCCCTCATCTACGTGGCCGCCGCCGAAGGACTGGGGCTGCTGCTGTTTGGCGCCATCCGCGCCCTGCTCCCCTGGCCCGAGCCCGTGCAATGGGGCCTGGTGGGTGCCTTTGCCCTGCTGGCCTTTGTGCTACCGGGCCTGTATGGTGACGCCATTCTGCACACGGAGGTGCGCAAGCGCATCGCCCGTGCCCTCGCCAGCACCCGCAGCCTGCCCGATGCGTGTGCGCAACTCGAACAACAGGCCGCCACCCCACGCCGACTGGCGGGCCTGGCGGCGCTGAACGTGGCATTGCTGGGCGCGGCTGGGCTGGCCTTCTGGCTCCTGCCCCAGACCATCCCCGCTGACGCGCCTGCGCAGCCGCCCAGCGCGCCCACCGCAGCTGGCAACGTTGCTGTCGGCACAGCCAGTGCGCCAGAAGTCCATTCCATTCCCGCGCCACCCGCACCCCCTGCCAGTGCCCCCGCCAGCACGCCAAACAGCACCGCATCGGACGCTGAGCCAACACCTCTGCACGCCCCAACACCGCCTGCAGCCCCCCCACCGGCCAGCGCCCCTGTCCAGCAAACCGCCGCGGCAAGCACCCCAGCTCCAAAGGCCAGCGCACCGGCTTCAAAGGCCAGCACAGCCGCACCCAAGGCCAGTGCACCACCCGCCATGGCCCGCACACCAGCAGCATCCTCGGCCAAGCCCCCGGTGCCTGCCGCACCTGCGGCAACACGCCGTGCCGCTTCTGCACCTGCGCCCGCTGCATCTGCAGCCCCACGGCCCCTGCCTGCCACCACGCCCCGCAAACCAGCCACCCCCGCCGCAGCGCCGACCTCCAGCCCGGCCCAAAGCAGCAGCGAGAGCGTCTCCGCGCCTGCAGACAGCACCAACAACCCAGCCGTCAGCGCGCCTGCCGCCAGCGCATCGGACAGCACCACCCATGCGCCAACGCCCAGCGCCAGCAGCGCACCACCCCCTATGGTTGGCAAAACTCCGGGCTACTACATCAACGTGGGCTTTTTCGCCGAAGAGGCCAACGCCCGCAAGGCCCAGGCGAAACTCCTCAACGCAGGCCTGCCCGCCTTCCGCCAAAGCCTGGACACGCCCAAGGGCCAACGCATCCGCGTGCGCGTGGGCCCCTACCCCAGCGCAGCGCAGGCCCAGGCGGCGGCGCGCAGCATCAAAGCCCTGCAGCTCGATGCCGTGGTATTCCAGCAATCCACCTCCCCTGAGTAAACAATGGCTCCAACAGCTCGCATCCACGTTCGGCAAGCGGTGGTGGGCGATCTCGACGCACTCACCCCACTGTTCGACGCCTACCGCGTTTTTTATGGCCAGCCCAGCGACCCAGCGCTCGCGCGCAGCTTTTTGCACGAACGGCTTGCACACCTCCAGTCCGTTGTATTCCTGGCGCAGTCCGAGGAAGGTGCGGTCATGGGCTTCACCCAGCTCTACCCCAGCTTTTCATCGGTATCCGCTGCGCCCATCTACATCCTCAACGACCTGTATGTCAGCCCGGACGCACGCCGCTGCGGTGCGGCAGCCCAACTGCTGGACGCTGCCGCCGCTTTTGGAAGGTCCGTCGGCGCGGTGCGCCTGTCGCTCTCAACCGCCACCACCAACCACCCCGCCCAGGCCCTGTACGCGGCCCATGGCTGGGTGCGGGACGACGACTTTTGGCATTTCCAGCTTGCGCTGCCCAGCGCATAGCAGACTGAACTGCATCTCCTGACACGATCAACCCGCTTGTCGGCAGATCATCAACAAGCCGTTCAACGCATCAAGATGCGACACACATGCCGTTTGCCGAGACGTGCTTTCAGACCCATGACAAACAGCGCATCACTCCACCGTGACGCTTGTGGCAAGGCACAGACTTGTGCCGCCACATCACTTCGCTGCGCGAAATGAGTGGCGTCCAAGCCCAGAAACCTCGCGCCTACGGCACCGACGCTACGCGTCGGCCAAGAGCGCGCCGGTCATTCGACCGTCACGCTCTTGGCGATAAGACAGGTTGTGCCGCCACATCACTTCGCTGCGCGAAATGAGTGGCGTCCAAGCCCAGAAACCTCGCGCCTACGGCGCCGACGCTACGCGTCGGCCAAGAGCGCGCCGGTCATTCGACCGTCACGCTCTTGGCGAGGTTTCTGGGCTTGTCCACATCCGTCCCCCGTGCGCAGGCCGTGTGATAGGCCAGCAGTTGCAGCGGCAGCACGTGCAGGATGGGCGAGAGGGCGCCATAGTGCTCGGGCATGCGGATGACGTGCAGGCCCTCGCTGCTGTCGATGCGGGTGTCAGCGTCGGCCAGCACGTAGAGCACGCCGCCGCGCGCACGCACTTCCTGCAGGTTGCTTTTGAGCTTTTCCAGCAGCGCGTCGTTGGGCGCCACGGTGACCACGGGCATGCTGCTGGTCACCAGGGCCAGGGGGCCGTGCTTGAGTTCGCCCGCCGGGTAGGCCTCGGCGTGGATGTAGCTGATTTCCTTGAGCTTGAGCGCGCCTTCCAGTGCGATGGGGTAGTGCAGGCCACGGCCCAGGAACAGGGCGTTTTCCATGCGCGCAAACACTTCGGCCCAGCCGATGATCTGCGGCTCCAGCGCCAGCACGGCCTGCAGGGCCACGGGCAGGTGGCGCATGGCCTGGAGGTGGGCCGCCTCCTGCTCCTCGGTCAAGCGGCCGCGTGACTGCGCCAGCGCCAGCGTCAGCAGGAACAGGCCTGCCAGTTGGGTGGTGAAGGCCTTGGTGCTGGCCACGCCGATCTCCACGCCCGCCCGGGTGATGTAGGCCAGAGCGCATTCGCGCACCATGGCGCTGGTGGCCACGTTGCAGATGGTGAGGGTGTGGCGCATGCCCAAAGACTGCGCGTGGCGCAGGGCGGCCAGGGTGTCGGCCGTCTCGCCGCTCTGGCTGATGGTGACGACCAGGGTGCGCGGGTCTGGCACGCTTTGCCGGTAGCGGTATTCGCTGGCGACCTCCACCTGGGTGGGGATGCCTGCGATGTCTTCCAGCCAGTACTTGGCCGTGCAGCCGCTGTAGTAGCTGGTGCCGCAGGCGAGGATGAGCACGCGGTCGATCTCCTGGAACACGCGCCACGCTGCGGTGCGCGGCTTGCCGTCCTGCGCCACGCCGTCGAACAGTTCGGGCACGATACCCTGCACGCCTTCCAACGTATCGGCAATGGCGCGCGGCTGCTCGAAGATTTCCTTTTGCATGTAGTGCCGGTAGGGCCCCAGTTCGGCCGCGCCGCTGAAGGCCTGCACGGTGCGCACCGGGCGCTGCGCGCTCGTCAGGGCCTGGCCGTCTGCGCCCACGATCCAGTAGCGGCCCAGTTGCAGGTCCACCAGGTCGCCTTCTTCCAGGTACACGATCTGGTCGGTCACACCGGCAAGGGCCATGGCGTCGCTGGCGAGGAAGTGTTCGGCCCCGTCCTGGCCCACGCCCAGGATGAGCGGCGAGCCCGCGCGCGCGCCTACCACGCGGTGCGGCTCGTCCTTGTGCAGCACGGCAATGGCGTAGGCGCCGCGCAGTTCGCGCACTGCGGCCCGCACGGCCTGGAACAGGTCGCCGTCGTAGTGGCTGTCCACCAGGTGGGCGATGACTTCGGTGTCTGTCTGGCTGGCAAAGACATAGCCGCGTGCCTGCAGGGCGGCGCGCAGTTCCTCGTGGTTCTCGATGATGCCGTTGTGCACCAGCGCCACGCGGCCGGGGCGCTGCGCACCGTCGGCCACGCCCTCGGCGCCAGGGCCAAAGCTGAAATGCGGGTGGGCGTTGTGCACCGCCGGGGCGCCGTGCGTGGCCCAGCGGGTGTGGGCAATGCCGGTGGCGCCTTCGATGTGCTCGGTCTGCACCTGCGCCAGCAGTTCGGCCACGCGGGCCGTGCTGCGTGCCCGCTGCAGGCCTGCCGCGGGGGCAGCGCCCAGGCTGGCGGCATGCACGGCCAGGCCACAGGAGTCATAGCCCCGGTATTCCAGCCGCTGCAGGCCCTGCACAAGGATGGGGACGATATTGCGCCGGGATACCGCGCCAACGATGCCGCACATGGGTGTTCTCCTGCCTGTTTGCCAACAATGGCGTGATGGTAGGCAAGGAGATGCAGAATTTCAGATTGATTTTTGACGCAATTTGAAATTACATTTCACATAGCCATTTGAATGGAATTTCAAATCAAATCAACCGCCAGTATGGAACAAATCACCCTGGATGCGGTGGACCTGAAGCTGCTCGATCTGCTGCAGGACGACGCCGCACGCAGCAACCAGTGGCTGGCCGAGCAGGTGCATGTGTCGCCCCCCACCTGCCTGCGGCGCGTGCGGCGCCTGCACGAGTGCGGGCTGATCGAGCGCCAGGTGGCCATCGTCCAGCCCGACCGGCTGGCCGCTGTGCAAGGCCATGGTCTGGCGAGCATCGTCGAGGTATCGCTGGACCGCCAGGGCGCCGAGTGGCTGGACGCGTTCGAGGCCCGCGCCGTGCTGGAGCCCAGCGTGCAGCAGTGCTGGCGCGTGTCGCCGGGGCCAGACTTTGTGCTGGTGGTGCACACGCACGACATGCCCGCCTACCTGGCGCTGGCGCAGCGCCTGTTCACGGGCGATGCCAATGTGCGCAACGTGAAGGCCTTTTTTGCTATCAAACGAGCAAAATTTTTGACAAAAGTGGCTGTAACGCCCGTAAAATAAGCGCCAATAGCTATTATATTTATAGCATTCCAGCAGACCAGCACACACTGACCGTGCAGCCCGCACCGGGCGCCGCCTGCGCGCTCACGCTGCCGCCGTGGCGCTGGGCGATGGCACGCACAGCCGCCAGGCCGCAGCCCACGCCGTCGAACTCGCTCTCGCGGTGCAGGCGCTGGAAGATGCCGAACAGCGCCTGCGCGCGCGCGGGGTCGAAGCCCACGCCGTTGTCCTGCACGCGCAGGGTGAAGCGTCCGTCGGCGCCATGTGCGCCGTCCACGGTGATCTGCGCGGGTTCACGCCCGCGGGTGAACTTGAGGGCGTTGCCCAGCAGCTCGGTCAGCAGTTGGCGCAGCAGGGCGGGGTCGCCCTGCACTGCGGGCCAGGGGCCGTCTACCTGCCACTGCAGGACACGGCCCTCGCAGCGCGGCTCCAGGGCCTCGCGCACTTCGTGCACCAGGGCGCCCAAGTCCACGGCCTGCGGCGTGAAGGGTGCGCGCGCAATGCGTGCCAGTTGCAGCAGGCCGTCAAACATGCGGCCCATGCGCCGGGCGGATTGGTCCATGGTGGACAGGAAGTCCAGCGCCTCCTGGCGGGTGGCGGCGTCCAGGCCGGGCGCCTCCTGCAGCAGCTCGCACACCAGCGGGCCGAAGGAGGTGATATGGCGCAGCGGCGCGCGCAGGTCGTGCGAGACGGCGTGCGTCCAGGCCTGCAGCGCGGCGCCTTGCTCCGCCAGTTGCTGATCGCGCTGCGCCAGCAAGGTGCGCAGTGCGGGGGCGTCGAGTGCGTCGTACCGGTTCGACCCCAGCTCGGGGCACCCGGAAGACTCCGACGGGGCCGACGGCACTGCGCTCATGGCTTGGGCTGCTTGGTGGGGCGCTGCCAGTTCGCAATGGCCACTTGCTTGCCGCGCGCCACAGCCAGTGCGCCTGCGGGCACGTCCTTGGTGATGGTGGAGCCGCCGCCCACCGTGGCCCCGGCTCCCAGGGTGACGGGTGCCACCAGCACGCAGTTGCTGCCCACGTGCACGTCGGCCTCGATCACGGTGCGGTGCTTGTTGGCGCCGTCGTAGTTGGCGGTGATGCTGCCTGCGCCGTAGTTCACGCGCTCGCCCACGCTGGCATCGCCCAGGTAGGCCAGGTGGTTGGCCTTGGCGCCGTCGGCAAGCTGGGAGTTCTTCACCTCCACGAAGTTGCCGATGTGTACCTCGCGCCCCAGCACGGCGCCAGGACGCAGGCGTGCAAACGGGCCGACGAGCGCGCCCACGCCCACACTGGCGCCGAGCTTTTCGCCGTCGATATGGGTGTAGGGGTGGATGACGGCGCCCGCCGCAATGCGCGCATTGGCAATGCAGCAGTGCGCGCCCACCTGCACACCTTCGCCCAGCTCCACGCGGCCTGTGAAGATGCAGCCCACGTCAAGCTCCACGTCCTGCCCACACAACAGTTCGCCACGCACGCCGGTGCGTGCGTCGTCGCGCAGGTCAAAGCGGGCGGGGTCCATCAGGCGCACGCCCTGCTCCATGAGGGCGCGCGCCTGGCGCAGTTGGTGGGCGCGTTCCAGCTCGGCCAGTTGCAGGGGGCTGTTCACACCCGCCACCTGCAGGGCGTCGTCGATGCGGTGGGCCGCCACGCTCCCGCCATCGGCCACGGCCATGGCGACGATGTCGGTCAGGTAGTACTCGCCCTGGGCGTTGTGGTTGGTCAGGCGCGCGAGCCAGGGTTTGAGCAGGCGCGCAGGCACGGCCATGATGCCGCTGTAGATTTCATTGATGGCGCGCTGGGCGCCGCTGGCGTCCTTGTGCTCGACGATGCCCGCCACCCGCCCCGCCCCATCGCGCAGGATGCGGCCATAGCCCGTGGGGTCGGGCAGGCGCACGGTCAGCAGCGCCAGCTGCCCACCGGGCACGGCCTGCGAGGTAGCCACCAGCGCGCGCAGCGTGGCCGCCTGCGTCAGCGGCACGTCGCCCGAGAGCACCACCACCGTGCCGTCGTCCGCCAGGCAAGGCACGGCCTGCTGCACGGCGTGGCCGGTGCCCAGCTGCGGCTCCTGGCGCACAAATTTCAGGTCAAACTGGCCTGCAACGCCCGCCAGTCCTGCGGTAGCCGCTTCTACTTCTGTAGCGCCGTGGCCGGTGATGACGATGGCGCTGCGCGCCTGCAGGTGCGCGGCTTGGTCGAGCACATGGTGCAGCAGCGGGCGGCCTGCGAGGCGCTGCAAGACCTTGGGCGTGCGGCTTTTCATGCGCGTGCCTTTGCCGGCCGCCATGATGAGGATGTCGATGGGTGTCATGGATGGTGTGGATGCTGGTTGCGGCGCACACCGGCGCGCGGCCGCGGTGGCCCGGATTATCCGCTGCGCAGCCCCCAGCGAATGCGCCACACCACGCCCCGGCCCGCGTGCGAAGCCACCCAGGGGCGTACCAACACCGATGCCGCCAGCCGCAGCAGGCCCCTGCCCAACCGCCCTGCGGCTTCCAACAAGGCCCGGCCGGCCAGGCTCAGGTCACGCGCCGGGACGGCCACGGCCTGCCGCCAATCGAGCGACGCCACTGCCACTGCGGGCAGCGCAGCCCACTGCCAGGCCAGCGCGGGGGCGCCAACAGGCTGCGGCCAGGCTTCGAGCACGGCGTGGCTGTGCGCGGGCAGTTCCACGCCCTCCCCTGCGTGCAGCACCATGTCGGTGGAGGCCTGCCCGGCCGCAGACACCGTCAGCCAGGCCCGCCCCTGGACGAGGGCCAATCGGCCACGGCTGCGCGGATGCAAGGACAGCGCCCGGCCGGGCAGCAGGCCCCAGCTTCCTGCGGGCCGTGCCAGGCCAGGGGCCGATGGGGGGAAGATCACGTCGTGCATGGCAGCTCCTTTGGGCATCAATGAAACGCCATGATCCTTCGCCGGGGCTTGGCCGTCCAATGAAATGGCGCTAGGCTATTGATTCCACTAACGCATCAATCAAAGCATGAGCACCCATCCATCGACCAGCCCTGCACTGCGCACCCGCGCCGTGGGCGTGGGCCACTGGCGCGCCTTTGTCAGCGTGGCGCGGCACCTGAACTTTCGCGCCGCAGCCGAGGAGCTGGCGCTCACCCAGTCGGCCGTGAGCCGCCAGATCCAGGCCCTGGAAGACGAGGTGGGCATTGCCCTGTTCCTGCGCCACACGCGCGCGGTGGAGCTGACCGGCGCGGGCGCGCAGTTGCTGCGCACCGTGGGGCCCGCCATCGAACGCATGGACGCCGCCGTGCGCCTGGTGCGCCAGACGGCGGGGCGCAAGAGCGTGGCGATCACCACCTGGTCGAGCTTTGCGTCGATGTGGCTCATTCCGCGCATGGAGGCGTTCCAGCAGGCGCACCCAGACATCGACATCCGCATCGACGCCAGCGACAGCCACACCGACCTGGACACCGCCGACCTGGATCTGGCGCTGCGCTACAGCGTGCCCGGCGCACGCGTGCACGGCGGCGAGCGGCTGTTTGGCGAACAACTGGCCGTGGTGGCCAGCCCCTGGCTGCTCAAAAGCGCTCCGCCCGTGTGCCAGAGCAGCGACCTGGAGCGCTTCACCCTGATCGAGGCCGGAGACGCGCACCGCAGCACGCACCTGCAATGGCTGTCGTTGCGGCGCTGGTTCGACGCGCAAGGCTGCCCGCTGCTGCAACCCCAGCGCTGGCTGTACTTCAACTACGCGCACCAGATCGTGCAGGCCGCGCTCAGCGGCCAGGGCCTGGCCCTGGCGCGCCTGCCACTGGTGGCCGATGCACTGGCCAGTGGTGACCTGGTGGAGGTATTGCCCGGCACGCGGCTGGATTCGCCGCTGGCCTACTGGCTGCTGCTGGGCCCGCGCAGCCTGCAGCGCCCCGAGGCGCAGGCCTTCACCGCCTGGCTGCGCCAGGAGGCAGCGGCCACGAGGCAACTGTTGGGCGAAGACACGGAGGGTGGGCCACCCCAATTGCTATGATTTTTATAGCTGCTTGCGCTTTATCTGCGGGCGCTGCAGCCTAAAAACTTACGAAACCAGCACGCGTGCAAACTTGCGCTTGCCCACCTGCACCACGTAGCTGCCAGCGCCCAGCTTCAGTCCCTTGTCGCTGACCACGCTGCCATCAATGCGCACGCCGCCACCGTCGATCAGGCGGTTGGCCTCGCTGGTCGAGGGCGCCAGGTTGGCCTGCTTGAGCAGGGCGCCGATGCCCAGCGGCGCGCCCGAGAGTGCCACCTCGGGAATGTCGTCGGGCACGCCGCCCTTGCTGCGGTTCTGGAAGTCGGCCTCGGCAGCCTCGGCCGCGGCGGCGCTGTGAAAGCGCGTGGTGATCTCCTTGGCCAGCATCACCTTCGCGTCCTTGGGGTTGCGCCCCGCGGCCACCTCGGCCTTGAGCGCGGCGATCTCGGCCAGGCTCTTGAAGGACAGCAGCGTGAACCAGTCCCACATCAGCGCATCCGAAATCGACAGCACCTTGGCGAACATGGTGTTGGCGTCTTCGGTGATGCCGATGTAGTTGTTCTTGGACTTGGACATCTTGTCCACGCCGTCCAGCCCCACCAAAAGCGGCATGGTCAGAATGCACTGCGGCTCCTGGCCGTATTCCTGTTGCAGGTGGCGGCCCATCAGCAGGTTGAACTTCTGGTCGGTGCCGCCCAGTTCCAGGTCGCTCTGGAGCGCGACCGAATCGTAGCCCTGCATCAGCGGGTACAAGAATTCATGCACGCTGATCGACTGGCCCGTGGAAAAGCGCTTGTGGAAGTCGTCGCGCTCCATCATGCGCGCCACGGTGTACTTGGCAGCCAGCTGGATCATGCCGCTGGCGCCCAGGGGCTCGCTCCACTCGCTGTTGTAGCGGATCTCGGTGCGCGCCGGATCCAGCACCAGGCTGGCCTGGCGGTAGTAGGTTTCGGCATTGAGTTTGATCTGCTCGGGCGTGAGCGGAGGGCGCGTGCTGTTGCGGCCCGAGGGGTCGCCAATCAGGCTGGTGAAGTCGCCGATCAGGAAAATCACCTGGTGGCCCAGGTCCTGGAGCTGGCGCATCTTGTTCAGCACCACCGTGTGGCCGATATGGATGTCGGGCGCTGTCGGATCCAGGCCCAGCTTGATGCGCAGCGGTTGGCCCGTGGTTTCGGAGCGCTGGAGCTTCTTCACCCATTCGTCACGGGGCAGCAGTTCCTCCACGCCGCGCAGCGAGACTTCAAGCGCCCGGGCCACGCCCTCGGACAGCGGTGTGTTTTCAGCAGATGGATTCATAGGGTTTTCTAGGGTGTGCTCTCAAAACGCTTCGCTATACTTGCGCGCACATTGCAGGAGCGGGGATTTTACGTTCCCGCCCAGGGCCGCCCTCCGGCACTGCCTGCAGCCTGATATTCTCTGGCGCGCCCGCGCCGCCCGGCCCTGCCGGTGCCGCACGCGGGCAGCCTCACAGACCTGGGGATCGACTTTTGACACACGGCCTGACTTCTGCCCGCGCCGCCTTGCTGGAGCGACTGGCCCAAGGCATTCAAAAACACCCCCGCCGCATCACCGCCTTTGTCGCCGCCCTCTTGTTGAGTGGCGGCGGTGGCGCCTTTGCCGTGGCCTCGCTGGGGCCCGATCCGGCCGACCTGCCAGTGCGCATGCTGGAGTTGCCCGTGCCGTCGCTCGCATCGGACATGGCCCTCGCCGAGCTGACCGATACCGGCGGGTTTTCCCTGTTCCGCACGGAGCAGGTGCGCAGCACGGACACCGCCGAATCCCTGTTGCAGCGCATGGGGGTGGCCGACCCGCAGGCCGCCGCCTTTTTGCGCCGCGACACGCTGGTGCAGCGCAATCTGCTGGGCCGTGCTGGGCGCTTGGCCAACGCCGAAACCAGCGACGACCATCGCCTGCAGCGCCTGACTGCCCGCTGGGCACCCGACGACAGCGGTAGCTTCAAGCGCCTGGTGGTCGAGAAAACCGAACAGGGCTTCAGTTCACGCATCGAAACGGCGCAGCTCACCGCTTCCACGCGCCTGGCGGGTGGCACCATCCAGAGCTCGCTGTTCGCCGCCACCGATGCCTCCAACATCCCCGACAGCGTGGCCGTGCAACTGGCCGAACTGTTCTCGGCCGACATCGACTTCCGCCGCGCCCTGCGCAAGGGCGACCGCTTCTCGGTGGTGTACGAAACCCTGGTCGCCGACGGCGAGCCGCTGCGCGCAGGCCGCGTGCTCAGCGCCGAATTCGTCAACAACGGCAAGACGCACCAGGCTCTGTGGTTCCAGGAGCCCGGCTCGGACAAAGGCGCCTACTACACGCTGGACGGCCAGAGCAAGCGCCGCGCCTACCTGGCCTCGCCGCTGGAGTTCTCGCGCGTGACCAGCGGTTTTGCCATGCGCTTTCACCCCATCCTGCAAAAGTGGCGCGCCCACCTGGGCACCGACTTTGCCGCCCCCACGGGCACCCCGGTGCGTACCGTGGGTGACGGCGTGGTCGAATTCGCGGGGGTGCAAAACGGCTTTGGCAACGTGGTGTTCGTCAAGCACCGCAACCAGCATGTCACGGTGTATGCCCACCTCCATCGCATTGATGTGAAAAAGGGCCAGTCCGTGGGCCAGGGCCAGAACATCGGCACCGTGGGCGCCACCGGCTGGGCCACGGGGCCGCACCTGCACTTCGAGTTCCGCGTCAACGGCGAACACCAGGACCCCATGACCATTGCCCGCCAAAGCGAGGCCGCTGCCCCCATTTCGGCGGCGGTTCGCCCGGCGTTTGACCGCCTGGCCAGCACCATGCGTCTGGAGCTGTCCTCGGCCGCGCTCATCGAGCAGGCCAGCGCTGAATAGACTTTCGGCGCGCCAGCACCTCCAACGCGCCGACAAACCCATGCCCGCGCTGTACATCGGCCTGATGTCCGGCACCTCGCTGGACGGGGTGGACGCCGTGCTGGCCGATTTCTCGGGGCCGCGCTGCCAGGTGCTACAGCACCATGCCCTGGGTTTTGAACCCGACCTGCGCAGTGAGCTGTTGGCACTCAACACCAGCGGAGCCGACGAACTGCACCGCGCCGCGCTGGCTGCCAACGCCCTGGCGCGCTGCTACGCCCAGGCCGTGCAGGCCCTGCTGCAAGCGGCCGGGACGCCCGCCAGCGCCGTGCGCGCCATCGGCGCCCACGGGCAGACCGTGCGCCACCGTCCTGGCGCGTTCGACGGTACGGGCTACACCCTGCAACTCAACAACCCGGCCCTGCTGGCCGAACTCACCGGCATCCCGGTGGTGGCCGACCTGCGCAGCCGCGACGTGGCAGCCGGTGGCCAGGGCGCGCCGCTGGTTCCCGCATTTCACCAGTACCAGTTCGGGCAGGCCGGACAGGATGCGCTGGTGTTGAACATCGGTGGCATTGCCAACCTGAGCGTGCTGCGCGCCGACGGCAGCGTGCTGGGCTTTGACTGCGGGCCGGGCAATGCGCTGATGGACTATTGGTGCCAACAGCACCGCGGCGAGCCCTTTGACCGCGATGGCGCCTGGGCGGCCAGCGGTCAGGCGGTGCCCGTGCTGCTGCAGCACCTGCTGGGCGAGCCCTATCTGCACCAAGACCCGCCCAAGAGTACGGGACGCGACCTGTTCAACCCGCAGTGGTTGGAGCAACACCTTCGCCAGTGCCCACCGGCACCTGCGCCCGATGTGCAGGCAACCTTGCTCGAATTGACCGCCAGCGCTTGCGCAGAAAGCGCCATGCGCTATAAAAACAATAGCAAACTACTGGCCGTGTGCGGCGGTGGCGCTTTCAATGGCCGCCTGATGGCACGCCTGCAGGCTCTGTTGCCCGGGCTGCACGTGTTGCCCACCGATGCGCTGGGCCTGCCCGCGCAGCAGGTGGAAGCGGCTGCCTTTGCCTGGCTGGCGCGCCAGTGCTTGCTGGGCCTGCCCGGCAACCTGCCCAGTGCAACGGGCGCCCAAGGCGCCCGTGTGCTCGGGGCTATCTACCCCGCGTAGTGCAAGCCACGCCGCGCATCGGCGTGGGTGTCTTCAGGTCGAAAAGCTGGAGCCGCAGCCGCAGGTGGACGACGCGCCCGGGTTCTTGATCACGAACTGGGCACCCTGCAGGTCTTCCTTGTAGTCGATTTCAGCGCCCACCAGGTACTGGTAGCTCATGGCGTCGATCAGCAGGGACACGCCGTTCTTGGTCATGACCGTATCGTCTTCGTTGACGATTTCATCGAAGGTAAAACCATACTGGAAGCCCGAGCAGCCGCCGCCCTGCACAAACACGCGCAGCTTGAGGTCGGGGTTGCCTTCTTCAGCGATCAGGTCGGCCACCTTGGCGGCCGCGCTCTCGGTGAAGAGGATGGGGTCGGGCATGACTTCTTCGGGGGTGTCTTGGACTGCGGCACTCATGGCGGGGCTCCGGTATAGCTGTTTGGGCGCAATGCTACTGCAAAGCGCCCATAGGTTCATTTTCAGGGGTTGTTTGCCGCCAGCTTCAGTGTGGGCTTTTCCTCAACCACCACATCGGCCGGAAACATCTTCCCGGAGATGGTGGCTCCCTGGTGCATTTCCAGGGTCTTGTAGTGCACATCGCCTGCAATGCGCGCCTTGGGTTGCAGTTCCAGCATGGTGCCTGCATGCACCGGGCCATGGATCTGGCCGTTGACGATGACATGGTCGGCGTGCACCGCCCCTTCGACCCTGGCCGTGGCCGAAATCACCAACAGGCCCGCAGTGCCCGGCGCGGCGCGCACATCGCCCACCACTTCGCCGTCGATGCGCAGGCCGTCGGTGAACTGCACGTTGCCGTCGATGCGACTGCCTTCGGCAATCAGGCTTTTGATGGGGGGCTGTTTGTTGCGGGAAAACATGGTGCTACTCCAGGGGGTGGGCCCAAGGGCCACACTGGCAGGACAATCGGAATCAGTGGACAGGCGCGCCGGTGGCGCCATCCAGCGCAAGGGTCTGGGTGGCGCGTGCGGTGCCACCCTCCAGGACCCGGACGGTGACGGTTTTTACCACGGTCTGGGGCGGCAGATCGAAAACGCCCTCCATGCGCTGGTACTGGCGCAATTGCAGGCCCTGGCCCTCGGCAGGGAGGGTGTGCGTCCAAGGCCGCCCTTCGCGCACGCCCGCCAGCACCAGTTCGAGCTGCCCCTTGAATTCCGGTGCATTCTTGAGCGTACGCATCACCAGCGCCTGCCAACGCAGGTGCACGCCCGCAATCACTTCCGCCTGTAACCCGCGAATGGCCACCCCACCGGCATCGTTGCCTGCAGGAATGAGCTTTTCGAACAGCCCCAGGTCTTCGCGCAGCGAGCGGTTCTCCGCTTCGGCCTGGCGCAAGCGCGCGGTGAGTTGCTCCAGGGCCGTGCGCTCGGCCAGCAACAGGCTGCCCGAGGTGTTGGCGATCGACTGCTGCTGCTGGCTCTCATCGCGCAGGCGCTGAACCTCGGTGCGCAGCTGCCTGAGCTCCTCCTGGCTGTGAGCATCCAGCCCGGCGATGGAACGACCAAACTCGAAGGCCCACAAAGCCACTGCGGCCGAAAAACCCAACATCAGCGCCAGCAGGAACCAGCGCAAGGGCCAGGGCAGCGCGCTGCGCACGGCCATGCGCGGGGCGCTGACGGTCAGGCGGCGGCGCAACAGGCGAAAACGCATGGGACTCGGTCTCCTTGGGGGGACGAAGGCCCGGACTATACCTGCTTGAGGGAGGCCCCCAAAAACAAAACCGCCAGCGGCTTGCACCGTGGCGGTTTTGTGGAAGGACCTGCAGTCGCAGCGGATCAGCGCTTGGAGAACTGCTTTGCGCGGCGGGCGCCACGCAGACCGACCTTCTTGCGCTCGACTTCGCGCGCATCGCGCGTCACGAAACCGGCCTGGCTCAGCACGGGCTTAAGCGTGGCGTCGTAGTCGATCAGCGCACGGGTGATGCCGTGGCGGGTAGCGCCGGCCTGGCCGGATTCGCCGCCGCCATTGACGTTGACCTGCACATCGAAAGCTTCGAGGTTGTTGGTCAGCGCCAGGGGTTGCTTGGCGATCATGATCGAGGTTTCACGGCCGAAGTAGGACTGGATGTCCTTGCCGTTGATCGTGATCTTGCCAGAGCCTTTTTTCAGAAACACGCGGGCGACGCTGGATTTGCGACGGCCGGTGCCATTGTTCCAATCACCAATCATCTCAAGGCTCCTTACAGTTCCAGCACTTTGGGCTGTTGGGCGGTGTGGGGATGCTCTGCACCACCGTACACCTTGAGTTTCTTGATCATGGCGTAACCCAGCGGGCCCTTGGGCAGCATGCCCTTGACGGCCTTCTCCAGCGCGCGGCCGGGGTGCTTGGCTTGCATGTCGCGGAAGTTCGTGGCCGTGATGCCGCCGGGGTAACCCGAGTGACGGTAGTACACCTTGTCGAGCGACTTGGTGCCGGTGACCTTGATCTTGGATGCGTTGATGATGACGATGAAGTCACCCGTATCGACGTGAGGCGTGTAAATGGCTTTGTGTTTGCCGCGCAGACGGAGGGCAACTTCGCTGGCTACCCGGCCGAGCACCTTATCGGTGGCGTCAATCACAAACCACTCGTGCACCACCTCAGCGGGTTTTGCGCTGAATGTAGACATGAGAGTTCTCTTTCGAGGGTTTGACCGGCCAAAAATAGGGGCCGGTGTCCTGCGGGCTCTTTTCCACGGTCGGTGTTTCTCTCAGGCGGAAACCTCTTAGGTGGTGCTTGGGCGCACTTTTCGCCATGATCCATGGCAGGCGCGCCCCTTCGCCGCGGAGCACCAGTTCGCTGCGAAGCCAAGCATTATACAAAACTTGTCAAAATCGCCAAGGGCTGTCACTCCACAGCGGCGACTGTGCCTCAATTGGCAAGCTGGCGGTTTTCCAGCGGCTCCATCTGGCGACGGAATTCCACACACACCGGCAGCACGGCGTTGGCCGACTTGCGGCACTGGTCACGCAAGCACATGCTGCGCGTCAAGACCGACTCTCCTTCGCACAGCCGCACGGGCGCAGCCGGTTTGGGCGGAGGTGGCGGGGGCGGCGCGGGCTCGGGAGCTGGTGGCGGGGGGGCAGGCTCCGGGGCCGGAGGCGGCGCCACCGCAACGGCAGCCGCCTTGCGGCGCTGGGCCACCCGCGAAGCAGCGCGTGGGTCCGAGGCCGCTACAAAGGCGGGCGCGGCGACCGATGCGGCATCCGAGGCGGCGACGGCTGCGCCAACGGCCTCGGAGGCGGCATCTGAAGCGGCGGCAAGCGCTGGCACCTTGGGGCCGTCCGACGCCCCGTTGGAGGCGGGCGCCGAGGCGGGCTCGGCCATTTCGGTAATGATGTCTTCCTTGGGCGGCTGCGCCTTCTTGGCCTCCACATGACTGCGCCAGCCGTAGGCCCCGCCCACGGTCACAAGCAAGGCAGCCACAACGACCGCCCACCAGGCCACCCCTGTGCCCGCTGTGGACTTTCGAGCGGCGGTCTTGGCTGCGGCCTTGTGCAGCGGCGCTGGACGTGAGGATCGCCCGCGCTCGGATTCCAACCCATAGCGCGTGGTGCCCGGCGGCATGGGTGGCTGCCCGGCCTCGACGGCCTCCAGAATCGAACTGTCCGCCACATCCTCCATGAGCACCGTATCGCCAGCATCCATGGCAACGGTGTCCTGCGCATCCGGCACCCCCCTCCTCGTCGGCAGGGGCGCTGCAGACGCCGGTGCAGGGGGGAGCGGTATGCCGACCTTGCCCTGGACCTCGGAGGTCAGATCTACCGTAGGCACCACCAGACCCGGCCCCGGCTGGTCGGTGGGCTCCACCCACAGATCGCCCAGCTCGGTGCGGAAGTCAAAGAGATCCAGGCCCGCGGGTGCGGACGTCATCTCCATCAGCTGGAGAAACTCGTCGATGCTCTGCGGCCGATCCTGGGGCTGCAGCGACAAGGCCTTGCTGATGGCCTCGACAAATGCCGGGGAGTAGTCCTGCCCGAATTGCTTGCGCACGGTCTTGGCAACGCGCGCGAACGGCACCATGCGGTCACGGATGGAACGCAGCGTGGACGGCAAGGGCGTGTCATTGCACAGGCAGCCATGCACCACTGCGGCCAGGGAATAGAGGTCGCTCCACGGCCCTTGAACCAGCTCCAGGTCGCCATCGGCGTACTGCTCGATGGGCGCGTAGTTGACCTTCAGCACGGCGGTGTGCTTGCGGTCGCGGTCATTGATGGCGTGGCGCGCCGCACCCAGATCGAGCAAGACGGGCGGCCCCAGGTCCTGCAAAAAGATGTTGTCGGGAGAAATATCGCGGTGCAGTGTCTGCCCACCATGCAAAACGCGCAGCGCGCCCAGCACAGACCACAGCACCTTGCGCAGCCAGGCCTCGGGGGGCGGCGTGCGCATCTGTGCACGTGCCTGCTTGAAGGTCATGCCGCTGTACAGCGGCATGACCATGTAGGCGGTCTGGTTGGCCTCCCAGAAACGAAAGACCTTGACCAGCGATGGGTGGTCGAACTGCGCGAGCAGTCGCGCCTCTCCCACAAACGATTTCAGCCCTGCATGGAACGCAGACATGTCCGCCGCAGAACGCGGCACCAGCGCGCCATCAGGGCCACGGGCCGCCAAGGCAGACGGCATGAACTCCTTGATGGCCACAGCACGGTGGAGCGAATGATCGAACGCCCGGTACACCATGCCAAAACCGCCCACCCCCAAAAGGGCAAGGATCTCGAACTCTCCCAGGCGAGTGCCCACCGGCAGGGCATCGACATGCTGTGCCGGTGGAGAGGTAGTCTCGGTTGCTTGGTCGGTCATGGTCACGAATCCATAGTGCCGCTCCGGCGGAAATGCCTCCGCTGGAAAGGTGCCACAAGGCTGCAGGCGCCATCATCGCTGCTGCGACAAGTCCCATTGATAACAAAACGTATCTCTGCGACAAAAAACACGCGGCCTGCCCACTTTTTTCTCGATTGTGCCCTCGGCAAAGCACTCCCACCAAGGGCGCCCCCACGCCATGCGCGCCAGGGAACAGCCTGTGGGGGTTACCATTGCCGGATGTTCAGTTACCGCCATGCCTTCCACGCGGGCAACCATGCCGACGTGCTCAAGCACTCCGTCCTGATTGCCACCCTGCAGCACCTGACCGCGAAGGACACGGCCCTGATGGCGCTGGACACGCACGCGGGCGCAGGCCTGTACCGGCTGGACGGCGACTACGCACGCACCAGTGCTGAAGCCGACGAGGGCATTCTGAAGCTGGCCAGCGCGGCCAGCAACGCATCGTCCCCGCCCCTGCCCGCGCTGTTGCAGGACTACCTCGCACTGGTTCAACGCTTCAACCAGGGAGCACAAATCAGGGTATACCCAGGCTCCCCCTTCATTCTGCAGCACCTGTTGCGCGAGCGCGACAAACTGAAACTGTTCGAGCTGCACCCGACCGATTTGCGCGCCCTGGCGGGCAACGTCGCACAGCTCAACGCCGGGCGCCAGGTCGCTGTCATACAGGAAGACGGTTTTGAAGGCATGCGCCGATTCCTGCCCCCCCCGTCGCGCCGGGCCTTGGTGCTGTGCGACCCCAGCTATGAGCTCAAAAGCGACTACGCGCGCGTACCCGAGATGCTGCAGGACGCCCTCAAACGCTTTGCTACCGGAACCTACGCCGTGTGGTACCCCATCATCCCCCGCCCCGAGGCGCACGACCTGCCAAGGCGGCTGAAGTCCGCCGCCACCAAGGCGGGCAAAAGCTGGCTGCATGCGAGCCTGACGGTGAAATCGGGCGCGGGCGCGCGCCCCGGCCTGGGGGCCAGCGGCATGTTCCTGGTCAACCCGCCCCACACCCTGCAAGCCGCCTTGCGCGAGTCCCTGCCTCGCATGGTGGAACTGCTGGGGCAAGACCGCAATGCCTGCCACCAGCTGGAGTCGGGCGGCTGAAAGCTAGCGCTTGCAGCGCGCGATGAAGTTCTCTTCGAATCGGCGCAAATCGGCCTTTTCGCCTTCGCTCAGGTCGGTGCGTGCCTGCTTGGCGTGAAGAATGCGGCGGGATTCGGCGCACTGCTGCAGGAAGCGCTCTTCGCGATCGCGCGAGGCCTGGTCAACCAAGCGGGCCGACTTCTCTTCCTCGCGCTGCTCCTCCTTGCGCGTGTAGCGATCGGATGAGAGCTTGGAATAGGCTGCCTCTTCCTCTTCGTTGCACTCTCTCTTGTACTCCCGACGCAGGTCTTCCACGGCGTCGTACTTCAGGCCGCGGCTTCCCGCCGTGCGCATAGCCTGGTACAGGGATCGGCAACGCCCGCTCATGTACTGCATATGCTCAGGCTCGTCTCCTGAGGAGCGGGACGACGACCGGTAACTGCCGGACGACGACGAAGAGTAGCCCGAGGAACGCGCTGGCCCGCCCACCACTGCCGTGGTCCGCATATCGGACGGACAGGGGCGCGAGAGCACGAAATTGCTGCCGTTGGAATCCCGGCAGTGGTAGCTCATTTGCGCACTGGCTGCGCCCGCCCACAAACTGCCACCCGCCAGAGCCATGCAGTTCCACACCGATTTCATGGTGACCCTCAACCAAAAGGTGAAATGTTACCGCGTGCAAGCGCCAGCCAGCCCGAGGCGGCGGCAAATTTCCAGCGTCGCGGTGCTTTGGTTCATCGTATAGAAGTGCAGGCCCGGCGCCCCAGCAGCCAGCAACTGCTCGCACAGGCGGGTGACCACATCCAGCCCGAAAGCCCGGATGCCCGCCGCATCGTCCCCCAGACCCTGCAGGCGCAGGCGAATCCAGCGCGGCACTTCGGCGCCGCAGCTGTCGGCAAAGCGCAGCAGGCCGCTGGCGTTGGTGATAGGCATGATGCCCGGCACCACCGGCACCTCGGCGCCCAGCCTGCGCGCCTCGTCCACAAAGCGGAAATAGGCATCGGCGTTGAAGAAGAACTGCGTGATCGCCGAGTTGGCACCCGCCTTGACCTTGGCCGCATAGGCCTGCAGATCGGCCTCGGGGGAGCGGGACTGCGGGTGCATTTCCGGGTAGGCGGCCACCTCCAGGTGGAAGTGATTACCCGTCTCGGCGCGGATGAAGGCCACCAGATCGGCGGCATAGCGAAATTCGCCCATGCTGCCGTAGCCGCTGGGCAGGTCACCACGCAGTGCCACCAGCCGACGCACGCCCATGGACTGGAACAGCGCCAGCTTCTCGCGCACCGAATCGCGCGACGCACCGACGCAGGTGAAATGCGAAGCCCCCTGCTGCCCTTCGTCCAGAATGGCCTGCACGGCCTGCAAGGTGCCGTCCTGCGTGGAGCCCCCCGCACCGTAGGTCACCGAGCAAAACTGGGGCTGCAGGGCGTAGAGCTGCTGGCGCACGGCGCGCAGCTTCTCGATGCCCTCGGGCGTCTTGGGCGGGAAAAACTCGAAACTGACCGGCACGGCGGCCGGCGCGGCGTTGGCTGCGTTCATGCAGACCTCCTCGCAAAGACAAAAAATTCTTGGTTGCCGTCACCACCGCTGATGGGGCTGTCCATCCACGAGCACACTTCCAGCCCCAGGCTGGCGCAGCAGTCGCGGATGCGCTGCTCGACCACGGGGTAGAGCGATGCATCGCGCACGATGCCGCCCTTGCCCACCTGGCCGGGCTGAAGCTCGAACTGCGGCTTGACCAGCATCAGCAGGTGGCCACCCGGCGCCAGCAGCGGCACCAGGGCAGGCAGCACCAGCGTGAGCGAGATGAAGGACAGGTCACCCGTGACCAACTCGAACACCGGCGCCGTGCTTTCGCCCACCCAGGCCTTGAGGCGGCGGCGGGTGCCCACAGCGGCGGGCGGCGCGGCGTCTTCGCGCTCGCGCTCCAGGTCGGCCTCCACATCGTCGTCGCTCACGTCGTCGCTGTCGTCGTAGTCGGTCACCTCGCCATCACCAGACATCCAGCGGTACGGGCTTTCGGGCTCGGCTTCGTCCTCCACGACAGCGGCGGAGGGCTCGGACCATGCGTCCTCCCAGGCCATCTGAAGCATTTCGGGCGTCAGCGCGCGGGCGTTGATGCCTTCGAGACAGACCACACGCGGGTCCTGGCGCAGTTGCGCGTGCAACTGGCCTTGACCCACGTCCGCGCCCACCACGCGGCGCGCGCCGCGCTCCAGCAGGCAGTGCGTGAAGCCGCCGGTGGACTGGCCCACGTCCAGGCACTGCAACCCCTGCACCACCAGGCCCAGGGTCTCCAGCGCACCATCGAGCTTGAGGCCGCCACGCGAGACAAAGCGCGCCTCGGCCGCATCCTGCAGTTGCAGTTCGGCCTGGGCCGGGATCTCTTCGCCGTTCTTGGCGACGCGGCTCCAGGGGCCGTGCGCGTCCAGGCGCCACTGCACCCCGCTGGCAATCAGCCGCTGGGCCTGCGAGCGGGTGCTGGCCAGCCCCTTTTCCACCAAAAGAACGTCGGCACGCTGGGTTTTCATAAGCAAAAAATGGCTTGAACGCCCTGACTGCGGGCGCTGACAGCTATCAATTCAATAGCAAATAAATCAATAACGGTAGGTATCGGGCTTGTACGGCCCTTGCTTGGGAACGCCAATGTAGGCGGCCTGCTCGTCCGTCAGTTCGGTCAGCATCGCACCCACCTTCTTCAGGTGCAGGCGCGCCACCTTCTCGTCCAGGTGCTTGGGCAGCACATAGACCTTGCCGGTCTCGTAGTAGTCGCTGTGCGTGAACAGCTCGACCTGCGCAATGGTTTGGTTGGCGAACGAGTTGGACATCACAAAGCTCGGGTGGCCCGTGCCGCAGCCCAGGTTCACCAGGCGGCCCTTGGCCAGCAGGATGATGCGCTTGCCGTCCGGGAAGATCACATGGTCCACTTGGGGCTTGATCTCTTCCCACTGGCAGTGCTCTTCGAGCTTGGCGACCTGGATTTCGTTATCGAAGTGGCCGATGTTGCAGACGATGGACTGGTCCTTCATCGCCTTCATGTGCTCGAAGGTAATGACGTCGCGGTTGCCCGTGGTGGTCACGAAGATGTCTGCCTTGTCGGCGGCGTACTCCATGGTCACGACCTTGAAGCCTTCCATGGCGGCCTGCAGGGCGTTGATCGGGTCGATCTCGGTCACCCAGACCTGAGCCGACAGCGCGCGCAGCGCCTGGGCCGAGCCCTTGCCCACGTCGCCGTAACCGGCCACCACGGCCACCTTGCCAGCGATCATCACATCGGTGGCGCGCTTGATGCCATCGACCAGCGACTCGCGGCAGCCGTACAGGTTGTCGAACTTGCTCTTGGTCACCGAGTCGTTCACGTTGATCGCGCGGAACATCAGCGTGCCCTTGGCCGACATTTCCTTGAGGCGGTGCACGCCGGTGGTGGTTTCTTCGGTGACGCCGAGGATCTGGGCGCTCTTGCGGCTGTACCAGGTGCCGTCCTCGGCCAGCTTGGCCTTGATGGCGGCGAACAGGATGCGCTCTTCCTCGCTGCCGGGGTTGGCCAGCACGGAGGCGTCCTTTTCGGCACGCTTGCCCAGGTGCATCAGCAGCGTGGCGTCGCCGCCGTCGTCCAGGATCATGTTCGGGCCCTCACCTTCGCTGCCCTTGGGGCCGAAATCGAAGATGCGGTGGGTGTAATCCCAGTAGTCCACCAGCGTCTCGCCCTTGACGGCGAACACCGGCGTGCCGGTGGTGGCAATCGCGGCGGCTGCGTGGTCCTGTGTGGAGAAGATGTTGCACGAGGCCCAGCGCACGTCAGCGCCCAGGGCCTTGAGCGTCTCGATCAGCACGGCGGTCTGGATGGTCATGTGCAGCGAGCCGGTAATGCGCGCGCCCTTCAGGGGCTGCTTGGCCGCGAATTCCTCGCGGATGGCCATCAGGCCGGGCATCTCGGTCTCGGCGATGCGGATTTCCTTGCGGCCCCAGTCGGCCAGGGAAATGTCGGCGATGGCGGAATCGTGGGCGGGGGATGCTGCGCTCATGGTGGTGTCCTTCTGTTCAAGAATGGGAAAACCACGCGCCTGCGGGAGAAAACCGTTCACCGCACAGGACTTGCGTGGGTGAGCGTCGTTGCACAAATCGGGTTCCGAGCCTCACGCCCCGCTGTGCTGGGGGCGCTGCAACGCTCCTCGGAAAGGATTTGGATTATACCGGTGTGCTACCCATCACCATCGCCCCCCTCCAGCCAGCTCGGGATATCCCTTGCGCCATGCAGAACGCGCCAAACGTCGATGTGATCCGCCTGTTGCAGGTAGAAGACGAGAAAGGGGTAGCGCTTGAGCGGCCAGCAACGGAGGCCCGCCAAGTCAAGCTCGTGCGCGTAGCGCGGCGAGCCCGTGGACGGGTGGCGGGCAATATGCACAAACGCCTGCTCCAGCGCAGCCACAAAGCCCAGCGCAACGGATTCGCCCGCCTGCTGCCGGTAGTGGTCCAGCGCCCGCTCCACATCTTCCTGGGCCTGCGCCCTGGGGATGAGCGGCCAGACCTTCATTGCGCCGCTTGGCGCGCCCTGGCACGCAGCGCATCGAAATAGGCCCCATCGACCGCACGCGTCGGCTTTGACGCCGCACCCGCCAGCAGCAGACCGCGCAGTTGCTGCCGTTCCTGCTCCCGGCGAATGAGCTCGCGCACGTATTCACTGCTTGTGCCGTATCCGCGCTGGCTGACTTGCTCATCGACAAACGCCTTGAGCATTTCGGGAAGGGAGATGTTCATGGTGCTCATACAGGCATGGTAGAAGCTTTGGCAAATTTTGGCAAACCAGATAGCCTGGGCAAAATCGTAAAATCGCGATCCAACGACCGGGGCCGACGGCCCCGCTTTCTTTTTTGCTGCGCGCTCGCGCTGGCCCCGCTTTCTGACCATGTCCTACGCCCCCGAAACCCGGCGCCGCCGCACCTTTGCCATCATTTCCCACCCCGACGCGGGTAAAACGACGCTGACCGAAAAGCTGCTGCTGTTCTCGGGCGCGATCCAGATCGCCGGCGCCGTCAAGGGCCGCAAGGCCAGCCGCCATGCCACCTCGGACTGGATGGAGATCGAAAAGCAGCGCGGCATCTCGGTGGCCTCGTCGGTCATGCAGATGCAGTACCGCGACCACGTCATCAACCTGCTCGACACCCCCGGCCACAAGGACTTCTCTGAAGACACCTACCGCGTGCTCACGGCCGTGGACTCGGCCCTGATGGTGATCGACGCCGCCAACGGCGTGGAGGCGCAGACGCGCCGCCTGATCGAGGTCTGCCGCCAGCGCGACACGCCCATCATCACCTTCGTCAACAAGATGGACCGCGAGGTGCGCGACCCTCTGGACATCCTCGACGAGGTGGAGCGCGAACTCGGCATGCCCTGCTGCCCCATGACCTGGCCCGTGGGACAGGGCAAGTCGTTCGGCGGCATCATCGACCTGCGCACGCAGAGCATGACGGTGTTCGAGCCCGGCAGCGAAAAGCGCCCGCAGGACTTCGAGACCATCCCCCTGAGCGACCAGGGCCGCCTGCGCGCGCGCTTCGGCCAGGCCTTCGACGACGCCCTGGAGAGCATGGAACTGGCCGTGGGCGCCTCCACCACATGGAGCCACGAACAGTTCCTCGCGGCCAAGCTCACGCCGGTGTTCTTCGGCTCGGGCGTGAACAACTTCGGTGTCATGGAAGTGCTCAACGCCGTGGTGGACATGTCGCCCCCGCCGGGCCCGCGCATCGCCTACCAGGAAGTGAACCGCCAGCGCGAGGCAAAGACCATCCAGCCCGAGGACGAGGGTTTCTCGGGTGTGGTCTTCAAGGTGCAGGCCAACATGGACAGCAACCACCGCGACCGCATCGCCTTCGTGCGCGTGGCCTCGGGTAAGTTCACCCCCGGCATGAAGATGCGCGTGCAGCGCACGGCCAAGGAACTGCGCCCCACCAGCGTGGTCACCTTCATGAGCCAGCGCCGCGAGGCCGTCGATGAGGCCTACGCGGGCGACATCATCGGCTTCACCACGCACGGCGGCGTGCAACTGGGCGACACCATCACCGACGGCCCGGCGCTGCAGTTCACCGGCCTGCCCTTCTTCGCACCCGAGATGTTCATGACCGTGGTGCTGAAGAACCCGCTGCGCTCCAAACAATTGCAGCAGGGCCTGATGGAGCTGGGCGAGGAAGGTGCCATTCAGGTCTTCAAGCCCGACGCCGGCGGCAACATGCTTCTGGGCGCCGTGGGCCAGCTGCAGTTTGAGGTGGTGCAGCACCGCCTGAAAACCGAGTACGACTGCGACGTGCGCCTGGAGAGCTGCCAGTACACCGGCGCGCGCTGGATCACCGCCGACACCCCGGCCGAGCTGCGCGAGTTCGAGAACGCCTACCCGCTGCGCCTGGCGCACGACGCGGCCAACACGCTGGCCTACCTGTGCACCAGCCCCTACGACGTGCGCCTGGCGCAGGAGCGCTTTCCCAAAATCCACTTCCACCCGCTGCGCGAGCACGCGGGGCTGAGCCTGAGCAACTCTCACTGAGAGGTGGAAAGCGCACCCATGCTGCCGCTGAGCGAACTGCGCCTGAGCCCAGGCCTGGTGGGCGTGCTCACCGACATCGACGACACCCTCACCACCGAGGGCGCCATCACGCCCGATGCCCTGCAGGCCCTGGCCGACCTGAAAGGCGCAGGCCTGCAGGTGATCGCCATCACCGGCAGGCCGGTGGGCTGGAGCGAGCCGTTTGCGCAGACCTGGCCGCTGGACGCCATCGTGGCTGAGAACGGGGCCGTGGCGCTGGTGCCAGTGGCTGAAGAAAATTCAGACCAAATCAGCCCGCAGCGCCCGTATTCAGGGCGCAAGGCGCTATCAAAAATATACCAACAGGACGCTGCCAGCAGGGCGCACCACTTTGCGCGCATGCAGCAGGTGCTGGCCCAGATCGAGCGCGAGGTGCCCGGCGCACGCCGGGCCACCGATTCGGCGGGCCGCGAAACCGACATTGCCATCGACCACAGCGAATTCACCCACCTGCCCCAGGACACCATCGACCAGGCCGTGCGCATCATGCACGCGGCGGGCATGAACGCCACGGTCAGCAGCATCCACATCAACGGTTGGTTTGGCGCGCACAACAAGTTGGAAGGGGCGCGCTGGATCGTGCGCGAGCTGCTGGGGCGCAACCTGGACGCCGAGATAGACCGATGGGTCTATGTGGGCGACTCGACCAACGACCAGGTGATGTTCGAGCGTTTTCCGCTCAGCGTGGGCGTGGCCAACATTGCGCGCTTTGTGCCGCAATTGCGCCACCTGCCGCGCTTTGTGACGCAGGCCGAGCGCGGCGCTGGCTTTGCCGAGCTGGCGCGGGCACTGCTGGCCGCGCGCTGACACGGCTTCAAACACCCGGCTCCGTGGGCGCCATGGCGCCGCCCTGGTAGTGCTGCACCTGCCCGTCGGGCAGCGCCAGCATCACGCGGTTGCGGCCGGTCTGCTTGCCTGCGTACAGGGCGTGGTCGGCGCGCTGCAGCAGGGTTTCGAGATGATCCTCGTGGGCTTGCAGTTCGGCCACCCCGGCGGTGGCCTGCACGCGCAGTCGCAAGCCTTCGAAAGCAATCTCGGTGTCCGACAGCACCTGCAGGAAGCGCCGCGCCACCTCGCCCGCCTCGCGCAGCGCCGTGTGGGGCATGAGCACGACAAACTCCTCACCCCCCAGGCGCCCGGCAATGTCCACCTCGCGGAAATTCTCGCGGCACAGTTGCGCCACACGGCGCAGCACCTCGTCGCCCGCAGCGTGGCCGTGGTCGTCGTTGACGTGCTTGAAATGGTCCAGGTCCAGCATGACCAGCGACATGGCACGCCCCTCGCGCCGGGCGCGGGCCATTTCGCGGGCAAAGAGCTTTTCGTACTCGCGCCGGTTGTTCAGCCCGGTGAGCGGGTCGATGCTGGCCTGGATGCGCAACGCCTCCTGCAGGGCGCTGCGCTGCTCCACCTCCTGGCGCAGCTGCGCGTTGTTGGCGCGCGCCGCCATCAGCAGCGCGTACTGCTGGCGCTGCAGCATCTGCACGCGCCAGGCGCTCACATAGCCGGTCACGATGGGCAGTGCCAGCACCAGGCTCAGCACCACGAGTTCGCGGGTTTGCAAGCTGCGGCTTTGGCCGACCATGGCCAGCGTGAGCAAGGCCCCAGCCACCGCCACCGCCAGCGCGTTGCACAGGCGGTTGGGCACAAAGACGAACAGCATGATCAGCATCAGCAGCGTCAGTGCGTAGGTCCACATGGCGATCTCGGGCCGCAGCACATAGACCAGCATGAAGCTGGCCAGGCCGATGAACTCCACCACCGTGGTCCACCGCCCGCGGGTGGCCATCAGCGGGTTGCGCAGCACGGCCCGCATCAGCGCCAGCACGCACAGCGCCACACCCACACGCATGGCCAACAGCCCCTGGAACGGGGCCGACCAGCCCATGGCCAGGTAGTCCGGAATGCCAAACAGCAGAATCAACACCACCCAGGTGCCCAGCGCGAGCAAGAGCTGGCGTGCCGTGAAATGCTGGCAATGCTGTTGGTAGCCCGCCTCGGTGTGCGGATCGCTGAACTCGGCGCACCATTCGTTGATACGCCATTGCGCACTGGAGGCAAGCTGCTCCATGCCCTCCAGCGCGTCTGGAAGGCCCAACAGGGATTTCAGGCGGTTTCGCATGGGTGTCCGGTGTTCTTTTCATCCATTGTGCCCCGATGCGCCTGCTGCGGGGCCTGTTCGTCGGCCATCTGGCTTGTCCGGGGGTCGCCATGGCGTCATCTGTCATACGCTTGCCCTGTGCCCATGATTGCGACCACCACCCCGCCCCCACCCGCCGCGTCGGCGCATGTGCCCATCTCGGTCTGGCGTGCCGAGTTCAAGGATGCGGATTGCGAACAGGCCTTCCGCGCCAGTGTGCAGGACGCCATGGCCCGGCAACTGCGGCTGGCCCTGGCGCTGTGGGCGGGCCTGATGCTGCTGTTTGCACTGCCCGACCTGCAGGCGTTGGGTGCGGGCAACGCCTTGTTCTGGCAACTGCTGTTGTACCGGGCGTTGATGGCCATGCTGCTGCTGGGCGCCATCTGGGTGCTGCGCAGCCAGCCGCGTTGGGCCACCGATGGGCGGCTGGTGGCCTGGATCGCGGTGATCGGCTACCCGTTCTACTTCCTGCTGTTCCATGTGCGCGAGGACGTGCGTTTCTGGACGGTGGGCATGGTGATGTTCATGCAGTTCTGCATGTTCCTTTTTTTGCCGGGGCGCGTGGTGGCCTACCTGCCAGTCGCCGTGTGGGGCGTAGTGGGAAGCCTGCTGAGCTTTGTGCTGCTGGGGCGGCCCACAGGCGTGCTGCTGGGCCTGGTCTTTTTGCTCACCCTTCCTGCCCTGGTGGGCTACATGACGGCGGCACGCTTGCAACGCGTGCAGCGCCAGGAATTTGCCCTGCGCCAACGCTTGAGCGAAACCAACGCCGCGCTGCAAACCGAAATCGCCCAACGCATCGAGCTGCAGGCCGAGCTGGAGCGCCAGGCCACCACCGACCCGCTCACCGGTCTGGTGAACCGGCGCGAATTCAGCCGCCGCTTTGCGCTGGACCTGGCGCGCACGCAGCGCGACGCCAGCCCGCTGTCGCTGGTGCTCATCGACCTGGACCACTTCAAGCGCATCAACGACCAATACGGCCACGCCGCCGGTGACGCGGTGCTGCGCACCCTGGCACAACTGAGCCACGGGTGCTTTCGCAGCATCGACACGGTGGGCCGCCTGGGGGGCGAAGAATTTGCCGTGCTGCTGCCCAGCGCCGACCTGCACTGCGCAGCCCAGGCCGCGCGGCGCCTGGCGCAACGCCTGGCCGAAACCCCGGTGGAGCACGAGGGCCAGCGCATCGTGGCGGGCATGACGGCGGGCGTGGCCCAGCGCCTGCCCGGTGAGGACAGCCTCGAGTCCCTGCTGCAGCGCGCGGATCTGGCGCTCTACGCGGGCAAACAGGCCGGGCGCGCACGCACCATGCTGGCGCTGCCCGACGGGAGCCACCAGGAGTTTTATACGGGTTTGCATTCAATCGGATAACTAGGCGGGAAGCCGAAGACAGTGCTGTAGCACGGCGAGGCAAACCAACGACGTTATACGGTTGAAGGCAAATCCGTATTAGGCCTTGTAGGTGGACAGCAGGATGCTGGTCTCGGTGTTGGCGATGCCCGGCGTGAGGCGGATGCGCCCCAGCGCCGCGTCGAAGGCCTCCAGGCTTTCGGCGCGCAGCTCGGCCACGATGTCCCAGCGGCCGTTGGTGGTGTGCAGCGTGCCCACCATGGGCTCGCCGCGCAGCGCGCGGATCACCTCGGGCGCGGCGTTGCCCTCCACGGCGATGCACATCCAGGCGCGGATGCGCTGCGGCTCCGAGTCGGGCCGCAGGCGCACCGTGTAGCCGACGATGACACCGCCCTCCTCCATCTTGCGCAGCCGGTTCTGCACCGTGCCGCGCGAGACACGCAGCTTGTGCGCCAGCGTAGCCACGGGGGTGCGCGCGTCGGCGCGCAGGATGCTGAGGATTTCGCGGTCGGTGTCGTCGAGCTTGGTCATGGTGCGTTTGTGCGCTGGCGTTTCGCCAATTTTTGCAGCTATTTGACCAGTTTGCCGTCTTTTTGTTGGCAGTGGCTGTTCGCACAATGCCTGCACCGCCCTCCGTGGGCACCCCTCCCCCACCACCGCAAGACCATGCCCCCGCCCTCTCTCCAAGCCCCCGCCGCCGTCGCCATGGTGCGCCCGCACCACTTCCACCCCAACCCCGAGACCGCCGCCGACAACGCCTTCCAGCGCCCGGCCACGGCCGCCAGCGTGGCCGCGCAGGCCCATGCCGAGGTGACCGAGGCCGCCGCCCGGCTCGAAGCCGCCGGCGTGCGCGTGCACCTGTTCGACAGCCACGACCCGGCGACGCCCGACGCCGTGTTCCCGAACAACTGGTTCTCCACCCACGCGGGTGGCCATGTGGCGCTCTACCCCATGTACGCCGCCAACCGGCGGCGGGAGCGGCGCGGCGACATCATCGAGATGCTCAAGGCCCGCTACCGCGTGCAGGACGTGATCGACTACTCGGGCCTGGAGCACGACGGCATGTTTTTGGAGGGCACGGGCGCCATGGTGCTGGACCACATCGGCCGCATCGCCTACACCGCGCAATCGAACCGTGCCGACCCGGTGGCGCTGGAGCGCTTTTGCACGCATTTCAACTTCGAGCCCATGGCGTTTGCCACCGCCGATGCGCAGGGTCGGCCCTGCTACCACACCAACGTGATGCTGTGCGTGGGCACCGACTTCGCGCTCGGGGGCTTTCACCTTATCGCCGACCTGCGGCGCCGCGAGGCCGTGCACGCGCGGCTGCGCGAGAGCGGGCGCGACGTCATCGAACTCGACGCGCGCCAGATCGGCGAATTCGCGGGCAACGCGCTGGAGCTGACCGGGCGCGGCGGCCAGCGGCTGCTGGCGCTGTCCGAGCGCGCCGCTGCCAGCCTGAGCACCGCGCAGAAGGCCGTGATCGAACGCAGCGCCACGCTGCTGCCGCTGCGCGTGCCCACCATCGAACTGGCGGGCGGCTCGGTGCGCTGCATGCTGGCGGGCATCCACCTGGCGCCCCGCTGACGCCTGAGCGACAGATTGCCCCCCAGCGCACCAATATCGCCACCTACCATGGGGTTCACCACAACCCTGCAGGAGACAACGCACCATGGCATCCCCCGAATTTGCAACCCTGGTTTCTGGCTACACCTTTCTCGAAGGCCCGCGCTGGCGCGAAGGCCGTCTGTGGCTGTCGGATTTCTATACCCACCAAGTCATCGCCGTGGGCATGGATGGGCAGGTGGAAAAAATGGCCGAAGTGCCTGAACAACCATCGGGCCTGGGATGGCTGCCCGATGGGCGGCTGCTCATCGTTTCGATGCGCGACCGCAAGCTGCTGCGCCGCGAAGCCGACGGCCGCATCGTTGAGCACGCCGACCTCTCGGGCGTTGCCAGGGGCCACGCCAACGACATGGCCGTCGATCGCCACGGCCATGCCTACGTGGGCAATTTCGGTTTCGACCTGATGGGCGGTGCGCCCGTGGAGACCGCCAGCCTGGCCTGCGTGTCGCCCGAAGGCGCGGTGCGCAACGTTGCCGATGGCCTGTACTTTCCCAACGGCGCCATGGTCACGCCCGACGGCAAGACCCTCATCGTGGTCGAGACGTTTGGCAACCGCATCTCGGCCTTTGACGTGCACCCCGACCATGGCCTGGGGCCGCGCCGGGACTGGGCGGTGTTTGGCCCCCTGCCCGAAGGGCGCGAGCTGGCCACGGTGATTCCCCAGGCCAAGGTGGCCCCTGACGGCGCCACGCTGGACGCCGAGGGCGCTGTGTGGCTGGCAGATGCCATTGGCCGCCGGGTGCTGCGCGTGGCCGAAGGCGGCAAAGTGCTGGACGAAATCTCCACCGGTGACATGGGCGTCTTTGCCTGCACCCTGGGCGGCCCCGACGGCCACACCCTGTTTCTGTGTGTGGCCCCGGATTTTCACGAGCACCTGCGAAAAAACGCCCGCGAAGCAGCCATCTGGACGGTGCGCGTGGCGGTGCCGGGCGTCTGACCTGGGTCAGCCCGATGGGGGACTGGGAGCCTGCGCCTGCAGGCTGGCGTCGCACCCCACCTCCGCCGCAATCCATCGCCGCGCCAAGGCCTTTTGCCAGCGCACGGCCCAGGGCCACGTCCAGCCGGTCACCGCGCCGGGCTCCTGGACCATGCCGCAGAGATAGCGCCCGTCTGCCTCGCTCCAGCGCAACGCAGCACACGGCCCTGTGCGCCGACGTGACACCAGCACCCCCAGCGGGCAAGGCTCGGCCAGGCAGCACAGGCCGCAGCCATTGCAGGGCGCGCCCTCTGCGGGCTTGGGCGGGGCCTCCGGGTGCCAGTGCACCACCTGACAGCCGGGGGGTGGCTCGCCGGATGTCATGCGGCCCAGCTCTCGCCCAACGCCTGCGCCTGTTGCAGTACCAAATCCACCGCCGCATCCTGCTGATCCGGCGGGTACTTGTACTTGCGCAGGCTTTCTGCTTGCGCCAGCCATGAAGTGAACTCGCCAGCCTCATGGATCCAAGCCTTGCGCAATTGGATACGCTCAAGTTTGCCAAGAGGTGTTTTCATGAAAATACTACCTGCGTCAGCGGAACGGGGCATCAAATCTGCGCCAAGGCATCGCGCAGGCAACAAAAGCTCTGGGATCGATTCCGCGCCGGATCCATATGACTCGCAACGCTTCGCGCCAGTTCCAGCTTGCGCAAACCTTGCTTGAAATAGCCCTTCTTCTGGAGCTCTCTCTCGAGTGCCTCCCAGGTGCCACCTTTGATGGCATCGGGGTTACGGTATCCAGCCCTTTGGGGAACACTGTTGTCCACTTTGGGGTAGGCCGTGCGCACAGCCTCCCAGTCGCCAAAAAACCAGGCTTCCAGTTCCTCGATGGCAATACGATTGATGACCTGAAATTGCCCCTGAACCTGGCGTTGCCGCGTTCCCAGACCGGCTTTGTGGGCCATCTGCTCCAGACGGTCCTTGAGCTGCAGGCAGTCATCGTCATCCCGATCCACGATCACCAGCACCTTGGCCGTGTCTGGCAGCCATTGGGCATAACCCATCAGACGCTGGGGCAGCTGTTTGAGCAAATCGTCCTTGCACTGAAACTGCCGAATCTCTGCCGTAACGCCCTGTCCAAGCATCTTGGGCAGCAGGCGTTGCAAAGCCTCCTCCATAGACGGCTCTTCCACCAACACATACAGGGTATCAACGGCCACGGCGCCCCCGCTTACCTTGCGGTTCCACGCTCTGGAGCGACCATGGAGCGCCCTGGTTGCGCAGCGGATCGCTCATACCAAACTGGCCCTCCATCCACAAGTGTCCCAAAGAGGCCCCTGCCGCCATGAACTCCTTGATGCCAATGATGTCGCTCGCCGAGCGGGCTTGGGTGAAGCCCTGATCGTCTCGGTACAAGATGCGCACTTCCTCTGGGCGACAGCTGTTCAAAAAGAACGGAGAGTGCGTGGTCACCAACAGCTGCGTGCGCTCAGAGGCCAATCGACACTCCTCTCCCAGCTCAGGCAACAACCTAGGGTGCAAAAAATTCTCAGGCTCCTCAATACCCACAAACTGGGGCGGCATCGGGTCGTACAGCACCGTCAAATAGGCAAGCATCTTCAAGGTACCATCGGATGCAAACTTGGACAGCACTGGCTGCTCGAACGGGGCGTCCTTCACCTGCAGCAGCAAGCGGCCATCCGGCATCGGCGTCGCGTCGATTCGCTCCAGCCGGGGGATGCGCTCACGCAGCACCTCCATCACCCGCTCCAACTGCTCGGGGTGGCTCTCCTTCAGGTATTGAATGACATTGGCCAGGTTATCGCCGGTTTTTGACAGTCGCTCTTGCGGGCCCGATTCCGGTTGCGAGCGAGTGTTGTCCACCGACAAATAAGACACATACCAATCGGTGATGAAGTCGCGCAGCGCAGCCACACGGGGGTGCTGGGCAATCTGTCCCAGCGTGTTGACCGCAATCAGATCGGGGCCGCGCAAGGGCACCTCCTGCCGCTGATCGCTCTCATCGGGCTGGTCGCCACTCACCACGCTGCCCATACCGTGTCGGTAGGTTAGGAATTTAAAGGGACGGCCTAAAGACCCCCTGCGCCACTCCAGCCATTCTTCTGCCACCACAGGGCCCTTGGGCGTTTCATCAATCGACAAATGGTAGGTAATGAGCGGCGTCTTGGGGCGCTCGCGGTACTTGATCTCGATGATCACAGGCCCCTGCACCCCACGGGTTTTAAGCTCGCGCCCACGGCCTCGCCGATCCCACGCCTGGCGCAGCCCCCCTTGAAAGCACTCAGACAGAAAGTTGAATACATCAAACAAGGTGGACTTGCCGCTGCCATTGGGCCCCAGCAGCACCGTCAAGGGCGTGATGTTCTTGAGCTCAATGTTCTGCAGAGCCCGAAAGTTCTGAACCTTCAGGTATTCGATGCGAGGGACTGCTGTAGATAAGGCCATGACTTTGCCTGGGTGCGTTTGGAAGGAAAAGTGTGCCTCAAATTCACCTCGCAGCCTCAGCTGGTCGGAGACTAGACGAGGGAGCACGGTATCGCGGCAGGTGGAGAGCAGTTGGGTGGATGACTCGTTCAACCCCGCTTCCGTGTCAGAGATGCTCCTGACGAAGAAGAGGCAGGGCACCAGAAGCTTGAATTCGGCCGCGTCCATGTTGGCGCGCAGCTTGTCGGCGGAGGCCCAGAGGGCTTTTTGATGTCGTCGAGCATGGGCACAAGCTTACTCGCCGCTACCCACTCTCTTCATCGTCGGGCCACCCAAAGATGCAAAGCCGTCCCCTTGGGGGCAGCGATCCCAGCAGTGAGGGCGCGTAGGGAAATTTCCTCATCCCCGCGCCAGCACCGGCCCCAGCGCCACGCCGGTGTGCGTGCCCAGGCGGACCACGTCTTCGGGCGGGGCTGCGGCCACAATGCCCCCGCCGCCCGCGCCGCCCTCGGGGCCCAGGTCGATGATCCAGTCGGCTTCGGCGATCACATCGAGGTCGTGCTCGATGACGACCACGCTGTGCCCGCCATCGACCAGGCGGTGCAGCACGCGGATGAGCTTGTGCACATCCTGCATGTGCAGGCCCACGGTGGGCTCGTCGAGCACGTAGAGCGTGTGCGGCGCCTTCTGGCCGCGCCGGCCCACCTCGTCGCGCACCTTGGTGAGCTCGGTCACGAGCTTGATGCGCTGTGCCTCGCCGCCGCTGAGCGTGGGGCTGGGCTGGCCCAGCGTGAGGTAGCCCAGGCCCACGTCCTTGAGCAGTTGCAGCGGGTGGGCGATGCTCGGCATGCTGGCGAAGAAGTCCACGGCCTCGTCCACCTCCATCTGCAGCACGTCGCCAATGCTCTTGCCGCGCCAGGTGACGGCCAGCGTCTCGGGGTTGAAGCGCGCGCCGTGGCAGGCCTCGCAGGGCACTTTCACGTCGGGCAGGAAGGCCATGCCGATGGTGCGCACGCCCTGCCCCTCGCACACCGGGCAGCGGCCCTCGCCGGTGTTGAAGCTGAAGCGCCCGGCCGCGTAGCCGCGCGCCTTGGCCTCCAGCGTTTCGGCGAACAGCTTGCGCACGGTGTCCCAGAAGCCGATGTAGGTGGCCGGGCAAGAGCGCGGGGTCTTGCCGATGGGCGTCTGGTCCACTTCGAGCACGCGGTCGATGGTTTCGAAGCCCTGCAGGCCGGTGCAGCCGATGAGCGCGGGCGCGTTGCCCGCGTCCATGGCGTCGCGCCCGGCCTTGGTACTGCGCTGCTGCACCCAGGCGGCCACGTTGGCCAGCAGCACGTCGCGCGCCAACGTGGACTTGCCCGAGCCGCTCACGCCCGTGACGGCGACGAGGCGCTGCAGCGGCACGCGCGCGGTCACGTTTTGCAGGTTGTGCAGCTGCGCGCCGTGCACGGTGAGCCAGCGCACCGCCATGCCTTCACTCTCCACGCTGGATGGGGCCGGAGCCCCGGCTGCTTCACCCCCTCTCCCCTCGCGGGAGAGGGTGGGGGAGTGGGGGTGATCTGGCGCCGCGCCTCCTGCGCCCACCCCTTCTCCCCCGGCCCCTCTCCCGCTGGGGGAGAGGGGAGGCAAACCCAGCAACGCAGCAGCGGACGGATCAACCGCGCATGCACTCCCTCTCCCCTCGCGGGAGAGGGCTGGGGAGAGGGGGTGATCTGGCACCGCGCCTCCTGCGCCCACCCCCTCTCCCCCGGCCCCTCTCCCGCTGGGGGAGAGGGGAGGCAAACCCAGCACCGCAGCAGCGGACGGAACGACCGCGCATGCACTCCCTCTCCCCTCGCGGGAGAGGGCTGGGGAGAGGGGGTGATCTGGCGCCGCGCCTCCTGCGCCCGCCCCCTCTGCCCCTCTCCCGCTGGGGGAGAGGGGAGGCAAAACCGGGCGGCGCGCCTGCAGCGGGTGGCGCATGGCGTGCAGCAGGTAGCGGCCGGTCTGCGAATCCTCGGTACCGGTCAGGTCGGCCACGCCGCCCTGGGCCACCAGGCGCCCGCCGCGCTTGCCCGCGCTCGGGCCAATGTCGATGAGGTGGTCGGCGGCGCGGATGGTGTCCTCGTCGTGCTCCACCACCACCAGGGTGTTGCCCTTGCTGCTGAGCTGGCGCAGCGCGCGCAGCAAAATCTGGTTGTCGCGTGCGTGCAGGCCGATGGTGGGCTCATCGAGCACGTAGCACACGCCCTGCAGGTTGCTGCCCAGCTGCGCCGCCAGGCGGATGCGCTGGGCCTCACCGCCCGACAGCGTGGGCGCACCCCGGTCCAGCGTGAGGTAGCCCAGGCCCACTTCTTCGAGGAATTCGAGCCGGCTGCGGATCTCGGGGATCAGGTCGCGTGCGATCTCGGCCTCGCGCCCCGCGAGCGCCACGGTGTCCACCCAGGCGCGGATGTCGCTGACCGACAGGCGCGCGATGTCGGTAATGCTCCAGCCCGCGTGGCCCGTGGCCGCATCGGCGCCAAAGCGCACGGCGCGCGCCGTAGCGTTCAGGCGCGAGCCCTGGCAGCTGGGGCAGGCAGTGTCCTGCAGGTCGTCCACCTCGGGTTCGGCGAAGGTCTGCTCGCGACCCTTCTGGTCGTCGGCAAGCACCGAGTCGTCGAACACCTTGCGCTGCTCCTTGGTCAGCTTCACGCCCGTGCCCACGCAGTCGGGGCACCAGCCGTGCTTGCTGTTGTAGGAGAACAGGGAAGGCTGAAGCTCGGCATAGCTCGTGCTGCACACCGGGCAGGCGCGCTTGGCCGAGAACACCTGCAGCCGCCCGATGCCCGCCGTGGGCGCGCCCGCCGCCAGGGCCTCGCGCAGGCCGTCCAGGTGGCTGAGCACATGCACCACACCCTTGCCATGCGTAAGCGCCTGGGCCAGTCCCTCGCGCAGTGCCGCTTCATTCTCGGGCGCCACATCCAGGCTCAGCACGGGCAGCTCGATGGTGTGTTCCTTGAAGCGGTCGATGCGCGGGAAACCCGAGGTGGGCAGGAATTCGCCGTCCACGCGCAGGTGCGTGAAGCCGCGCGGGCGCGCCCAGTCGGCCAGCTCGGTATAGACGCCCTTGCGCGCCACCACCAGCGGCGCCAGCAGGCCGATGTGCTGACCGCGGAACTCGGTGAGCAGCTGCGCAGCGATGCGCTCGGGCGTTTGCGGCTGCACGGCAGCGCCGTCCTTGGTGCAGTGCTGCACGCCGAGCTTGACGTAGAGCAGCCGCAAAAAGTGCCAGACCTCGGTGGTCGTGCCCACGGTGCTCTTGCGCCCGCCGCGCGAGAGACGCTGCTCGATCGCCACCGTGGGCGGAATGCCGTACACGGCGTCCACCTCGGGCCGCCCGGCGGGCTGCACGATGCTGCGCGCGTAGGCGTTGAGCGATTCGAGGTAGCGGCGCTGGCCTTCGTTGAACAAAATGTCGAACGCCAGCGTGGACTTGCCCGAGCCGCTGACGCCGGTGATGACGTTGAACTGGCCGCGCGGAATGTCCACGCTCAGGCCCTTGAGGTTGTGCTCGCGGGCGTTGACGATTTCTATGGTGTTTTTGGCCTCCAGGAGCCTGTCGGACTTGGGAATCGTCGGCTGCAAATTGGCCGCAGCGGTCCATTTTTCACCGTCTTTTTGCCCCATAGCCCCGCTATGGGGCTGCAAGTCCGGCAAAAACTGTCCTCGCTGGGGCCAATTTTCGCTTTCGACGCCCCAATTCCGACAGGCTCCTAGCGCCCGTTTTGATTGCGCGAGGCGCTCCTGATTCAATAGCACCGGCAGCGCTTCGCTGGCACCGATGGCGCCGTCGTAGGCGCGCAGCGCGGCGCCGGTGTGCGACTGGGGGTGGGCGCGCAAGTCCTGCGGCGAGCCCTCGGCCACGAGTTGCCCGCCCGCGTCGCCGCCCTCGGGACCCAGGTCGATGATCCAGTCGCCGGCGCCGATCACGTCGAGGTTGTGCTCGATGACGATGAGCGAGTGCCCCGCCTCCAGCAGGCGCACGAAGGCGCGCATTAGCTTGGCGATGTCGTCGAAGTGCAGGCCGGTGGTCGGCTCGTCGAACAGGAACAGCGTGCCCTTGCGCGCCAGCGGCTGGCGCGACTTGCTTTGCGTGCGCGCCGCCTCGGCCAGAAAGCCCGCCAGCTTGAGGCGCTGGGCCTCGCCGCCGCTGAGCGTGGGCACGGGCTGGCCGAGCTTGACGTAGTCCAGCCCCACCTCGGCAATGGGCCGCAGCGCGCGCAGCACGTCGCGGTCCTGGGCGAAGCAGGCCATGGCTTCGCTCACGGTCAGCTCCAGCACGTCGGCCACGCTGAGCGACCGCCCGCCGCGCTCCAGGGTGATTTCCAGGATCTCGGGGCGGTAGCGCTTGCCGTCGCAGTCGGGGCAGCGCAGATAGACGTCGCTGAGGAACTGCATCTCCACATGCTCGAAGCCCGAGCCGCCGCAGGTGGGGCAGCGCCCGTCGCCGCTGTTGAAGCTGAACTTGGCCTGGGTGTAGCCGCGCTGCGCGGCCTGGGGCGTGGCGGCAAAGAGTTCGCGGATGCTGTCCCACGCGCCCACGTAGCTCACGGGGTTGGAACGCGCGGTCTTGCCGATGGGGGTCTGGTCCACAAACACCACGTCGGAAAGGTGGTCGGCGCCCAGCAGCCGGTCGTGGCGGCCGGGGGTTTCGGTGGCCTTGCCAAAGTGGCGCAAGAGCGCGGGGGCCAGCACGTCCTGCACCAGCGTGGACTTGCCCGAGCCGCTGACGCCGGTGACGCAGACCAGGCGCTGCAGGGGGAATTCAATGTTCAGGTGCTGCAGGTTGTGCTCGCTCGCCCCTTCAAGGATGAGGCGCGGCGTGGCGTCGCCCACGGCGCGCGGCAGGCCCAGGGCAATGCGCTTGCGCCCGCCCAGGTACTGGCCGGTCAGGGTGTCGGCGCTGCGCAGCGCGTCGGGCGTGCCGTCGAACACGATGTGGCCGCCACGCTCGCCCGGGCCGGGGCCGAAGTCGAGCACGCGGTCCGCCGCCAGCATGACCGCCGGGTCGTGCTCCACCACCACCAGGGTGTTGCCCGCGTCGCGCAGGCGCAGCATGGCCTGGGTGATGCGGTCCATGTCGCGCGGGTGCAGGCCGATGCTGGGCTCATCGAGCACGAACAGCGTGTTGACCAGCGAGGTGCCCAGCGCCGTGGTGAGGTTGATGCGCTGCACCTCACCGCCGCTGAGCGTGCGGCTTTGCCGGTCCAGCGTGAGGTAGCCAATGCCCACGTCGCAGAGGTACTGCAATCGGGTGCAGATTTCGTCCAGCAGCAGGCGCAGGGCCTGAGCTTCGGCGGACGGGGCGCCGGGTTTTTCTATGCCAAATGTGCCTCCAGCGCCCGTATCTGTTGCGCCAACAGCTATCAATTCAGTAGCATTTGACGCGCGCTGCGCCTCGGCCATGCGGTCGAAGAAGCGGCGCAGGCGCGCAATGGGCAGCAGCATCAGGTCGTGCAGGCACAGACCGGGCAGCGCTTCGAGCTGGGCGCGGCTCCAGGGCAGGCCCTGGGGCAGGAAGCGCTGGGCCGGGTCGAGTACGGCGTCGGCATCCTGCTTGCTGCCGATGCGCCAGAGCAGACTCTCGGTCTTGAGGCGCGCGCCCGCGCACACCGGGCAGGGCGTGTAGCTGCGGTACTTGGACAGCAGCACGCGGATGTGCATCTTGTAGGCCTTGGTCTCCAGGTACTCGAAGAAGCGCTTGATGCCGTACCACTGCTGGTTCCACTTGCCGTTCCAGTGCGGCGAGCCGTCGATCACCCACTGCTTCTGCTCGGGCGTGAGGCGGTACCAGGGTGTGTCGCGCGGAATGCCCGCGGCCTCGGCGTGGCGCATGAGGTCGTCCTGGCATTCCTGCCAGGCGGGCGTCTGGATGGCCTTGATGGCGCCGTTGCGCAGGGTCTTCTTCTCGTCCGGGATGACCAGGCCGTAGTCCACGCCGATCACGCGGCCAAAACCGCGGCAGGTGTCGCAGGCCCCGGCAGCGGAGTTGAACGAGAACATGGAGGGCAGCGGCTCGCTGTAGCGCAGGTCGCTTTCGGGGCAGTGCAGGCCGGTGGAGAATTTCCACACCTCGGGCTCGCCCTGCTCCACCAGCCGGTACACATTCATGCGTCCGCCGCCGCGCTTGAGCGCGACCTCGATGGCCTCGACAACGCGCGCTTTTTCCGCATTGCCCAGGCGGAAGCGGTCGGCCACCACGTCCAGCAGCTTGACGCCCGAAGCCTCGCGCTCGGCCTGCACCTTGGTGAAGCCGCTGGCCGACAGCCACTGCTCCAGTTGCTCGGCGCTGGTGTTGGCGGGCAGTTCGACCGGGAAGGTCACCACCAGGCGGGGGTCGTCGGCTTGTGCCCGTGCGCGCAGCTCGGCGTAGATGGTCTCGGGCGTGTCGTGGCGCACGGGCAGCGCGGTGGCGCGGTCGTACAGCACGGCCAGGCGTGCGAACAGGAGCTTGAGGTGGTCGTTCAGCTCCGTCATCGTGCCCACGGTGGAGCGCGAGCTGCGCACCGGGTTGGTCTGGTCGATGGCAATCGCCGGGGGCACGCCCTCCACCTTGTCCACGGCGGGCTTGTCCATGCGGTCGAGGAACTGGCGCGCGTAGGCGCTGAAGGTCTCGACATAGCGGCGCTGGCCCTCGGCGTAGAGCGTGTCGAACACCAGGCTGGACTTGCCCGAGCCGCTGGGGCCGGAGACCACCGTGAGTTCGCCGGTGCGCAAATCCACATCCAGGTTTTGAAGGTTGTGCTGGCGTGCGCCGCGGATGCGGATGGTTCCCTGGGTCATGGTGGGCTTTGTGGTCGGTGAGGCGAAACATTCTAGAAACAGCGCGTGGCGAACGCCTGCCATGGCGCCCATTGACCCTATGGCGCGTCGGTCCGGCAGGAGCACCCCAGCATGGCCCGCACCGCTCCCTCTGGTATCAACCCTTGCCCCCACCGATCACCCGGGGCTGCACAATGGGCGTTTTCTCCCCTTGGTTCCACCCCGCCATGAACCCCGAGACCCAAGCCACCACCTCCGTGCTGCCTGCGCTGACAAACCACCGCGTCTGGAACCAGCTCGACCCAGCCGCCCTGGCCCCACTGGCACCGCAGTGGCAGCTGGAAACCGCAGAGGTGGGCACCCCCTTGCTGCCGCAAGGGCGGCTGCACAGCCGAACGGGGCTGATCCTGAGCGGCGCAGTGGATCTGCACGACCCCGACCTGGACATGGCCGTTCACCTGCAAGCGGGCGAAATGTTCGGCTTTGGCGCCACCCCGGCACAGCACCTCACCACCTGGCAGGCGACTGCGGCCACGGACTGCTGCATTGCCTGGCTGGCGCCCGAAACCCTGTCGGCGCTGTGCCGGGATCACAGCGCACTGGCGTACTTCTTTCCCTCGCTCCCCGGCACGAGCCAGGCTGGCAACGCCACACATGCACCCGACTCGGGCGTGCACCTCAATTTGCTGGGCACGCCGGTGCGTTCACTCATCAAGCGCGAGCCCATCACCCTGCCGCCGGGCACCTCCATCCAAGCCGCAGCGCGAAAGATGAGCGACCTGCGCGTGTCCTCGGTGCTGCTGGTGGAGCAAGACCACCTCTTCGGCCTGGTAACCGACCGCGACCTGCGCAACCGCGTGGTGGCGCAGGGGCTGGACATTGCCCGCCCCGTCTCCGACATTGCCACGCTGGCGCCGCTGACCATGCAAGCCCAGAGCCCCGCCTTCGAGGCACTGTTGCTGATGGCGCGACACAACATCCACCACATGCCGGTGCTCGACGGCACACGCATCGCGGGCATGATCACGGCCACCGATCTGGCCGAACAGCACAGCACCTCGCCCGTGTACCTGGCGGGCGACATCTACAAGCAACCCAGCCTGCAGGGCCTGGTGCAGGCCAGCAGCCGGGTGCGCCAGTTGCAGCAGCACCTGGCGGCGGCCGATGCCAGCGCCTACAGCACCGGGCACATCATCACCACCATCACCGACGCGGTGACCACCCGGCTCATCCACCTGGCCGAGGCCGAACTGGGCCCGCCACCGGTGGACTATGTCTGGGTGGCCGCAGGCTCGCAGGCGCGCAGCGAGCAGACCGCGCGCACCGACCAGGACAACTGCCTGGTGCTGGACGACCGCTACGACGAGGCACGCCATGGCGAGTACTTCCGCGCCTTCAGCCGCTTTGTCTGCGACGGGCTCGACGCCTGCGGCTACGTGCACTGCCCCGGAGAGATGATGGCCATGACCGACAAATGGCGCCAGCCGCGCCAGCGCTGGTCGGAGTACTTCCGCCAATGGGTGGACAAGCCCGAGCCCATGGCGCTGATGCTGACCTGCGTGTTCTTCGACCTGCGCGCCGTGCACGGCAAGCTCGAATTGCTGGACAGCCTGCGCCAGGAGGTGCTGGCACGCACGCGCGGGCACAGCCTGTTCCTGGCGCACATGGTGGGCAACGCCCTCAAGCACCGGCCCCCGCTGGGGCTGTTTGGCACCATTTCGCGCATCCGTGGCGGCGACAACGCGGGCACCATCGATCTCAAGCACAGCGGCATCGTTCCCATCGTGGACTTGGCACGGGTGTACGCACTGGCCGGTGGCGTGGCCGCCGTGAATACGCACGACCGGCTGGAGCAGGTGGCCCACGCGGGCGAAGTCAGCGAACAAAGCGCGCGCGATCTGCGCGACGCGCTGGAATTTCTCTCCAAGCTGCGCATAGACCACCAGGCCCGCCAGATGACACAAGGCCTCAAGCCCGACAATTTTTTGGCGCTGGAAGAACTCTCCAACTTCGAGCGCAGCCATCTCAAGGAGGCGTTCTCGGTGGTGCAGACGCTGCAAGGGGTGTTGGGGCAGCGGTATCAGGCGGGAAGGTATTGAGCGTTTTTGGGCTATGGGGCTTATGGGCATTTCGTTATACACAAGTCCCCTGCGCATGAAGCTCGCGTGAGAACCTGATGCCAGCGGCGAAGTCAAGAACTCGCTGCATGCCCAGCCAGATGGTCTTGACTCCCGGCTCGCCATCGCCCGTTCGCGCAAGAAAACC
>JAKLLE010000125.1 GCA_023150295.1 Giesbergeria sp. | reverse complement strand
ATCTTGCAATCCTCCTTGGCAAAGAACACCGCCCCGTGGATTTGTGGACAACTCGGATTGCCGAGTTGCCCACAAGCCCCACCGGGCTCCACTACGATGGATTCTCGCTGTCAAGTTCCACACGAAACGACGAAGAACCCCTGGAGATGCAGGCCACCACCCGCCTGCAGGCCTTGGCGGACAAACTCGACTGCCTCACTGAGGCCGACTTCACGCTGCTGGCAAACGCCAGCCCCAGCACCGTGGAGGCGTGGCGCAAACGTGGCACCGGGCCTTCATACATTCTTATTGGGAATCGATACCTCTACCCGCGCCAAGCGGTTTCTGAGTATCTGCACGGCCTCACCCGCGAGCGCGCCCGTTCAATGAAGGGGGTGCTGCTGTGACCCATCTATCCGCCATTGATGCTGCCCGCGAGGCGGCTGCCGCGCAGGCCCGTCGCACCCTGCAGCAGGCGGCGACCTTCGCTCAGTTGCACGGCACGGCAAAGCCCTTGTTCCACAAAACCATGCGCAGGCCCGGCTGCAAGGCGGTGCTGGTGCGTTTGGACTGGCCTGGCGTCTTGTCCGTGTTCGACCCCCTCACTGGCGAATGCCTGGCCCGCTCTGTGGTGGGCGACGTGTTCAAGCTCGAAGCGGGTTTTCTACCTGGCGCAGGCCGCCCAAAGCCAAAGGATTGAAGTGGAGCAGACGAAAGAAAAAGCCGCCGGGGTGGTACCAACACCCGAGGCGGCTATCCAAAAAACAGACCGCATCATTATCGTTGGCAACCTGGGCCGCGTCAACGACCATGTGCCAGTGCGGGCACGGCAAAGCGTGGCAGATTTCGCGCACGTCATATCCGCGGCGGGCCTGGCGCCCTTCGGGCCGTTGGACATGCAGCCCGACGGCAAGGTGCACCGCTACCGTGTGCAGGGCGACAAAAGCGGATCGCGCAACGGCTGGTACGTGCTGCACGCCCACCCGGTGCTGGCTGGTGCCTTCGGTTCCTGGAAAACCGGCCTCACGCAAAGCTGGTGCGCTGCGCGGCGCGAAGAGCTGACCCAGGCGCAGCGGGCCGAGCTACAGCGCCAGTTTGAGCGAATGCGCCAGGCACGCGCAGCCGAGCAAGCCGCCGTTCACGACCAGGCCAGGGCGCGGGCGGCAAAGCTGTGGGCGCTGGCCCGGCTGGCAGACGATGCGCACCCCTACCTGCAGCGCAAGCGGATTCGGGGCTTTGGCGTGCGCCAGTTGAACGGGGCTTTGGTGGTGCCTGCGCGCGATGCAGCGGGCGTGCTGCATACCCTGCAGTTCATCGGCACCGATGGCGGAAAACGCTTCCTGTCGGGTGGGCGCATTGCGGGCTGTTACTACGCCATGGGGCGCGTGGGCAACGAGGTGCTGGTGTGCGAGGGCTTCGCCACTGCAGCCACGGTGTTCATGGCCACAGGCCAGGCGACAGCGGCTGCATTCAACTGCGGAAACCTGCAGGCCGTGGCGCGTGCGCTGCGCGGCAAGTTCCCGCATGCGCGCATCGTGGTGTGCGCCGACAACGACCAGGGCACGCCCGGAAATCCCGGCCTGACCAAGGCCACCGAGGCGGCGCGGGCCGTCGGTGGCTTTGTGGCTGTGCCCAGGTTTGAGGGGGTACGCCATGCTGTCTGAAACCTTCCCCCCATTGGCCGAAAACCTGACCGACTTCAACGACCTGGCAGCAGCTCACGGCCTTGATGACGTGCGCGACCAGATCGAACAAGCCCAGCCGGTAGAAGCCCCGGCGCCTGCGGCTGCAGAGCCTGCGCGGGCGCCAGAGTGGCCGGATCCCATCTTGCCGGGTGTGCGGCGTGTGCCTGATATTCCCTCTACCGTTCTGCCTGGCTGGGTGGGCGACATGGCGCACGCAGTGTCAGAGAGCACCCAGACGCCGCCCGCGATGGCCGTCATGGTATCCCTGGCTGTGCTGGCCACGGTGCTGCAGCGGCGCTTTGTGGTAGCTCCATTTGGAGATGGCTACGTCGAGCCGCTGGCCCTTTGGACGCTGGTTGCTGCTGCGCCTGGCACGCGCAAGACGGCGGTGATTTCGGCGTTAATCGCGGCGCTGGTGTATTGGGAAAAACTGCTGCGCGACCGCATGCGCGGCGAAATTGCCAGCGTGAAGGCCCAGCGCAGCGTGGCAGAAAAGCGCATCGAGCGCCTGCGCCAGGATGCAGCCAAGGCGAAGGATGCCACCGAGCGGGCGCAGTTGACGGCAGAAATTGAGCGCGAAGAGCTTGACATGCCGGACGAGCTGCGGGCGCCGCGCCTATTCACCGGCGACACCACGGGCGAGCGCCTGCAGGCCATGCTGGTGGAACACGGCGAGCGCATGGCCGTGCTGACCGATGAGGCTGGCATCTTCCAGATCATGGCCGGGCTCTACAACGGCGGCGCGGCGAACCTGGACGTGTTCTTGCAAGGCCATGCAGGCACGCCCATGCGAGTGGATCGGGCCGGGCGCAGCGCGCATATCGACCAGCCCGCCCTGAGCTTTGGCCTGTTGCTGCAGCCGGGCGTGTTGGCTGATGTGGCGGGATCTCGCAGGTTCCGCGATACCGGCCTGTTGGCGCGCTTCCTGTTCGCCATACCCACCAGCAACGTCGGGCGGCGCGATGTGCGCAGGCACGTGCCCATCCCCGCCAATGTGCGCGATGAATACGAGCGGCGGCTGTTCGAACTACTGGAGGGTGTGCCGGGGCCGGTGGCGGCGCCCCAGGTGCTGACGCTTGACGATGCGGCGCGGGAGGCGTGGCTTGACATGGCGCAGGCCATCGAGGATGAGCAGGGCGAGGGCGGGCGTTACGAATCCATCGGCGACTGGACAAGCAAGCTGCCCGGCACGGTGGCGCGCATTGCCGCGCTGCTGGAGCTGGCAACCAACGGGTTGCAAACGCGTGTGGTGACCCATGCATGCATGGATGACGCCATCAGCCTGGCGCGGCTGCTGATACCCCACGCGCAAGCCGCCTTTGCGTTGCTGGGAGCCGACGCGGTGGACGTGGACGCGGCGGCCATCTTGCGCTGGGTGCAAGCCCATGGGCTGACCGAGTTCACCAGGCGCGAGGCGCAGAAGGCGCAGGAGGGGCGATTCAGGAGCATCGAACGACTACAGAAGGCCCTCGACAGACTGGAACACCAGGACGTTGTGCGTGAGTCAAAGCGCCACAACAAGGGCGCACGACCGACCACGCTCTATACCGTGAATCCGAAGGCTTTGTCTACATAGTCCAGTTTGTCGCCATAAGCATTTTCTAACCTTCTTTTCTTTCTATATCAATGACTTACGAAAAATTGAATCGACCCCTGTCGACACGTCGACAAACTCGACAAACCCAAGCGGGGCAGACGCTGAACGGGTCGCTGTGGCTGTGTCGAGTTTGTCGGGTTTGTCGACTTTGTCGACGTGTCGACGGGCTGGGCGTGGCCAGTTATTCCAGTTTTTCCACGCACCCCCAGGCGTGCGTGCGTGGTGCGTGGCCCGGTCGCCGGGTCCTTCCAGCAGCCCCCCATGCGGGTAATTCGGGCCGCACTCTCCGGCTGTTCCGTGGTGCTCCTAAGGGGGCTATGCCATGCTGATTGATCTTGACCAACAAGCCACACAGGCGGCATTCGGTGAGCTGGTGGGCATTGCCCAGCCCAGCGTGAGCACGCTCATGACCGAGGGCAAGCTACCCAGCGCTGGCACGCTGCGCGAGCTGCTCCTGGCCTACTGCCAGCGCCTACGCGACCAGGCCGCAGGGCGCATGGGCGAGAACACCACTCTCGATCTGGTGCAAGAGCGCGCAGCCCTGGCCCGCGAGCAGCGCGAGGGCCAGGCCATCAAAAACGCCGTCGCCCGGCGCGAATACGCCCCCATCGGCTTGCTGTCCGACGTGCTGGCACTGGCCAGCAGCGCCGTGGTGGATCGCTTCGACCAACTGGAGGGCGCCATGCGCAAGGCCTGCCCCGACCTACCCGACGAAGCCAAGACCACCGTGCAACAGGTGATTGCCAGCGCTCGCAATGAGTGGATTCGCAGCACGTCCACCTTGGTGACCGACACCGTGGACGCCATGACCGACGACGAAGACCAGGAGGATGAAACGCCATGACCGAAACGCTTCGCTTGATCCTCATCGCGCCACCTGTGGCCGATGCCGAGATTGTTGGGGTTCACCCAATCAAGAACATCCTGCAGCCCGTCCGGCGATTGCCCGGCGAGTCGGCGCTGAACATGATCCAGCGCGCCCGCTACCAGGCGCGGGGCACGGGAACCCACATGCTGCAATTGCAACTGCGCAGCGAAGGGGCCGCACCATGACCTCCGCCGCCCACATGCTGATTGCAGCCGCCGCAGGTGAGCCCGTGCACCTGCCCCCCGAGCTGGCGCGCAAGCTGCTGTCCTGCGCGAACGATAGTGCGCTGGCTGGCGTGCTGGGCCTGAGCCTGTCCCAGCGAATCCGCTTGCGTAACGATGCATTGGCGCTCGCTGCACAGGAGCTAGCAACGGACGACGCCACCACCTGGCAACTGGCGCAGCGCCTGGCGCATGCCGTGCGGCGCTTCGAGCGTGTGCTGTTGCCCGCTTTGCGGGTTGGGCAACATTTACCCCTTACCCCGCATGAATCGGCGCTTTGGCGGGCCTACCAGGTTAGCGGCAATACTGTTCAGATACGAAGCACCGGTGTTGGGTGGTGCTTTCGATGAAGGTTTTCCCCACGATGGCGTACGTTGAAGTTACTCATTTTGCGCTTGACGCCACGAGGGTTGCTGTGGCCGCGACTGCTGACGC
>JAKLLE010000027.1 GCA_023150295.1 Giesbergeria sp. | reverse complement strand
CGAGTGGTCGGCAGCGGGTCAAGTTAGCGATCGCGGTCGAGTGCCATCAAAGAATTGACCGACCTCTACCCGTGCTGGCCCGCACGCCCCCAGTGTCTTCCATCATCCAGGGTGAACCGCAAGGGTCATGACAGTTAGCGCTAGTCCGTCAGGTGAAAGTCCGTGCCAGTCAGTCAGTAGCGGGATAGCTCGAACTGGTAGGGCCTGCCTGCCGTTGATTTCAACGATGACTTGCAAAGCATCCTCCCGAATGCTGCTCCCTCGATAGGAGCCCCAGCAGGCCAGCGGGAGTAACCGGCTTTTCGGCAGGATTGCGGCCCTGCCTAGCTGGGGCGAAACGGTTATGCGTGTTCCAGGTGCACCACGGCGCGGCGGCCTACGGCCTGGGCATAGCGTTGCAAACTGCGCAGGGACGGCGCGGCCTTGCCACCCTCCAGGCGGGCTACGGTGCTTTGCGTGGTGCCCATGCGCTCGGCTACGTCGGCTTGCGTCAATCCGGCCTCCGTTCGGGCTGCAATCAGTTCACAGGCCATTGCAAATTCCTCTGCCTGGGCGTCATAGGTGGCGCGTGTGTTGGGGTCTGCCAGCAGTTGGGCCTTCAAGGTTTTGAGCGTTTTCATGAACTCAGGCGTGCGCGCTGTCGTGCCGGGTCACGGCCAAATGCAGGCCAGCAGCTCCCAGCACAGCCAGCAGTGTTTTAACGGTAGGGTTTCCCTTGGGCCCCAGCGCACGGTAAAGGCTTTCACGCGGGATGCCCGCACGCTCTGCAACTGCGGCCATGCCTTGCGCTTCGGCTACATGGCGCAGGGCGGCCAGCAATGCAGCCTGTCCGCCGGGCTCGTCGGCTTCGTCCAAGGCTGCGGCCAAATACTCGTTGGCAAAGTCCGGGTCTGCCCTCAGCAGTTCAACCACGGCAGCATCGTGCGGGCGGCTTGCGGGTTGCTTTTTTGCGGTCATGTCGGTTTCCTTCGTTGTTGCCAGTCCTGCCAGTGCGCCAGGGCGGCGGTAATGTCGGCTTGCTGGGTGCGCTTGTCACCACCTGCCAGCAGCAACACAAGGCGCTTTCCTGCTTGGGCGTAGTACACGCGATAGCCCGGCCCCCAATCAATGCGCAGCTCCCACACACCTGCTGCAATGGGTTTGCAGTCTCCAAAGTTGCCAGCGGCCATGCGGGCTACCCGCACCAGCACGCGGGCCCTTGCTTGTCTGTCTGCCAGAGCGGCCAGCCATTGCGTGTAGGGGTCTTGCCCGTCGGGGCTCAGGTAGGTTTGAACTTCAAACATTGTCGCTGTGAATTTTACGTTACACCACGGCGCGCAGTTTGCCCGGTTCGGCCTTGGCATCAAACACAATCCCGGCCTGTTCCAGAATCCAGGCTTCGATGCGCTCATGGTGCACGCGCAGCAGTTCCAGCGGGCGCACGGTGTAGTGCTTCTCTGCCGTGGCGCTGGGCTTGTGGCCTTGAATCTGCGCCACCACCCCCACCGGCACTTCCAGCCATTCGGTCAGGCTCTTGAACGAGCGGCGCAGGCCATGCAGGGTCAGCCCCTCCAGCCCGGCGGCATTGCAGGCGCGTGTGTGCGGATTGTTGGGCTCGGTCAGGCACCCGCTGGCGCTGGTGGGGCTGGAGAACACCCATTCATTGCGGCGGGGCAGGGCGGCAAGCAAGTGCAGCATGTAGGGGGTTGCAGGGATTTCGCGGGCGCCTTCCACCTTGTCGCGGATGCTGATTCCCTTCCATTGCGTGTTCACGTCCTCCCAGCGCAGCCCCAACACTTCGCCAGGGCGCGCACCCGTCAGCAGCATCATTTGCAGGCAGGCGGCAATGATGGGGTTCTGTATCTGCTGCACAGCGGCAAACCAGGCGGCCAGTTGCTCGCGCTGTAGTACGTCCGATTTCGTCCCGGCCTTGCCCAATGCCTCGCGGGCCTTCTTGGTCTTGGCCGGGTTCTTGGCAGGCAGCAGGTTGGCATATTCGGGCTGCTCTGCACACCAGGTCAGAAACACGGTCAGCAGTCGCCATGCCAGCCGGGCCGATGATGGGCGGGTCTTGCCTTCATTGGCGGCCCATCGCTCTATCGTGGCTTGGTCAAGGTCTTTCAGCGCCAGCGGCATCAGGGCGGCCAGCGGCCCCGGCTTGGTCAGTTGCTTTCCGCCACCACGGCGGCCCGATGGCAGGCCCCCGGCCTTTGCCTTGTCGATATGGTCACGGTAGTGCAGCTCGCCCCAGAACGGGCGGCGCTTTGCGATGTAGTCGCCCCACACCTCGCCCACGGTCAGGGCGGCGGCCTTGTCGGCTTGCACCTTCGCAGCGGCTGCGGCCTGCTTTTCGGCCTGGGCGGCCAGGGCGTCGCGCTTCAAGTCTCGGGGGTCTTTGCCTTCATCAATCAGGCGTTGCAGTTCGCGGGCCTTGGCTTGCGCGTCTGGAATGCTCCAGGCGGCAGGGCTTCCGATGGTGACGCGCAGGTCTTTGCCTTGGTACAAGCTCTGGAACACGTAGGCAGGCTTCCCGGCAGGCGTTGCACGCAGCCCCAGCCCCGGCGCGGTCGCATCCCACATGAAAGCCTGTTTCTTGTCGGGCGGGCACTTGAACCCGGAAACCCTGCCAGCGGTGAATGCAATCTTTGCCATGTGGTGCCCCTTGCGGTCTTACATCGGCCAGGATGTAAGGGCGGATGTAAGACTTTTTGCTGAAAAATGCCGAATTTCAATCAACGTTCTGGCTGTTTGCAAACACAGTGAAAATTGCTTAACGTGTTGATTTATATAGAGTATATCAGCATCAATCAACGGGGCCAAATACAAAAAAGCCAGGATTGTGATTCCTGTTGTCGTGGGTTCGAGCCCCATCAGCCACCCCAAGTACAGTAAAGAAACCCTGCTATTCAAAAGATAGCAGGGTTTTTTCTTGTGCGCCCAGCATGGGCGCACACCGGCGGGCAAGGTCAGTGTTGCGTACCCACCTCATCAATACACCAAGCGCTCCGGCCGAATTTCCTGCAGGATGGTCGTGGCGATTTCTTCGATGGACTTGGTGGTGGACGACAGCCAGCGGATGCCCGCGCGGCGCATCATGGCTTCGGCCTCGGCCACTTCGTGGCGGCAGTTCTGCAGGCTGGCGTAGCGGGAGTCGGGGCGGCGTTCGCTGCGGATTTCGGACAGGCGCTCGGGGCTGATGGTCAGGCCGAATATCTTCTTGCGGTGCGGCACCAGTGCGGGGGGGAGCTGGCGGCGCTCAAAGTCTTCGGGGATCAGCGGGTAGTTGGCGGCCTTCAGGCCGTGCTGCATGGCCAGGTACAGGCTGGTGGGGGTTTTGCCGCTGCGGCTCACGCCCACCAGGATGACGTCGGCGCCTTCCAGGTCGTGGTGGGTCTGGCCGTCGTCGTGCGCCAGGCTGAAGTTGATGGCTTCGATGCGGTCGTGGTACTCCTTGCTCTTGCTGATGTCGGAAAACCGCCCCACGCGGTGGTGCGACTTGATGCCCAGCTCCACCTCCAGCGGGTGCACAAAGGTGCCAAACATGTCCAGCAGCATGCCTTTGCAGCCTTCCTGGATAACCTTGAGCACCTCCATGTTCACCAGCGTGGTGAAGACGATGCACTTGCGCCCCTCCAGCTCGGCCGTGTGGTTGATCTGGCGCACGGCCTGGTGGGCTTTGTCCACGGTGTCGATGAAGGGCAGGCGCACGTGGCGTGGCGTCATCTCGAACTGGGCCAGGATGGCGTTGCCGAAGGTTTCGGCGGTGATGCCGGTGCCGTCGGAGACAAAGAATACGGTTCGTGTGTGCATATAGGGGGTTATCCTGAGCGTCAGGCTATCGCCAGTGGGCTGGGCCTACAATCGTTGACAATTTATCTGATTTCTCAGCATGTTCCGCGTTCACGGCCTACAACCACAACGACAAAGCCGAGCCCCGCGCGCGCATGCCCGTCCATCGCTCCTCCTCCAGGGCATGGGCGCAGACCCGGTTTTAACTTCTGGAGCTTTCCCATGTCTGCACTGTTCAACGCGACCGCCCTGGTCGTTCCGTTTGAGAACCTGAGAATGACCGACGTCGAGTCGGTGGGCGGCAAGAACGCCAGTCTCGGCGAGATGATCTCCCAACTGCCTGAAGGCGTGCGTGTGCCCACGGGCTTCGCCACCACGGCCCATGCCTTCCGCGAATTCCTGGCCTACGACGGCCTGGCCGACAAGATCAGTGCCAAGCTGGCCGCCCTCGACACCGAGGACGTGCGCGCGCTCGCCCAGGTGGGCGCCGAGATCCGTGCCATGGTGGAGGCCCAGCCTTTCCCTGCCGACTTGGAACAAGCAATCCGCGAGGAGTTTGCGCGCCTGTCCGCTGGCAACCCGCACGCCAGCTTTGCCGTGCGCTCGTCGGCCACGGCGGAGGACCTGCCCGACGCTTCGTTCGCTGGCCAGCAGGAAACCTTTTTGAACGTGCACGGCATCGACGAGGTGCTGCACAAGATGAAGGAGGTGTTCGCCTCCCTCTACAACGACCGCGCCATCAGCTACCGCGTGCACAAGGGCTTTGCGCATGACGTGGTGGCACTGTCGGCGGGCGTGCAGCGCATGGTGCGCTCCGACCTGGGCGCGGCGGGTGTGATGTTCACCATCGACACCGAGAGCGGCTTTGAGGACGTGGTGTTCATCACGTCGAGCTACGGCCTGGGCGAAACGGTGGTGCAGGGGGCGGTGAACCCCGACGAGTTCTACGTGCACAAGCCCATGCTCAAGGCGGGCAAGCAGGCGGTGATCCGCCGCAACCTCGGTTCCAAGCTGATCGAGATGGTGTTTTCCTCGTCTGAAGAGAAGGCGCAGACGGGCAAGCTCGTCAAGACGGTAGATGTGCCCACCGAGCTGCGCAACCGCTACTCGCTCACCGACGCCGATATACAGCAGCTCGCCCACTACGCGCTGGTGATCGAGCAGCACTACGGCCGCCCCATGGACATCGAATGGGGCAAGGACGGCGAGGACGGCCTGCTCTACATCCTGCAGGCGCGCCCCGAGACGGTGAAAAGCCAGGTCCAGGGCCAGGCCGAGCTGCGCTACAAGCTCAAGGGCACCGGCACGGTGCTGGCCGAGGGCCGCGCCATTGGCCAGAAGATCGGCACCGGCCCGGTGCGCTTGGTGCACAACATCAGCGAGATGGACAAGGTGCAGCCTGGCGACGTGCTCGTCACCGACATGACCGACCCGAACTGGGAGCCCGTGATGAAGCGCGCCAGCGCCATCGTCACCAACCGGGGCGGGCGCACCTGCCACGCGGCCATCATTGCGCGCGAGCTGGGTATTCCTGCCGTGGTGGGCTGCGGCAACGCCACCGACAAGCTGCAGGATGGCACACTGGTCACCGTGAGCTGCGCCGAGGGCGACACCGGCCACATCTACGACGGCCTGCTGGAAACCGAAGTGACCGAGGTGCAGCGCGGCGCCATGCCCCCCATCAAGACCAAGATCATGATGAACGTGGGCAACCCGCAACTGGCCTTCGATTTCTGCCAGTTGCCCAACGAGGGCGTGGGCCTGGCGCGGCTGGAGTTCATCATCAACAACAACATCGGCGTGCACCCGAAGGCCATCCTGGAATACCCGCAGATCGATGCCGACCTGAAAAAGGCTGTGGAGTCGGTCGCGCGCGGCCATGCTTCGCCCCGCGCCTTCTATGTGGACAAGGTGGCCGAGGGCGTGGCCACCATTGCCGCCGCCTTCTGGCCCAAGCCGGTGATCGTGCGTCTGTCGGACTTCAAGAGCAACGAATACCGCAAGCTCATCGGCGGCAGCCGCTACGAGCCCGAGGAAGAAAACCCCATGCTGGGCTTCCGTGGCGCGGCGCGCTACGTGAGCGCGGACTTTGGCGAAGCCTTTGCCATGGAGTGCGAGGCACTCAAGCGCGTGCGCAACGACATGGGCCTGACCAACGTGCAGGTGATGGTGCCCTTTGTGCGCACACTGGGCCAGGCCGAGCGCGTCACGCAGTTGCTGGCGCAGCATGGCCTCAAGCGTGGCGAAAACGAGCTCAAGCTCATCATGATGTGCGAGATCCCAAGCAACGCCATTCTGGCAGAGCGCTTCCTGCAGTTCTTCGACGGTTTCTCCATCGGCTCCAACGACCTGACCCAGCTCACCCTGGGCTTGGATCGCGACTCGGGCCTGGAGCTTCTGGCCGCAGACTTTGACGAGCGCGACCCGGCCGTCGAGGCGCTGATTCACTTGGCCATCAAGGCCTGCATTGCGCAGGGCAAGTACATTGGCATCTGTGGTCAAGGCCCCAGCGACCACCCCGACTTTGCCCAGTGGCTGGCGCGCGAGGGCATCACCTCCATCTCGCTCAACCCCGATAGCGTGATCGCTACCTGGCAGCAACTGGCGAACTGATAGCCCAGCATGCAGCCACCGTCGCAAGACCCCGGCCAGGAGCAGGCCCACCTGTTCCCGCCGGACTTGCACGATGTGCGCCACCTGCAGCTCAAGGCGGTGTTGCTGCTGCTGTGGGTGCTGGTGTCCTTTGTGGCCATGTACTTTGCGCGCGATCTGGCCAGTATCGTGGTGGCGGGCTGGCCGCTGGGCTACTGGATTGCCGCGCAGGGCGGGGTGCTGGTGTTCATAGCCATCGTGGTGGCCTACGGCTGGGCCATGAACCGGCTGGAGCGTCTGGACGCGCAGGCCGAGGCCGAAGTGGCGGCATCTGCTTCTCCCCCTTCGGCGGGCCATGCCTAAGTCGCTCAGCGCGCCCCCGGAGCGTGGCCGTTCCCCATGGCGCCTGCATCGCATCCTGGCCTTGTATGTGCTGGGGGTGCTGTGCTTCCTGGCGCTGATGGCCTGGGCCGAGGCGCAGGGGCTTTCGCGCCAATGGATCGGGCCGATCTTTCTGTTCCTGTCGGTCATGGTGTACGCGGGCATTGGCGTGTATGGCCGCACCACCGATGCCGACGAATACTACGTGGCCGGGCGGCGCATTCCGCCCATGTACAACGGCATGGCCGCGGCGGCAGACTGGATGAGCGCGGCCTCGTTCATCAGCCTGTCGGGCGCGCTGTACCTGCAGGGGTTTTCCGGCACGCCTGAAAGCGCTGGGGGCCTGGCTTACCTGCTGGGCTGGACCGGCGGTTTCTGCCTGGTGGCCATTCTGGTGGCACCTCACCTGCGGGCCATGGGGCTGTACACCATTCCAGACTTCTTCCATGTGCGCTTTGGCGGGCGCTGGCCGCGCGTGATTGCGGCGCTGGCGGCGGTGCTCACCTCGTTCACCTATGTGGTGGCACAAATCTACGGTGTGGGCCTGATTGCCTCGCGCCTGACCGGCGTGCAGTTCGAGATCGGCATCATGCTCGGCCTGGGCGGGGTGCTGCTGTGCTCGTTTTTGGGCGGTATGCGTGCCATCACCTGGACGCAGGTGGCGCAGTACGTGGTGCTGCTGCTGGCGTTCCTGATCCCGGTGTCTTGGCTGGCGTACAAACAACTGGGCAACCCGGTGGCGCCGCTGGTGTATGGCCAGCAGATCGGCAAGATTGCCGACCTGGAGGCGCAGTTGCTGGCCTCGCCGGTTGAATACCAGGTCATGGCCATTTACCTGGAGCGGGCGCGGGACTATGAGGCGCGGCTGCAGAACGTGGAGCGTGCGCTGGAGGACGAGCGCCGAACCATCCAGGAGCGCATCCACAATTTGCGCGCGCAGAACGCCGATGTGGGCCTGATCGTCGCCGCCAGCCGTGAACTGGCAGCCCTGCCACGCGATGCCGCTATGGCCCGCGAGCGCTGGACGCGCCTGATGCGCGAGAACTACGCCCGCGCCCAACCCCTGGGCGGCCTTCCGCCGCACAGCCAGGCCTATGCAGGCTACCCCGATGGCACGCCCGAGGAGCAAAAGACCTACACCGAGTCGCGTCGCAACTTCCTAGCACTGATGTTCTGCCTGATGCTGGGCACCGCAGGCATGCCGCACCTGCTCACGCGCTACTACACCTCGCCTACGGTGGCGGGTGCGCGGGCATCGGTGGGTTGGTCGCTGTTCTTCATCGCGCTGCTGTACCTCAGCGCGCCCGCGCTGGCCGTGCTGGCCAAGTTCGAGGTGATGCACAACCTGGTGGGCAGCAGCTTCGACCACCTGCCTGCCTGGATCGCTCAGTGGGCGCGGGTGGATGCGTCGTTGCTGTCCATCGAGGACGTCAACGGCGACGGCATTGTGCAGTTTGGTGAAATCCGCCTGGGGGCCGACCTCATCATGCTGGCCACACCCGAACTGGGGGGGCTGCCCTATGTGGTGTCGGGCCTGGTGGCGGCGGGCGGGTTGGCAGCGGCGCTGTCCACGGCCGACGGCCTGCTGCTCACCATCAGCAATGCGCTGGTGCGCGACCTGTACTTCCAGGCCCGGCCCCGCAGCGCCTCACCCGAGCAGCGCGTGATCCTCACCAAATTCACCTTGTTGGCAGTGGCGTTGGCGGCGGCCTTTGTGGCGGCGCTCAAGCCTTCGGACATCTTGCCGCTGGTCACGGCGTCGTTTTCGCTGGCGGCGTCGGCCTTCGTGCCGGTCATGGTTCTGGGCATCTTCTGGCGCGGCACCACGCGCCAGGGGGCTGTGGCCGGCATGCTGTGCGGCCTGGGGGTGGCGGTGTACTACATGCTGTCGCACGTGCCTGGAGTGCAGGCCTTGATTCCTGCATGGCTGCTGGCCAACGGCCTGTGGTTTGCCATTCAGCCCATCTCTGCCGGGGTGTTTGGCGTGCCTGCGGGCTTGTTGGCCGCAGCGCTGGTGAGCTGGATCACCCGGCCCGCGCCGCCCCAGCCGCCGGTGCGGCTGGAGATGTAAGCCGGGGCCTCAGCGGCCCACGTTCAGCAGTTCCACGTCGAACTTGAGCGTGGCGTTGGGCGGAATCACGCCGCCTGCGCCGCGTGCGCCGTAGCCCAGGCCGGGGGGAATGATCAGCGTGCGCTGGCCGCCCACCTTCATGCCCTGCACGCCTTCGTCCCAGCCCTGGATGACCATGCCCATGCCCAGGCCGAAGATGAAAGGGTCGTTGCGGTCGCGGCTGGAGTCGAACTTGGCGCCTTGCACGCCGTCGTTGTACAGCCAGCCGGTGTAATGCACGGCTACTTGCTTGCCCTTGGTGGCCTCGGCGCCTTCGCCGACCACGGCGTCTTCGTACTGCAGGCCCGAGGGGGTGGTGGTGTATGCCATGGTGGTTCTCCTGGTGCTATCAAAAAAATAGCTTCCAGCGCCCGTGGATATTGCGCTGGAAGCGAAAAAGCCTTGTATTCAGCCCGCAGGCCGATGCACTGGCTTACTTCTTGTTGCGGCTGGCGGCCCAGCGGTTGGCAAAGGCTTGCACGTCACTCAGGCGCTTGAGCAGGTCGCTGCCCGCGACAGTGACGGCATAGCCATCGCTGCCATGGTCGATCAGACCGACCTCGCGCAGCTCCTTGATGCGGGTGTTGAGCGTGTTGGGCGTGATGCCGCCCACGCTGTCCTGCAGCAAGCGAAAGGTCTGCGGATGCCCATCGCGCAGCGCCCACAGCACGCGCAAGGCGTAGCGGCACTCTAGCTTTTCGAACAGTTGATGGATGGCGGCGTTGTCTTTGGAGCTCATCGGGCTTCTCCTTGCGCTGAATTGCTACAAGTTTAATAGCTCCAAACGCTTGCCAGTCATGCGCCATTGCGGCAAATGGGCCGGATTGCTGCAAAGTGTTGCAAGGTTGCCACGAAGCAAGCTATTGGAGCATCACAACTAGCGCCGCTTGGACTTAGAGGGGGCGCTGTTGCGCTTGACCGGCGTGCTCGTCTTGCGGGCCGCGCGTGTGGCGGTGCTGGCTTTGTTGGACTGCTGCATGCGCAACGGCAGGTACAGCACCACGTCCTGCCCGGCCTTGAAGGCGGCGCTGGCCTTCACGTCGTTCCATTGCGCCACGCTGGCTGCGCTCACGCGGTGGCGCTGGGCCAGGCTGGCCACGGTGTCGCCCTTGCGGGCGCGTACCACGCTGCGCCGGGTCACCACCTCGGGGGCGAGCGACAGCCTGCCGTTGTCGGCCACATGCTCGGCCACGTCGGCCCTGGTGGAGGCTGAGCGCGGCACGATCAGCGCCGACCCTGCCTTGACCAGCATGCGCGGGGGGATGCGGTTGATGCTGCGCAGCTCGGATTCGTCCATGCCCACCCGGCGGGCCACCTCGGCGGTGCTCATGGTCGAGGGCACGCTCCAGACGGTCCAGCTTGCGTGCTGGCCCTCCTTGTAGGCGGCCAGGTTGCGCTCGAACACCTTGGCGTTGTCCCAGGGCAGCAGGATCTGGGGCGTGCCTGCGGCCAGGATCACGGGCTTGTCCAGGGAAGGGTTGAGTGCCTTGAAGTCGGACAGCTCCACGTCGGCCAACCGGGCCGCCAGTGCCACGTCGATGTCGCGCGTGATGTCCACCGTCTGGAAGTAGGGGTGGTTTTCGATCAGTGGCAACTCGGTGCGGAAGGCTTCGGGGTTGGCCACAATGTTCTTCACCGCCTGCAGCTTGGGCACATACAGGCGTGTTTCGGTGGGCATGGTCAGGTCGGTGTAGCTGGTGCCCAGCCCTGCCTTTTGGTTGCGCGCGATGGCGCGGCCGACGCTGCCTTCTCCCCAGTTGTAGGCGGCCAGGGCCAGGTGCCAGTCGCCAAACATGCCGTAGAGCTTTTGCAGGTAGTCCAGCGCTGCACGGGTGGATGCGAGCACGTCGCGCCGGTCGTCACGGAACGCGTTCTGCTTGAGGTCGAAGTAGTTGCCGGTGGCGGGCATGAACTGCCACATGCCGGCCGCCCGGGCCGAGGACACGGCCTGTGGGTTGAAGGCGCTTTCGATGTAGGGCAGCAGCGCCAGCTCGGTGGGCATGTTGCGGCGTTCCAGTTCCTCGACGATGTGGAACAGGTACTTGCGCGAGCGCTCGGTCATGCGCTGCATGTAGTCGGGTCGATTGGCATACCACTGCTCGCGGTCCTGTACCAGCGGATGCTGCAAGTCGGGCATGGCAAAGCCGCGTCGGATGCGGTCCCACAGGTCCGAGGGGGTGAACAGCGGCATCACCTCCAGGCGCGATGCCCGCGCCGGCGCGATGGGCAGCAACGGGCCCGCGGGGTACTGCGGTGTGTGTGTTGCTTCGGATGCAGGGGAGGTGGTCGTGGCGGTGGTGCTGTCGCTGCCTGGGGTGCTGGCTGCACCGGGGGTGCCCACCTGGGTGGCGCAGCCCGAGAGCCAGAGCAGGCCCGCCAGGCAGGCAATGTGGAAGAGCTTCATCGAAATCCGTTTTTCCATTCGCGCAGCGCGGCCAGTACGGCCACTGCATCGCGGGTGTCGGTAGAGGGGGCAAAACCTGCCGCAGCCGCTGCCACGGTGGGCACGCGGGTGCGCAGGAAAGGGTTGATCGCCCTTTCGAGAGCCATGCGCGAGGGCAGCGTGGGCAGGCCCTGTGCACGCAGGGTCTCGCACTGGGCGCTGTAGTGGAGCAGTTCGCCATTGCCGGGTTCCACGGCGCGGGCGAATTTCAGGTTAGCAAGTGTGTATTCGTGGGCGCAGCATACCCGCGTGTCGTCAGGCAGGGCGGCAAGCTGGTCCAGCGAGGCCTGCATTTGCGCGGCGGTGCCTTCGAACAGGCGACCGCAACCGCCCGAGAAGAGAGTGTCGCCGCAAAACAGCAGCGGCCCGCCCTCGGCCTGGGCGCAGAAGTAGGCAATGTGCCCAGCGGTGTGGCCAGGCACGTCGAGCACCGTGAAGGAATATCCCAGCGCCTGCACCGTCTGGCCTTGGGCCAGGGGCACGAACGGGGCCGCAATGGCCTCGCGTGCGGGGCCGTACACGGTGGCGCCCGTGGCCTGACGCAGGGTTTCCACGCCACCGACATGATCGCCATGGTGGTGCGTGACTAGAATGGCCTGCAAGCGCAATCCGCGTTCTTGCAGCGCCTGCAGCACGGGTTCGGCCTGGCCGGGATCCACGACCACGGCCTCGTGCGCGTCGTGCAGCAGCCAGAGGTAATTGTCAGCAAAGGCGGGCAACGCAAGCAGGTTCATGAGCGATCAAATTATAGGTATGCACCGTTGGTTCGAATCTCCGCCTGGGCGCTACCTGCTGGCCTGGGAGCAGGCGCGCATCGACGAGGCTGTGGCCGACATGTTCGGCTACCACAGCCTGCAGGTGGGCATGCCCCTGCTGGACGGCCTGCGCGCCAACCGCATGCCCCACCGCTGGCGTGCGCTGGATGCATGGCCCGAGCCCGGCAGCGATGAGAGCCCGGCGCCCCATTTGCTGGCGCACGCTGCGGCACTGCCCTTTCCCGACAACAGCCTGGACCTGGTATTGCTGCCGCATGCGCTGGAACTGAGCCAGGACCCGCACACCGCGCTGCGCGAGGTGGCGCGCGTGCTGGTGCCCGAAGGCCGGGTGGTCATCACCGGGCTCAACCCGGTCAGCCTGTGGGGGTTGCGCCAGCAGCGCCAGCACCTTTATCGGCGCCTGACGGGCGGGCGGGGGCGCTTGTTCCTGCCCGATGTGGGCGAATTCATTGGCCCCTGGCGCCTGCGTGACTGGCTGCGGCTGCTGAACTTCGAGCTGGACGCCGTGCAGTACGGTTGCTACCGCCCTGCCGTGCGCACCGAGCCCTGGCTGCAGCGCACGGCCTGGATGGACGATGTGGGTGATCGACTTTGGCCGATACTCGGGGCCGCTTATTTCATGGTGGGCATCAAGCGCGTGCATGGCATGCGCCTGCTGGAACCCTCCTGGCGCAGTGCGCGCCCGCGTGCCGCAGCTGCCGTGCCGCTGGTGCGCCGCAGCGGCAAGCACCACACGACAGGACATTGAGTGAACCAGGTACAGATTTACACCGACGGCGCCTGCAAAGGCAACCCCGGCCCCGGCGGCTGGGGCGTGCTGCTGCGCTCGGGTGCGGTGGAGAAAGAGCTTTTTGGCGGCGAGTTGGGCACCACCAACAACCGCATGGAACTGATGGCGGTGATCGAGGCGCTCTCGGCGCTCAAGCGCCCCTGCGATGTGCAGCTCTACCTCGACAGCGAGTACGTGCGCAAAGGCATCACCGAGTGGATCCACGGCTGGAAGGCCAAGGGCTGGCGCACCGCATCGCGCCAGCCGGTGAAGAACGTCGAGCTGTGGCAGCGACTGGATGCCCTGGTGCAGGGCAGCGGCCACCGCATTGACTGGCGCTGGGTCAAGGGCCATTCGGGCGATCCTGGCAACGAGCGCGCCGATGCGCTGGCCAACCGGGGCGTGGAGCAGGCGTTGGGGCGCTGAGCCGGTGCGAACAGTGCGCTTGCAGCTCGAGCTGTGGGCCCTTGTGTAAAGCCTGGGTAAATTCCGCGGCCTTGCCTGGGGGTGAGGTGGCCGGGCAGCAGTTGCTGCGGCGCAGCACTGGTACATTGCTCGGGCGCTTCCCATTGCGAGCCAGCTTCCCCAGAACAACTCCATGGCCTTCTCCAGAACCACAACCCTTGTACTCGCTGCCTGCGGCTTGACCGCTGCCTTGGGGGCCGCATGGTGGCTGCAAAAACCTGCAACACCCGCCAAGTTGGGCGCACCCACCCGCAGTGCCGGCGCTTCGGGGCCGGCGCAACCCGTGGCGGTGGAAGTGTCCACCGTGCGCAGCATGGCCCTGGGCGACGAGGCCCAGGCCGTGGGCAGCCTGCGTTCTCGCCGCAGCGTGGTGCTACGGCCCGAGGTCAGCGCGCGGGTGACGCACATCCACTTCAGCGACGGTGCGCGTGTGCGCAAGGGGCAGGTGCTGGTGCAGTTTGACGACCAGTTGCCCCAGGCCCAGGTGCAGCAGGCGCAGGCCGAGCTGTCCATTGCCCAGGCCAACCACCAGCGCAACCGCGAGCTGGTGGCGCAGGGCTTTGTGAGCCAACGCTCGCTCGATGAAAGCGCTGCCAGCCTGCAGGTGGCTCAGGCCAAGCTGGCGCTGGCGCAGGCGCAAGTGGCGCGGCTGCGCATCGTGGCGCCGTTCGATGGCATGGCGGGCATCCGCAATGTGCATGTGGGCGACTACCTCAAGGATGGGGCCGACATCGTCAATATCGAAGACATCGACAGCATGGTGGTGGACTTTCGCCTGCCCGAGCGCTACCAGCCCCAGCTGCGCACGGGCCAGGCCGTGCGGGTGGAGCTGGATGCACTGCCGGGCCGCAGCTTTGAAGCCCAGGTGCAGGCCATCGACCCACAGATCGACGCCAATGGCCGCTCGGTGGCGGTGCGGGCCGGGCTGGACAACCGCCAGGGCGTTCTGCGCCCCGGCATGTTTGCGCGGGTGACCGCCGTGTTTGGTGCGCCGGTGCAGGCGCTGGTCGTCCCCGAGGAGGCCATCGTGCCGCAGGGCACGAGTCCCTACGTGTTCAAGCTCGAAGCCGACGCCTCGGGCCAGGGCTGGGTAGCGCGCCGCACCAGTGTGCAACTGGGGAAGCGCCGCGATGGCATGGTCGAGGTGCGCCAGGGCCTGGCGCTGCAGGACCAGGTGGTCACTGCAGGCCAGCAGCGGCTGCAGCGCGACGGCACGCCAGTGCGCATGGCCGCGGCGCAGCCCGAGGCACGTCCTGCAGCCCCGGCGGCCAGCGCTGCCCAGGCACCAGGCCGTTGACGGCACCGGAGCACCTGCCCCATGCAGTTGGCTGAAATCTCCATTCGTCGCCCAGTGCTGGCCACCGTGCTGTCGCTGTTGGTGCTCTTGATTGGCACCGTGAGCTTCGACCGCCTGTCGGTGCGCGAGTACCCGCGCACCGATGAGCCCGTGGTCACCGTGAGGGTGTATTACGCGGGTGCTTCGGCCGAGGTAATGGAGGCGCAGGTCACCAAGCCGCTCGAAGACTCGATTGCGGGCATCGACGCGGTCGATGTCATCACCTCGCTGAGCCGTGCCGAGCAAAGCCAGATCAGCGTGCGCTTTCGACTCGAAAAGGACGCCGACAACGCCGCCGCCGAGGTGCGCGACCGCACCTCCCGCGTGCGCAACCGCCTGCCCGATGGGGTGGATGAGCCCGTGATCGCCAAGGTCGAGGCCGACGCCGTGCCCGTGATGTGGCTGGCCTTCAGCAGCGACACGCTTTCACCGCTGCAGATCAACGACCTGCTGGTGCGCATCGTCAAGCCCCGGCTGCAGACCGTGAGCGGCGTGGCCGACGTGCCCATCTACGGCGAACGCCGCTACGCCATGCGCGTGTGGCTGGACCCGCAGCGCATGGCTGGCTACCGGCTCACGACGCAGGACGTGGAAGACGCCATCCGGCGCAGCAACCTGGAGTTGCCCGCCGGGCGCATCGAGTCGGTGGAGCGCGAGTTCAGCGTGACTGCGCAGACCAGCCTGGCACAGCCGCAGGAGTTTGCCAACATCGTGGTGCGCAGCGTCAACGGCTTTGCCGTGCGCCTGGGCGATGTGGCGCGCGTGGAAGAGGGCCCCGCCAGCGACCGCAGCCGCGTGCGCCTGAACGGGCGCGACGCCATCTCGGTGGGCGTGATCCGCCAGACCACGGCCAACCCGCTGGAGATCTCCAAGGGCGTGCGCGCCATGCTGCCCCAGCTCCAGGCGGACCTGCCGCCCGAGGTGTCGGTGGACATTGCCAACGACAACTCGCGCTTCATCGACCGCTCCGTCCAGAGCGTGTTCACCACCCTGGTGGAAGCGGTGGTGCTGGTGGCGCTGGTGATCTTTGTCTTTCTGCGCACGGTGCGTGCGTCCATCATTCCCATCGTCACCATTCCGGTCAGCCTGATCGGCAGCTTTGCGCTCATGCACCTGGCGGGGTTCTCCATCAACACACTCACACTGCTGGCGCTGGTGCTGGCCATTGGGCTGGTGGTGGACGACGCCATCGTCATGCTGGAGAACATCTTCCGCCACATCGAGGAGGGCATGGAGCCCTTCAGCGCGGCCATTCGCGGTGCGCGCGAGATCGGCTTTGCCATTGTGGCCATGACGCTCACGCTGGTGGCGGTGTATGCGCCGCTGGCCTTTACGCCGGGGCGCACGGGGCGCCTGTTCATCGAGTTTGCGCTGGCACTGGCCGGGGCAGTGCTGGTGTCGGGCTTTGTGGCGCTCACGCTCTCGCCCATGATGTGTTCGCTGCTGCTGCGCCACAACCCCAAGCCGGGCTGGTTCGACCGCAGCATGGAGCGTTGGCTCACGGCCTTGTCCGATGGCTACGGCCGCCTGCTGCGCTGGGTGCTCACGGCCCGCGCCGGGGTGCTGCTGCAGGCGCGCTGGCTGGTGCTGGCGGTCATGCTGGCCTGTGCCGTGGCCATTGCGTTGATTTGGCCCAGCATGCGCCAAGAGCTCTCGCCGCTGGAAGACCGGGGCACCATTTTGGCGAGCTTCAGCGCGCCCGACGGCGCCACGCTGGAATACACCGACCGCTATGCGCGCGAGCTGGAAAAAATCGGTCGCGACTACCCCGAGTTCGACCGCATCTACGCCAACGTGGGCAACCCCACCGTGTCGCAAGGCAGTGTGGTCTATCGCGCAGTGGACTGGGAGGAGCGCCAGCGCAGCACCCTGCAACTGGCGCGGGAGATGCAGGGCCGCATCAGCAGCCTGCCGGGGGTGAGCGCGTTTCCCGTCACGCCGCCGTCGCTGGGGCAGGGCTTTCGCTCGCGGCCGCTCAACTTTGTGGTGCAGACCTCGGAGAGCTACGAGGATCTGCACACTGCGGTCTCGCGCATCCTGGCCGAGGTGGCCAAGAACCCCGGCATCCTCTCGCCCGACGTGGACTTGCGCCTGAACAAGCCCGAGCTGCGCATCCGCGTGAACCGCGAGCGTGCGGCAGACCTGGGCGTGAACGTGGACGTGGTGGCGCGTGCCATCGAGACCATGCTGGGCGGACGCACCGTCACGCGCTACAAGCGCGACGCCGAGCAGTTCGACGTGATCGTGCAGACCGAAGGCGGCAGCCGCAGCACGCCGCAGGACATCGACACCATCCATGTGCGCGGGCGCGGCGATGCCATGGTGCCGCTGTCCAGCCTGGTCAGCGTGCAGGAGAGCGTGAGCCCGCGGGAGCTCAACCACTTTGGCCAGCGCCGTTCGGCCACCATCACTGCCAACCTGGCGCCCGACTATTCATTGGGCGAGGCGCTGGCCTTCATGGACCGCACGGCCGCCCAGGTGCTCAAGCCGGGCTACACCACAGAGCTCAACGGTATCTCGCGCGAATTCCGCAGTTCGCAAGGGGCGCTGGGCGTGGTGTTTGTGCTGGCGCTGGTGTTCATCTACCTGGTGCTGGCGGCACAGTTCGAGAGCTTCATCGACCCCCTGGTCATCCTGCTCTCGGTGCCCTTGTCCATGTTGGGTGCGCTGCTGGCGCTCAAATGGGGCGGAGGGTCGCTCAACGTGTATTCGCAGATCGGGCTGATCACGCTGGTGGGCTTGATCACCAAGCACGGCATCCTGATTGTGGAGTTTGCCAACCAGTTGCGTGCCCAGGGGCTGGAGATGGTCGATGCGCTGGTGCAGGCCTCCAGCCAGCGCCTGCGTCCCATCCTCATGACCACCGGCGCCATGGTGCTGGGCGCCATCCCGCTGGCCTTGGCCCATGGTGCAGGCGCCGAGAGCCGCATGCAGATCGGCTGGGTCATTGTGGGCGGCATGGGCCTGGGCACGGTGCTCACCGTGTTTGTGGTGCCCACCATGTATGCCTTGCTGGCACGCACGGCCGTGCCGGGGCCGCGCGACGCGCAGGTGCAGCCTGCGGGGACACCGCATTGATGCTATTTATTTGATAGCTGCTTGCGCCCGTATTTATTGCCCTAGAGGCTGATTTGATCTAATTTTTCTCGCGGTAGCGTTGCAGCACATAGGTGCCTGGTGCGTCGCACAGCACGCTGGCCTTGGGGATGCGGGCTGCGGGTTGCGGTGCCGAGGAGCGGGCGGCCAGCCAGGCCTGCCAGGCGCTCCACCAGGAGCCCTCGTGCCGTGGCGCGCTGGCGGCCCAGTCCGCCGCTTCGGTCCAGGGGCCGTTCGCGGGACGGGTGGCCCATTGGTAGTGGCGGCCGGCGTGGCCGGGCTCGGAGATGATGCCCGCGTTGTGCCCGCCGTTGGTCAGTGCGAAGGTGATTTCGGCGTCGCACAGGTGGTGCAGCTTGTACACCGAGGTCCAGGGCGACACGTGGTCGCGCTGGGTGCCCACGGCAAACACGGGCAGGCGCAGGTCGTCCAGCGACACGGGGCGGCCTTCCACGCGGTAGCTGCCGCGTGCCAGGGCGTTGTTCAGGTACAGGTCGGTCAGGTATTCGTGGTGCATGCGCGCAGGCATGCGCGTGGTGTCGGCGTTCCAGGCCATCAGGTCGTTGGGCTGGTCGCGCTCGCCCAGCAGGTACTCGCGCATGCGCCGCGCCCACACCAGGTCGCGCGAGTGCAGAAATTCGAACGAGCCCGCCATCTGCTTGCCCGACAGGTAGCCCTGGCCGCGCGTGGTGTGGTCCAGCCAGTCGATCTGGCCTTCGTCGATGAACAGGCCCAGCTCGCCGGGCTCGGAAAAGTCGGTCTGCGCCGCCAGCAGCGAGAGGCTTTGCAGCGGCGGCAACTGGTCTTGCCCAGCCACGCTCTGGGGCCTGGCCAGCGCGGCGGCGGCAATGGCCAGCAGTGTGCCGCCCAGGCAGTAGCCCATGGCGTGCACGGGCGTGTCGGTGCCGTGCTGCGCGCCCACCGCCTGCAGGGCGTCCAGCACACCCAGGCGCAGGTAGTCGTCCATGGTCAGCTCGGCGTCGTGTGCGTCGGGGTTGTGCCAGGACAGCATGTACACCGTGTGCCCCTGCTGCACCAGGTAGCGCACCATGGAGTTGTGCGGCGAGAGGTCGAGGATGTAGTACTTCATGATCCACGACGGCACGATGAGCACGGGCTCGGGGTGCACCGTGGCGGTTTGCGGCGCGTAGCGGATGAGTTCGATCAGGGCGTTGCGAAACACCACCTTGCCGGGGGTGGCGGCCACGTCATGCCCCAAGCGAAAGCGCTGCGGCGGGGTGTCTGCGTCCGGTGTGCCCGTGGTGTCGGCCAGCCAGTGCTGCAGGCCCTGGCGCAGGTGGGCGCCACTGTGCTGCCACAGATCCTGCTGCACCTGGGGGTTGGTGGCGGGCCAGTTGGCCGGGGCCAGCATGTCCAGCCACTGGCGCGCAAAGAAGCGGGTGATCTGGGCGTGGTGCGCGGTCATGCCGGGCACGTGCGCGGCGTCGTGCCAGAAGGCCTCTGCCGCATGGAAGCCCGCGCGCCACTGGCGGTGGGGCCACTGTGCCCAGGCTTCGTCGCGAAAGCGCGGGTCGTCCTCGGGCGCCGGGGGCGCTGTGGATGGTGACAAGCCTTCCTGCAGGTGCTGGCGTCCCAATTGCAGGGCCAGCGCGGCCAGTTCGAGCTGGCGTCCCGGCGAGAGCGCCAGGTGCCAGGCCCAGTCGGCGGTGGCCAGCCCCAGCGACACCGGGGAGAGACCGCCGGTCAGCGGCGCCACGGCCGCCTGGGTCAGGCGGTCGAGCTTCTGGGTCGGGGTTTCGGCGGCGCGCGGCGGTGTGGCGGCAGTGCGGGGCTCGGTGGCGGCGGGGGTCGGCTTGCGTGGCATGAAGACTCCGGGAGAGAGGAACTTTCATTGTGCGCTGCCGCAATGACGGGTTTGTGATGCAGGTCAAAGCCCGCCACCGGGCGGTGCCGCGCATCCATTGCCACCGCCGGGCCTGGTTTCTATGATGGCCTCACTGGGCAGACCGGCCCAGGCCAAGCCCCTGCACCGCAGGCACCTCCGCCACGGCTCGCCCTGGCCACATCGCCATGAATCCTGTGTTCGATCTGCTGCGCCTGTCCACGGTGTCGCTCGATGTGATGGCGGCACAGCGTGGCTCGCGCATGGGCATTGCGCAGCGCCAACGCGTGCGGCTGGTGCAGTTGCTCGATGCGGCGCTGCGCGGCTCGCGCTTTTACCAGGAGCTGTGGGGCCCTGGCGTGTGCAGCAGCACGCCGCTGGAGCGCCTGCCTGTGGTCACGCGCGGCCAACTCATGGAGCGTTTTGACGACTGGGTGACCGACCCGCGCCTGCGCCTGGACGAGTTGCGCGAGCTCACCACTGACCCCGAACGCATTGCCGAGCCCTGGCTGGGCCGCTACATGGTGTGGGAGAGCTCAGGCACCACGGGCACGCCGGGCATCTTTGTGCAGGACGGCCAGGCCATGGCCGTGTACGACGCCCTGGAGGCCCTGCGCCGCAGCCAGCCCCGCCCGCTGGCGCACTGGATGGACCCGCTGCACCTGGCCGAGCGCCATGCCTTTGTGGGCGCCACCGGGGGGCATTTCGCCAGCATGGTGTCGCTGCAGCGGCTGCGCAGCATCAACCCCTGGATTGCGGCCACCACGCGCAGCTTCTCCATCCAGTCGCCCACGCAGCAGTTGGTTGACGGGCTCAACGCCTTTGCGCCCACGGTGCTCATTACCTATCCCACCGCGGCGGCATTGCTCGCGCAGGAGGCACTGGAAGGGCACCTGCACATTGCGCCGCGCGAAATCTGGACGGGTGGCGAAACCCTGAGCCCCGCCGTGCGCGCGCACATTGAAAGCGGCTTGGGGGGCGTGCTGCGCAACAGCTACGGCGCGTCTGAATTTCTGGCCATGGGCTGGGAGTGTGCGCGGGGCCGCATGCACCTCAATGCCGACTGGGTCATCCTCGAACCCGTGGACGAGAAGCGCCGCCCGGTGCCTGCGGGTGAGCCTGCCTGCAGCGTGTTGCTGACCAGCCTGGCCAACCATGTGCAGCCACTCATCCGCTACGAGCTGGGCGACCAGGTGTTGGTGCATGGTGAAGCCTGTGCTTGCGGATCGCCCCTGCCGGTGATCGAGGTGCGGGGCCGCCAGGACGACCCCCTGCGCATGGCCCGCAGCGACGGTGGCACCGCCACGCTGCTGCCCCTGGCGCTGAGCACGGTGCTGGAGGAGGGCGCCGGCGTGTTCGACTTCCACCTGCGCCAGATCGACGCCAGCACGCTGCTGCTGCGCCTGCCCCAGCGTGGCGAGGAGGGGCGGGCAGCGGCGGCGCGCTGCCGCACGGCGCTCAAGGGCTACGCCGCCAGCCAGGGCCTGGCGCCCATCCAGGTGCGCACCGAACTGGGCCACAGCGTGCCCAGGGGGCGCAGCGGCAAGGCGTGCCGCATCGTGGCCTGTTGACTTGACTCAGCGCTTGCTCAGGGCTCCAGCCAGTGCACCGGGATGCGCTGGATGTCGTCTTCCTTCCAGGCAATCACCACACCGACCACGGATCGGCCCTTATTCTCCCGGCTGCTGCGCAGTGCACTGATGTGGAAGCGGTAGCCAGGCCCCACCTGCTGCTCAGCCAGCATCTTGGCGTTGTGGGCGGTGGCGCCCACCCGCATGGTGATCAGGTAAATGGCCAGCGCCACGACCATGGCCACACCTGCCAACACAGGCATGAGCAGGGAGCGCTGGGGCAGCCCGGCCTGGCTGCGGGCCGCACGCAGGGGCTCGCGCCCCAGCTGCCAGACCAGCCAGGCCAGCAGTGCGAGCACGGCGGCCACAAGTGCCACCATGTCCAGCGCAGGGCCCTGGTTCAGGCGCAATTGCGTGAAGGTGAGGCTGAAGGGTTGCATCATGGGCAAGCCCAGGAGCAATGCCGTGCCGGCGGCCAATGCAAGGCAGGCCACCCAGCGCACCACCAGGGCCGCGCGCAAACTGCCCCGAAACACCAGTACGCCGCTGGCCAGGGCGAACACACCCCATCCGGGTGGGTAGTAGGTGCCCTGGCGCAGGCTGTAGGCCAGGGCGGCGGTATCGACCAGACCGGCGATGATCAACACCGGGCCGACAGGTCGCAAAAGAGAAAGATGCCGTGAATCCATGGGGGCTGATTGTCTCCGACGCGCGGGCCTGCAAAGCCGGGAGCAGACCCGTGCGTCGGTGCGTCAAACCAGGCTGCGCAGCTCGTCGGGTGTGTTGGCGTTGAAGAAGGCCAGCGGGTCGTCGCCGGGCTGGTCGAAGGGAACCTGGGCGCAGCGGTGCTGCGCAGTCCAGGCACCGACCTTGCGGCCCCCCTGGGCGACAAAGCGCTGCAGGCTCTCGTGCAGGCCTGAGCGCAGCAGGCAGAACACGGGCTGAGGGCGCAGGGCGGCATCGGGGGCTTCGCTGTCCGGGGCCAGGGCGATGGCGATCTCGGCGTCCTGCGCCTGCGCGGCGGCGGCCAGGCGTGCTGCCAGGTCGGTGGGGAAACGGGGGCTGTCGCAAGGCACCGTGAGCAGCCAGGGCGTGCGGCAGTGCGCCAGCCCGGCCAGAAAACCGGCCAGCGGTCCGGCAAATCCCTCCACCGTGTCGGCGCACACGGGCACGCCGAAGCGGGCGTAGGTGTCGGTGTTGCGGTTGGCATTGACCAGCAGTGCGCCCACCTGCGGCGACAGCCGCTGCAGGGCGCGCAGCGCCAGGGGCACGCCGTCCAGCAACTGCAAGCCCTTGTCGGCGCCGCCCATGCGCAGGCCCCGACCGCCAGCGAGCACCATGCCGGTGATGTCGTGGGTGGCAATCATGGGGTGCGCTCAGCCACCGATGTAGCTCATCTCGATGCGCCGCTTGCCCTGGCCCGATTCCGGCGGCAGGCTGGCACGCAGCTCGGAATAACGGTCGCTGCGGCCCTGCCATATGGCGCCCAGCGCGCTGGCCAGGTCCGCGTCGCTGGCGCCACCGCGCAACAGGCTGCGCAGGTCGTAGCCCCTGTCGGCAAACAGGCACAGGTAAAGGCGCCCTTCGGTCGAGAGGCGGGCACGGTTGCAATCGCCGCAAAAGGCCTGGGTCACGCTGCTGATCACGCCCACCTCGCCCAGTGCGGGGTCGTGCTGGCTCTGGGCGTTGGCGTAGCCCCAGCGCTGCGCCGTCTCGCCTGGCGCGCTGGGGTCCAGCGGCACCAGGGGCAGTTCGGCGCGCAGGCGGGCGATCACCTCGTGCGAGGGCAGCACCTCGTCCATACGCCAGCCGTTGGTGGCGCCCACATCCATGTACTCGATGAAGCGCAGCACGGTGCCGGTACCGCGAAAGTGCCGCGCCATGGGCAGGATCTCGTGCTCGTTGGTGCCGCGCTTGACCACCATGTTGACCTTGACCGGGTGCAGCCCCGCAGCGCGCGCGGCGGCAATGCCGTCCAGCACGTCGGCCACCGGGAAGTCCACATCGTTCATGCGCCGAAAGACGGCGTCGTCCAGCCCGTCCAGGCTCACGGTCACGCGCTGCAGGCCCGCTTCGCGCAGCGCACGGGCCTTGCGCGCCAGCAAGGAGCCGTTGGTGGTGAGCGTGATCTCGGGCGGCAGGCCGTCCACAGTGCGCAGGGCGGCCAGTTGGGCGATCAGCGCCTCGATGTTGCGGCGCAGCAGTGGTTCGCCGCCCGTGAGCCGGATCTTGCGCACGCCGTGGCGCAGAAAAACGGCCGTCAGGCGCGTGATTTCTTCAAAACTCAGCAGATCGCTGTGCGGCAGGTAAGGGTAGTCCTTGTCGAACACTTCCTTGGGCATGCAGTAGTTGCAGCGGAAGTTGCAGCGGTCGGTCACGCTGATGCGCAGGTCGCGCAAGGGGCGGTGCAGCGAGTCGGCCAGCAGGCCGGTGGGTGCCACGGGTGTGGCGGGCACGCGGGCGGCCAGGGCTGCGGTTCGCTGATCCACCAGGGGGATGACGCGTTCGGACATGGCGCCATTTTGCCGCAGTTGTCTGCTGCGTCTTTCGGGCGGGTGGGTTGCCCTGGGAAATGACAGTGTTGCGAAACGCTTGATGTGCATCAGGTGACACACGTGTTTTCCCGGAGCACAATCCATTTATTTTCTCAATGGGTGATCGCAATGAAAACTATCAAACATGCCTTTGCCGACGGGATTTCCCGCCGCACGGCCCTGCAGTCGGCAGCGGCGCTTTTGCTGGTTCCGGCGCTGGGCCATGCGCAGGCACAACTGGCTTTGTCCGCCGCCTTCAACCGGGCTGCGCGCAACCGGGCCTTGTCGCAGCGGCTGGCCAAGTCGTATTGCCAAATCCTGCTGGGCGTGTTGCCCGAGGCTTCGAGCAAGACCTTGGCCGATGCACGCCAGCAGGCGCGCAAGGGCTTTGATGAACTGGCCAAGTCCAGCCTGCCGCCCGAGGTGGCGCGCCAGGTGGCCGAGCTGAAGAAACAGGCCGATACCGCCGACGCCCTGGTGGTGCTGCCGCCTACACGCGAATCCGTGGCGGCGCTCGCGCAGCAGTCCGACAAGGTGATGCTGGCTGCGCAAACCACGGCCGAAGCGTTCGAGAAGGTCGCCAAGGTGGGCTCGGCCAAGCTGATCAACATCGCCGGTCGCCAGCGCGCCCTGTCCCAGCGCATCGCGCGCGACTACTTCTTGACCGCAGCCAAGCTCGACGGCAAGGGCCTGCGCGACCAGATGAAGGCAGACGCCACCGAGTTCCGGCTGGCCCTGGACACGCTGGCCGCAGCACCCATCAGCACGCCTGCCATTCGCAACGAGCTGGAGCTGGGCAGGGGGCAGTGGCTGTTTTTCGAGTCGGCCCTGCAGCGCAAGCCCGACGACAAGGCGCTGGAAACCGTGGCCACCACCAGCGAACGCCTGCTGGAAGTGCTGGAAAAGCTCACCGATCTGTACGACGTTGCGCTCAAGGAAGTGCTGGGCTGATTCGCACCCGCTTTGCCGCTACAGTGGAGCGCGTTCCGAACACCCGCTCCACCATGTACCTGCCCGCCCATTTCCTAAGCCACGACAGCGCGCATGCCGACGCATTGATGCGCGCCCACCCGCTGGCCAGCCTGGCTTCCACGGACGACGAGGGCTTTCCCTTCATCACCCACCTTCCCCTGCACCTGCAGGTGCGTGGCGAACAGCGTGTGCTGCTGGGCCACTGCGCGCGCGGCAACCCGCACTGGCGCTACCTGCAGCAGCGCCCCGAGGCGCTGGTGGCCTTTCTGGGGCCGCACGCCTACCTGTCGCCCGCCGTGTACCCTGACCTGCAGCGAGTACCCAGCTGGAACTACCTGGCCGTGCACTGCCGGGTGCGCGCGCACATGGTGGAGGAACCCGCAGCCAAGGACGCCTTGCTCAAAGCCTTGATCGGCGACCACGAGCCGCCCTATGCCGCGCAGTGGCGCGCCCTGGGGGAAGACTTTGCGCTCAAGATGATGGCGGGCATCGTCGCCTTCGAGCTGCATGTGACGGCGCTGCAATGCAAGCTCAAGCTCAACCAGCACCGCAAGGAGTCGCATGCCGCGCTGCATGCCGCCTACCGCCAGGGTGGGCCGGACGCGCAGGCCCTGGCGCAATGGATGCAAACCTTGGGCATGGTGCCCATTCAGGAGGAATGACATGCGTGCTGCCTTGGGACTGATTTCCTTGCTGGTGGTGCTGGCCGTGGTGGCACTGCTCACACGCAAAACACTGCCGCCCCCCGCCGTGGCGCCCGTGGCGCCGCTGCCGGACATGCCCACCACCGTGACCACCCCCGCGCAGGCCCAGCAGGTGCAGGAGCAGTACCGCAAGGCGCTGGACCAGGCCTTGCAACAGGCGCGCCCGGCCTCCATAGAATATTGATCAAATATGCCTCTATCGCTTATTGGATAAGCGCCAGCAGCTATAAAAATAATAGCAAATGACCCTTGCACAGGACGAGCACTGGATGCGCCAGGCCCTGGCCCAGGCGCAGGCGGCGGCACAAGCGGGCGAGGTGCCGGTGGGCGCCGTGCTGGTGCGGGGCGACACGCTGATTGCCACCGGCCGCAACGCACCGGTGGCGGGGCACGACCCCACCGCCCATGCCGAAATCGTGGCCCTGCGGGCGGCCGCCCAGCAGTTGGGCAACTACCGGCTCGAAGACTGCACGCTCTACGTCACGCTGGAGCCTTGCGCCATGTGCAGCGGTGCGCTCCTGCACGCACGCCTGCCGCGCGTGGTGTTTGGCGCAGCAGACCCCAAGACCGGCGCGGCCGGTTCGGTGGTCAACCTGTTTGCCCAGCCCCAGCTCAACCACCAGACCCAGGTGCAGGGCGGGGTGCTGGCGCAGGAATGCGGGGCACTGCTGGCCCAGTTCTTCCGCAACCGCCGCCAGCAGCAGCGCAGCCAGGCGCTGGCCGCCCACCCGCTGCGCGACGATGCGCTGCGCACGCACGAGGCGCGCTTTGCCGACCTGCCCGGCTACCCCTGGGCACCGCACTACGTGAGCGACTTGCCCGCGCTGGCAGGCCTGCGCCTGCACTACCTGGACGAAGGCCCGCGCGATGCGCCCATCACCTGGCTGTGCCTGCACGGCAACCCGGCCTGGAGCTACCTGTACCGCCACATGCTGCCGGTCTTTGTGCAGGCGGGCCACCGCGTGGTCGCGCCCGACCTCATCGGCTTTGGCAAGAGCGACAAGCCCAAGAAGGAGCACGCCCACTGCTTCGACGGGCACCGCCAGGTGCTGCTGGAGCTGGTGCAGCGGCTGGATCTGCACAACGTGGTGCTCGTGGTGCAGGACTGGGGCGGCATCCTGGGCCTGACGCTGCCCATGGCCGCGCCCGAGTGCTATGTCGGTCTGTTGGCCATGAACACCCTGCTGGCCACGGGCGAGGAGCCGCTCTCGCAGGGCTTTCTGGACTGGCGCGCCATGTGCGCCGACAAGCCGCTGTTCGGCGTGGGCCGCTTGCTGGCGCGTGGCAACCCGCACCTGGGTGCAGCCGAGTGCGCGGCCTACGATGCGCCGTTTCCCGATGCGGGCCATCGCGCTGCGCTGCGCGCCTTTCCCCGCCTTGTGCCCGACCACCCCGGGGCTCCGGGCGCCGCACTCTCCCAGGCGGCGCGTGATTTTTGGCAGCACCGCTGGACGGGCCGCAGCCTGCTCTTCGCAGGCGCGTGCGATCCCGTCCTGGGCGTGCCGGTGATGCAGCGCCTGCAGCAAACCGTGCGCGGCGCGCCCGAGCTGGTAGTGCTGCCGCAGACGGGCCATTTCGTGCAGGAGCACGGCGCGCCGATCGCGCAGCAGGCTGTGGATTACTTCCGCCTTTGAGCATGGCATTGGGGGTGCATCACCTACCCCACTGGGTGCTACTTCAAAAACGATGGCTAAAATGGCCAACTACCGAAGGAGTTCGTCATGCGCGTTACAGCCACCGAAGCCAAAAACCGTTTTGGCAGCCTCTGCGCCCAAGCCAAGCGCGAACCTGTTTTTGTGGAAAAGGCGGGTCAACTCGATACGGTAATCCTCAGCGTCGAACACTACCAAGCCCTGCGGTCCAGCGCGGGTAAGGCCGATCTCGCTGCGCGCAAAAAGGCGTTTGAAGCCGATTTTGGCGACTGGCTGGCGAACCAGAACGCCCTTGTCGACACACTGGGTATTCCGGGTGCCGACCTGCGGCCTTGGTAAATGGCCCAGTACGACGTTTTTCCCAACCCCAGCGCCAGTGGGGCCAGCGGCATCCCTTTCGTGGTCGTGATCCAGAGTGATTTGCTCGATGCACTGGCTACCCGACTGACCGTGCCGCTGGCCGTGCTCGACTTTCCGGGCAAGGTGCCGACCACACTGTGTCCGGTCATCACCGTCAACGGTCAGCGTCTGCATGCGTTGGCACACTTTGCGGCGCCTTTGCCAGTCAAGCAGTTGCGATGCTCGGTTGACAACGTGGCAACGCAGGCCAGCACTTTGGTTGCTGCCATGGATGCGGTGTTGTCTGGTATCTGAGTCGCGGTGCCAGAGCCTGGGGCTCGGAGAAGGTGCCTGAGGCTGTGGAATACTTCCGCCTTTGAGCATCCACGGAGCGGGCCCGCGCAGGGCCCGAATGCCTTGCCTTCCGACCACGACCATGCCGCCTGTGGCTGCGGCCACGACCACGGCCCCAAGCACATCTACATCTATTCACCCTCCAGCGCCGTGCGCGACAAGGTGGCCTTTCGTCGGGGCGTCAAACGCCTGCAGGCACTGGGGCACGAGGTGGAGATCGACCCCGACGCCCTGGCACAGCACACCCGCTTTGCGGGCGACGATGCCACGCGCCTGGCCGCCATCCACCGGGCAGCCGCCAGCGGCGCCGACGTGGCGCTGATCTCACGCGGGGGCTATGGCCTCACGCGCATCCTGCCGGGCATTGACTGTGCTGCCGTGGCACGCGCGGTGGACAAGGGCACGCAGTTTGTGGGCATCAGCGACTTCACCGCGCTGCAGTGCGCTGTGCTGGCGCAGGCTGGCGCCGTAACCTGGGCTGGCCCGGCGCTGGGCGCCGACTTTGGCGTGCAGGAGGGGCCTGACGACATCATGGAAGCCTGTTTTGACGACCTGCTCACCGGCCACGGCGAGGGCGCTGGCTGGCGCATGCCCAAGGAGCGGCGGGCCGCTGCCGCGCCCGAAGTGCCGCTGCCCGAGTTCGAGATTGCTTCGAGCACCCTGTGGGGGGGCAACCTGGCCGTGTTGTGCGCGCTGGTGGGCACGCCGTACTTTCCCCAGATGGACGGTGGCATTCTGTTTGTCGAAGACGTGAACGAGCACCCCTACCGGGTGGAGCGCATGCTCACGCAACTGTTGCATGCCGGTGTGCTGGCGCGGCAAAAGGCGCTGGTGCTGGGCCAGTTCAGCAACTACCGGCTGGCGCCGCACGACAAGGGTTTCAAGCTGCAGACCGTGGTGGACTGGCTGCGCAGCCAACTGGCCATTCCGGTGCTCACGGGCCTGCCGTATGGCCATGTGCCTACCAAGGTGCTGCTGCCGGTGGGTGCAAAGGTGGACTTGTCGGTACAGGGGCGCGATGCCTTGGTCTTTTGGGGCCACCTGGGCGCCCATTCGCATTGAGCTACAGCGCGGCGGGCTGCGTCGTCAGCTCGGGCATGGCGGCGTAGAGGCCCAGGCGCACCATGGTGCGGTGGTTCAGCTCCACGGTCACGGCGTTGCGTGCCAGGGCCGATTGGATGCGGGGCTTGCCCTCGGCGGTCTGGTGCAGCCTGGGTTCGGTCAGCAGCTTGCCCCCGCGCTCCACAATGCTGGCCACCAGGGGCAGGTTGGGCTTGGCGCTGCGGCGCAGCACCACGGCTATGTCGCCGTTGTCCAGGCGCACAAAGGAGCCCGGCGGGCACAGGCCCACGGTGCGCACCAGCACCAGGCCGACCTCGTCGCGCTCCTCCATGTCCACCAGGGCACGCACCGAGTCGGTGGCGCTGCGCCCAGAGCGGGACTTGCGCGGGCTGATCATGGCGGCATAGCGGTCGATGGTGCCCAGGATGCGCGTCAGCCGGTCCACCTCGCTCAGGCTGTGCAGCGGCTCGCGCTCGGGCACCCGCTCGTGGTGCTGGCCCACCAGGTCCAGCCACAGCCCGTTGGTGACCTTCAGTTGCACCAGCAGATCCTGCGATTGGTGGGGGTGCGCGCCAATGGCCTCTTTCTGCGCCGGGCTGGGCTGCTCGCGCTGCGCGGCCAGTTCGTCCTGCAGGCGGGTCATGGCGATGTTCATGGTCAGCGCGGCGCGCACCAGCGCGTTGCGCTCATTCACTGGCAGGTTGAGTTCGCGCGCCATGATGTGGCACAGCGTGCCGCACACCAGTGCGTGCGAGGTGCTGTAGCCCACGGTGGACGTGGCCGCGAGCTGGAACATCAGGTACAGCGCGCTGTCGATGTCGTGCGCCACCAGGTCTTGCAGCCATTGGTCGAACTGGCGTACCTTGGCGCCAAAGTCCACCACGTTCTGCGGGCGCGAGAGCAGCACCGACAGGCCCGACTCCAGATCGCCCCAAAGCCCGAGCAGATCCTCGTACTCGTCGTCGTGGGTGGGGCGCAGGGGGGCAGAGGTAGGCATTAGCGCTTTTCCAGCACCATCTGGTCGTTCGTGCGTGTCATCTGGAACTGGCCCAGAAAACTGTTGCCCAGCAGCACGTAGGGCATGGCCTGCGGGGTGATGATGGCATCCACATTGAGCACTTCCACATCGCCGATGCGGACCGAGTCCAACCGCATGCGCCAGCCCTGGGTCACGCCATTGGCGGTGTTCATGTTCACCACCTGGCCGCCCTGGTATTTGAGACCCATGCGTTCGGCGTCCGGGCGGCCGATGGACACGGTGGTGGCACCGGTGTCCACCATGAACTGCATGATGCGCCCATTGATCATGCCCTGGTTGACGAAATGCCCCCGGCTGTCGCCCTTGAGCACGATGCGGCGGCCCGCGCCGGAGCCGCCTACGTTTACCGGCGACTCACCCAGCCGCAAGGTGCTGCTGGTGCCGTTGATATCGACGACCACGGCATCGCGGCTGACCGACACCACCTTCACCCCCTGGTGGGTCTGGCCCGGTGCCACGCCCTTGGGCGGCGCACCATCGACCACAAGCAGGGCCTTGCCACCCAGCACCCCGGCCAGCGAGACGGCCGGGGCCGCCTGGGCTGCAGCGCTGCACCACAGGCCCAGCCCCAGCAGCAGGGCAGACCGAACAAGAGAAGGGCGCTGCGGCATGGAGGGGCTCCCGGGGTGGTGCGCTGTCAGTCGCGGAAGTTGTTGAACGACAGCGGCATGTCGGCGATCTCCTTGCGGATCAGCGCCATCACGGCCTGCAGGTCGTCGCGCTTGGCGCCAGTGACGCGGACCTTTTCGTCCTGGATGGCGGCCTGCACCTTGATCTTGCTGTCCTTGACGAGACGCTGGATCTTCTTGGCCAGTTCACTGTCGATGCCGTTGCGCACCTTGACCACCTGCTTGACCTTGTCGCCGCCGACTTTCTGGGGCTTGCCGATGTCGAGGAAGCGCACGTCCACGTTGCGCTTGGTGAGCTTGTTGCGCAGGAGATCCTCCACCTGGGTGAGCTGGAACTCGGCATCGCCAAAGAGTGTGATCTCCTTGTCCTTGAGCTCGACGGCAGCAGAGGTGCCCTTGAAGTCAAAACGGGTGCCGATCTCCTTGGCCGCGTTCTCCACGGCATTCTTCACTTCGACAAAATCGGCTTCACAAACGGTATCAAAAGACGGCATGGCAGAACAGCAATTGGAAAAGTCAACGCAGCACCGCCTACAAAGGCGGGTGCGACAATGGAGGCAATGTTAGTCGAGAAAAACGTCTCTTTACAGCCCTACAACAGCTTTGGCATCGTGGCCCGTGCCGAAACCCTGGTGCGCGTGCGCAGCCTGCAGGATCTGGTGGATTGGCACCACACCGCCGCGCAGGCGGGCGAGGCGGTGTTTGTGCTGGGCGGGGGCAGCAATGTGGTGCTCACGGGGGACGTGAAAACCACCGTGCTGAAGATGGAGCTGCGTGGGCGCCGCCTGGTGCAGGAAACCCCCGACGCCTGGGTGGTGGAAGTGGCGGCGGGCGAGCCCTGGCATGACACGGTGGCCTGGACCCTGCAGCAGGGCTGGCCGGGGCTGGAGAACCTGGCGCTGATCCCCGGCACCGTGGGCGCCGCCCCGGTGCAGAACATCGGCGCCTACGGGGTGGAGCTGCAGGACCGCTTTGATTCCCTGACTGCCTTCGACCTGGCCACGGGCCAGACCTTCACGCTCGATGCGGCGCAGTGCGCCTTTGGCTACCGCGATTCGGTATTCAAGCACGCCCCGGTGCAGCCCGCCAGCGCCGGGCAACTGCCGCGCGGCATGGGGCTGGCGGGGCGGGCCGTCATCACCCACGTGCGCCTGCGCCTGCCGCGCACCTGGCGCCCCGAGCTGGGCTACCTGGACCTGGAGCGCAAACGGCAGGAGAGCGGCATGGCCGAGCCCACGGCGCAGCAAGTGTTCGACTGGGTGTGCGCCATCCGCCGCGCCAAGCTGCCCGACCCCGCCGTGCTGGGCAACGCCGGGAGCTTTTTCAAGAACCCCACCGTCACCCCCGAGCAGTGCCAGGACATCATTGCGCGCGATCCCAAGATCGTGCACTACCCCATGCCCGACGGCAGCATCAAGCTGGCGGCGGGCTGGCTCATTGACGCCTGCGGCTGGAAGGGCAAGACCGTGGGCAAGGCCGGTGTGTACGAAAAGCAGGCCCTGGTGCTGGTCAACCGCGGGCAGGGCCAGGAGAGCGTGACCGGCGGCGAGGTCATGACCCTGGCCCGCGCCATCCAGACCAGCGTGTACGAGCGCTTCGGCATCCGTCTGGAGCCTGAGCCTGTGGTTCTGTAGCGCTATACATTTGATAGCTGCTTGCGCTTTCTGGATAAGCGCTAGAGGCCAAAAAGACTATGAAAAAACCGCCTGAGAGCGGTTTTTTCACGGATGCGCAGGGCGCAGGGCTTACTTGTCGTCGTTGCCCAGTTGCGGCAGCGGTGAGCCCTGGCCCAGCGTCAGCAGGCCAGACTGGGCGTAGGTCATCAGCTTGGCGCGTGTGTCCACGATGTCGAGGTTGCGCATGGTGAGCTGGCCGATGCGGTCGGCGGGCGAGAACGGCGCGTCTTCCACCTTCTCCATCGACAGGCGCTCGGGCGCGTAGGTCAGGTTGGGCGATTCGGTGTTCAGCAGCGAGTAGTCGTTGCCCCGGCGCAGTTCCAGCGTGACGGTGCCGGTGATGGCGCGCGCCACCCAGCGCTGGGCGGTTTCGCGCAGCATGATGGCCTGGGGGTCAAACCAGCGGCCCTGGTACAGCAGGCGGCCGAGCTTGAGGCCGTTCATGCGGTACTGCTCGATGGTGTCTTCGTTGTGGATGCCGGTCACCAGGCGCTCGTAGGCGATGTGCAGCAGCGCCAGGCCGGGGGCCTCGTAGATGCCGCGGCTCTTGGCCTCGATGATGCGGTTCTCGATCTGGTCGCTCATGCCCAGGCCGTGGCGGCCGCCGATGCGGTTGGCTTCAAGAATCAGCTCGACCGGGTCGGTGTATTCCTTGCCGTTGAGGGCTACGGGCTGGCCTTCGTTGAAGGTCACGGACACTTCCTCGGCCTTCACATCGACCTCGGGCTTCCAGAACGCCACACCCATGATGGGGTTGACGATGCGGATGCCGCTGTTGAGGAATTCCAGGTCCTTGGCTTCGTGCGTGGCGCCCAGCATGTTGCTGTCGGTGCTGTAAGCCTTCTCGGCACTCATCTTGTAGCCGAAGCCTTCCTTGGTCATGAAGGCCGACATCTCGGCGCGGCCGCCGAGTTCGTCGATGAACTGCTGGTCCAGCCAGGGCTTGTAGATGCGCAGCGAGGGGTTGGTCAGCAGGCCGTAGCGGTAGAAGCGCTCGATGTCGTTACCCTTGAAGGTCGATCCGTCGCCCCAGATGTGGACGTCGTCTTCCTTCATGGCCGACACCAGCATGGTGCCGGTGACGGCGCGGCCCAGCGGTGTGGTGTTGAAGTAGGTCACGCCGGCGGTGCTGATGTGGAAGGCGCCGGCCTGCAGCGCGGCGATGCCTTCATGGGCCAGTTGCGTGCGGCAGTCGATCAGGCGCGCCTGCTCGGCGCCGTATTCCATGGCCTTGCGCGGGATGGCGTCGTAGTCGGGCTCGTCGGGCTGGCCCAGGTTGGCCGTGTAGGCGTAGGGCAGGGCGCCCTTGTTCTTCATCCAGCGCAGTGCCGCGCTGGTATCGAGGCCGCCGGAGAAGGCGATGCCGACCTTTTGGCCGACGGGGAGGTTCTGGAGGATGGTTGCCATGGAATGGTTCTCAAAAATGATAGCTGCTCGCGCTTGATGCGTAAGCGCTGGAGGCCAAAAACGCTCTGAAAATCAACCGAAATGGCAGATGTAGTGGTAGGCCTCGGTCACGCGGATGTCGAAGCTGGAATTGCCGGGCACGCTGAACTTGTCGCCCGCGCTGGACTGGACCCAGGCATCGCTGCCCGCGAGCTTGTACTCGCACGCGCCCGCCACGCATTCCATGATCTCGGGTGCGCCGGTGTTGAAGGTCAGCGTGGCAGGCAGCACGACGCCGACCGATTTCTTGGTGCCGTCAGCAAAGGTGATGCCGTGGCTGACACATTTGCCGTCAAAGTACACGTTGGCTTTGGTGGTGACGCTGACGCCGTCGATTTTTTCGGTGGTCATGGAAGGTCTTTGCTGGAACGGGGACAAACCCTGCATTCTAGGTGACCGCATGGGGAGGCGGGTGTGAGGCCTGGGGCGTCCAAAAAAAAGAGGGCCCTGCCTGGCCCTCTGGGAAAACGATGCTGGATGCATCAGCGATCGTAGGGATTGTTGTTGTAGTGGTTGTGCGGCGGGTAGTGCGGATGGCGTGGACGGTAGGGGTCGTTGTCGTACCCGTATTCGATGACCGTCACACCTTGCTGGGGGTAGGTGGAGTAGGGCGAGCTCACAACGCCAGGCTGCGCATAGCCGCTTTGGCCATAGGGTGCGGGCTGGCTCGTGGGCTGCACCTGCACGGTGATGTAGCGCCCGGGGTCGTAGGAAGTCTGGGTGGAATACTGGCGACCTGCGTACTCGTACACCACGTTGTAGCCCACGGTGCGGTTCTCGTAGTAGGTTTCGGTGCCGCAGCGCTGCACGTTCTCGTACTGGGGGCGGCCCTGGCCTTCGATGTGGTTGCCCAGCACGGCGCCTCCGATCACGCCAATGGCCGTGGCTGCGGCGCGGCCGCTGCCCTTGCCCACGGCGTTGCCTGCGGCGCCACCAGCAATGGCGCCGAGCACTGCGCCGCCCCCGGTGGTGCGCTGGCCGGTGTACACGGTCTCGTTGCTGCACACCTGGCGCGGGATGGCGACCTGCTGCACGATGGGGGTGGCCGAGAGCACACGGGCTTGCTCCTGTGCGCTGGCCAGTGCGGCGGTGGCCGCCAGTACGGTGAAGGCGATGGCTTTTTTCATGGGGTTCTCCAGGGAAACGTGTCCGACTCCATAACGCGCCAGACCGTAGAAAAGTTTATCGGTGCAAGGTATAGGGAGGGCAGTTTCCAGGTAAAGATACGTAAGAAACTGTGCGGTTTCAGACGTTTTGCAGCGCGCTGGCGTGCTCGGCCCAGGCCGTGGCATCAAATCCGACGGTGATCTGCTGCCCAGGGGCCAGCGGCCATTCCACCACCGGGCGCTTGATGAGACTGGGGTGGCGCAGCATCAGTACCTGGGCGCTGGCGGCGTCCTGTGCGCTGGCCTGCTCCTCGGGGCTCAGCTTGCGCCAGGTGGTGCCGCGGCGGTTGAGTAGCGTCTCCCAACCGCAGTGGTCTACCCATCGCTTCAGGTGCTCGGCGGGCACGCCTTGTGCGGCGAAGTGGTGGAACTGGTAGTCCAGGCCCTGGGCCGTAAGCCACGCACGGGCCTTTTTCACCGTGTCGCAGTTCGGAATGCCAAAAAGGGTGATTTTCATGGCTCCATCATGCTCCCGCTTCGGGCTGGGCGACAATCCCAGGCTGTATGCACACCAAGATCCATACCCTCGAAGGCTGGCTGGCCCACTGTGAGCGCCTGCACCCCCAATCCATAGACCTCGGCCTGCAGCGCGTGGGCGAGGTGGCGCGCCGCATGGCGCTGCGTTTTGATTGCCCGGTCGTCACCGTGGCGGGCACCAACGGCAAGGGCTCGACCTGCGCCATGATCGAGGCCGTGGCCTTGCAGGCCGGGTACCGCACAGGCGTGTATTCATCGCCGCACCTGGTGCATTTCCAGGAGCGCTGCCGCATCCATGGCGACATCGTCACCGCCGACAGCCTGCTGGAGCACTTCGAGGCTGTGGAGCGCGCCCGCACCCAGGGCGGCGACGAGGTGGCCTTGACCTATTTCGAGTTCACCACGCTGGCCATCCTGCGCCTGATGAGCCACAGCCTGCTGGATGTGGCCATTCTGGAAGTCGGCCTGGGCGGGCGGCTGGATGCGACCAACGTGGTGGACCCCGACTGCGCGGTCATCACCAGCATCGACATCGACCATGTGGAATACCTGGGGCCGGACCGCGAGAGCATAGGGCGCGAGAAGGCCGGCATCATGCGTACCGGCCGCCCGGTGGTGGTCAGCGACCCCATGCCACCCGAAAGCGTCATCGACCATGCGCGGGAGATCGGTGCCGATCTGTGGCGCTTCGGGCAGGATTTCAATTTTTCGGGCGACAAGCAGCAGTGGGGTTGGGCAGGGCGTGGGCGGCGCTATGCGGGCATGGCCTACCCGGCGCTGCGGGGGGCCAACCAGTTGATCAATGCATCGGGGGCGCTCGCCGCGCTGGAAGCGCTGCGTGATCGCCTGCCGATCACGGCGCAGGCCGTGCGCAATGGTCTGGCGGTGGTGGAACTGCCCGGGCGCTTCCAGGTCTTCCCAGGGCAACCCGTGCTGGTGCTGGATGTGGCGCACAACCCGCACTCCGTGGCCGCGCTGACGGCCAACCTGGACGCCATGGGCTTTTTCCCCACTACGCACGCGGTGTTCGGCGCCATGGCCGACAAGGACCTGACGCCCATGCTGGCGCGCATCGGCCCCATCGTGGATCGCTGGTACTTTACCGACCTGCCCACGCCCCGAGCCGAAACGGCGGCGGCCCTGCAGCAAAAATGGAATGCCCTGCAGATGGTGGCCGGAGGCCGCCGCGAAGTGCATTGCAGCACCCACGCCAACCCGGCTGACGCCCTGCAGGTGGCCATCGCGAAGGCAGACCCCGCTGATAGAATCGTCGTCTTTGGCTCCTTCTACACGGTGGGTGGGGTGCTGCTGGACGGCATGCCCCGACTGCAGGCCAAGCACCTGGCCTGACATCGTTTTTCACACCACATGGCGTTTTTCAAGTTTCCGTGGCCCGGCCAGAAGGGGCAGGAAGGCAAGGCCAAACCGGCCCGATCCTCCCGCGCCGCGCCCGCAGAGAGCATCGAAACCATGCGTCGGCGGGCCAGGCACCGGCTGATTGGTGCGGCCGTGCTGGTGTTGCTGGGTGTGGTGGGTTTTCCGATACTGTTCGATACCCAGCCCAGGCCGATTCCCGTCGACATTCCGATCGAAATCCCGGACCGCAACCGTGTCGCGCCCTTGGTGGCGCCACCAGCGCAGGGTGGTGCTGCGCAGGACGCAGCGGCGACCCCTGCCAGTGCCGCACCTGCTGCGGCCCGTGTGCCAGAAGCGACGCCCGCACCGGCACCCGCGCCTGCGGTGCCCCCGGCTTCGGTGGCTGCGTCAGCGCGTGCTGCGGAGACGCCTGCTTTCCGGCCAGCATCGGCGCCGGCACGCAAGCCTGAAGCGGCACCACCACCGGCCACGCAAGCCCGCACGGCAGAGCCTGCACGCCCCAGCGCTGCCGCCGACGAGGCCGAGCGCGCCCGCGCGCTGCTGGAGGGGCGCAGCGTGCCTGCCAAGCCCGCCGCGACAGACGACGGACGTTTCATTGTCCAGATTGGTGCCTACGCCGAGGTCGACAAGGCCCGCGAGGTGCGCCTGAAGCTGGAGCGTGCGGGGATCAAGACCTACACCCAGGTGGCCGAAACAGCCGATGGCAAGCGCATACGGGTGCGCGTCGGGCCGTTCCAGGGCCGTGCCGAGGCGGACAAGGCCGCCGCAAAGATCAAGGCGCTGAACCTGCCGGTCTCCATCCTGCAGTTGTGACGCGCGCATGGCGGCCCTGGACTGGATATTTGTGGCCCTGCTGCTGGCATCCATGCTGATGGGCGCCTGGCGGGGGTTGGTGTACGAGTTTTTGTCGCTGGCAGGCTGGGTCGTGGCCTTTGTGGTGGCGCAGTGGCTGGCCCAGGATGCGGCGGCCTTGCTGCCCATTGACGAAGCACAGGAAACCGTGCGCTATGCAGCCGGGTTCATACTGGTGTTCATCGTCACGGTGTTCGCCTGCGGATTCTTGGCCTGGTTGGGCAAGAAGCTCGTCGAGGCCATCGGTCTGCGCCCGGTGGACCGGACGCTGGGTGCCGTGTTTGGAGTGTTGCGTGGGGTGCTGATCCTGCTTGTGTTGGTGGTCATGGCCGGGTTGACCGGCCTGGACCAGGCGCCGTGGTGGCAGGAGGCACGCAGCGCGGTGCTGCTGTCGGATTGGGTCAAGGAACTCAAGCCGATGTTGCCGCAGGAGCTGGGCAGGCATCTGCCCGCATGATTATTTTTGGGATGGAAGACAACTATGTGTGGAATCGTCGGCGTGATCAGCGCGTCCCCTGTGAACCAGTTGATCTATGACGCACTGCTGCTTTTGCAGCACCGTGGTCAGGATGCCGCTGGCATTGCCACGCAGCTGGATCGCAAGTTCTTCATGCACAAGGCCAAGGGCATGGTGCGCGACGTGTTCCGCACCCGCAACATGCGCGCCCTGCCGGGCAATGCGGGCCTGGGGCAGGTGCGCTACCCCACGGCGGGCAACGCCTTCAGCGAAGAGGAGGCGCAGCCGTTCTATGTGAACGCGCCCTTCGGCATCGTCATGGTGCACAACGGCAACCTGACCAATGCCCAGGCCCTGCGTTCCGAGCTGTTCAGCATCGACCACCGCCACACCAACACCGAGAGTGACTCCGAAGTGCTGCTCAACGTGTTTGCCCACGAACTGGAAATGGCCAGCCGCGGCGTGCCCTTGCAGCCTGACGATGTGTTTGCGGCAGTGCAGGCGGTGCACAAGCGTATCCGGGGCTCGTATGCCGTGATCGCCCTGATTGCCGGCCATGGCATGGTGGCTTTTCGCGACCCCTACGGCATCCGTCCCCTGGCGATGGGGCGCAGCAGCGACGGTACCTGGATGGTGGCCAGCGAGTCTGTGGCGCTGGAAGGCACGGGGCATCTGTTCGAGCGCAACGTGGAGCCGGGCGAGGCCCTGTTCATCACCCTCGACGGCCAAGTCCACGCGCGCCAATGTGCGCAGCAGCCCAGCCTGCATCCGTGCATTTTTGAGTTTGTGTACCTGGCACGCCCCGACTCGGTGCTCGATGGCATCTCCGTGTACCAGGCCCGTCTGAACCTCGGCGAGACGCTGGCCAAGCGCGTGATCTCCACCGTGCCGCCGAACGAAATCGACGTGGTCATCCCCATTCCGGAATCAAGCCGCCCCAGCGCCATGCAACTGGCGCAGTTGCTGGGCATTCCCTACCGCGAGGGCTTCGTCAAAAACCGCTATGTGGGCCGCACCTTCATCATGCCGGGGCAGGCGGTACGCAAAAAATCCGTGCGGCAGAAGCTCAACGTGATCGCCAGCGAATTCAAGGGCCGCAACGTTCTGCTGGTGGACGATTCCATCGTGCGCGGCACCACCAGCCGAGAGATCGTGCAGATGGCGCGCGAGGCCGGAGCGCGCAAGGTCTACATGGCCAGCGCCGCACCCCCCGTGCGCTACCCCAACGTCTACGGCATCGACATGCCCACCAGCAGCGAACTGGTGGCCCATGGCCGCACGCTCGAAGAAATCCGCCAGATCATTGGCTGCGATGCCCTGATCTATCAGGACGTTGACGCCATGAAAAAGGCCATTGGCACGCTCAACCCGCGGCTCTCGGGCTTTGATGCCTCCTGCTTTGACGGCGTGTATGTGACCGGGGATGTGAGCCCCGAGCAGATCCAGCAGCTCAACGAGGGCCGCGCCCAACAGGCGCAAGAGGGCGAGGAGGACACCTCGCGCCTGGCACTGCCCAACGCATCCGAACACTGACAACGGACCGGGCGCGCCTTTTTCGGGTGCGCCCGATTCTCCCCACAAGGCTTTCCCGCATGACCCCCTCCCAGCCGCAAGACCTGCACCCCGACACCCTGGCGGTGCGCCAGGCGCTGCCGCGCAGCGTCTATGGTGAACACTCCGAAGCGCTGTACCTGACCAGCAGCTTTGTTCAGCCCGACGCCGAAACCGCAGCCCGTCGCTTTGCGGGCGAGGAAGACGGCTACACCTACACCCGCACTTCCAACCCCACCGTCACCAGCTTTGAGCAACGCCTGGCGGCTATGGAGGGCACGGAGTCGGCCATTGGCACGTCCAGCGGCATGTCGGCCATCTTGCTGATGTGCCTGGGCCTGCTCAAGGCGGGCGACCATGTGGTGTGCTCGCAATCCATGTTCGGCTCCACGATCAAGCTCATCGGGGGGGAACTGTCGCGCTTTGGCGTGGAGTCCAGCTTCGTGCCGCAAACCGACAGCAGCGCCTGGAAGGCGGCCCTGCGCCCCAACACCCGGCTGCTGTTTGCCGAGACGCCCACCAACCCGTTGACCGATCTGTGCGACATCGCCGAGCTGGCCGCCATTGCGCACGGTGCCGGCGTGCTGCTGGCCGTGGACAACTGCTTTGCCTCCCCCGCGCTGCAGCGGCCTGCCATGCTGGGGGCCGATCTGGTCATCCATTCGGGCACCAAGTTCCTGGACGGTCAGGGCAGGGTGATGGCGGGTGCCGTCTGCGGCCCACGTTCCATCATCGATGACAAGCTCGCGCCGCTGATCCGTAGCGCAGGCGTCAACCTCTCGCCCTTCAACGCCTGGGTGGTGCTCAAGGGCCTGGAGACGTTGCGCATCCGCATGGAGGCCCAGAGCGCCAATGCTCTGGCGCTGGCGCAGTGGCTCGAAGCCCAACCGCAGGTGGCGCGGGTGTATTACCCCGGCCTGGCGTCGCATCCGCAGCATGCACTGGCGATGCGCCAGCAGTCGGGTGTGGGTGGTGCCGTGCTGTCGTTCGATGTGCGGGCCAACGGGCCGCAAGAGGGCCGCGCACGCGCTTTCCATGTGATCGACAGCACCCGCGTGTGCAGCATCACCGCCAACCTGGGCGACACCAAAACCACCATCACCCATCCGGCCAGCACGTCCCACGGGCGCCTCACCGAAGCGCAGCGCCAGGCCGCAGGCATCGGCCAGGGCCTGATCCGCGTGGCCGTGGGCCTGGAACACATCGACGATCTCAAGAACGACCTCGCACGAGGCCTGGACACCTTGTCATGACCGCAGCACCTAACCCTTCGCACGCAGCCCGCGTGCGCACCCGCTTTGCCCCATCGCCCACGGGCTTCATCCACCTGGGCAACATCCGCTCCGCGCTGTACCCCTGGGCCTTTGCAAGAGCGAGCCAGGGCGACTTCATTCTGCGCATCGAGGACACCGACCAGGAACGCTCTACCCAGGCCGCCGTGGACGTGATTCTGGAGGGCATGCAGTGGCTGGGCATGGAGCCGGACGAAGGCCCGTTCTACCAGATGCAGCGCATGGATCGGTACAAGCAGGTGCTGGCCCAGTTGCAAGCCAGCCGCCATGTCTATCCGTGCTACATGAGCGTGGCTGAGCTGGACGCTCTGCGCGAACGCCAGATGGCCGCCAAGGAAAAGCCGCGCTACGACGGCACCTGGCGGCCCGAGTCTGGCAAGCAACTTCCGCCCATCCCAGAGGGCGTGCAGCCCGTGCTGCGTTTCAAGACATCCCAGGGCGGCACCGTGGCTTGGGACGACAAGGTCAAAGGCCGCGTCGAGTTCCGCAATGACGAACTGGACGACCTCGTCATCGCGCGGCCCGACGGCACGCCCACCTACAACTTCTGCGTGGTGGTGGACGACATCGACATGGACATCACCCACGTGATCCGGGGCGACGACCATGTCAACAACACGCCGCGACAGATCCACATCTTCCGCGCCCTGGGCAAGGAGCCGCCTGTGTACGCCCACCTGCCCACCGTGCTCAACGAGCTGGGTGAGAAGATGAGCAAGCGCCATGGTGCCAAGCCCGTGACCTGGTACCGCGATGCAGGCTTTCTGCCCGACGCCATGGTCAACTACCTGGCACGCCTGGGCTGGAGCCATGGCGACGATGAAATCTTCTCACGCGCCCAATTCCTCGCGTGGTTCGACCTGGACCACCTGGGCCGCAGCGCCGCGCAGTTTGACGAGGCCAAGCTGCGCTGGGTCAACGCCCAGCATCTCAAGGCCTTGTCTGGAGACGTGCTGGCGACGTTGGTGCAGCCGTTCCTGGTGCGGAGCGGCGTTGCCCCAGAAGACCTGGCCGATGGCCGCCTGCAGCCACTGTGCGAACTGCTCAAGGACCGCTGCGACACCTTGGTGGCTTTGGCCGACTGGGTTCGCGTGTTCTACGCCGAAGTCACCCCCCAGGAGGCCGAGCGTGCGCAGCATGTCACGCCCGCCATTGCACCTGCATTGGACGCCCTGGCCGATGCGCTGGCTGTCTGTGCGTGGGACAAGGCATCCATCAGCGCAGCACTCAAGCAGGTACTGGCTGCGCACGGCCTGAAGATGCCCCAACTGGCCATGCCTGCACGCGTTCTGGTTGTGGGCACGGCGCAGACGCCTTCGGTCGATGCCGTGCTTGAACTCATGGGACGCGAAAAAGTTGTCGCGAGATTGAAGAAGCGCTAAAAACCAGTCTATAATGCGAGGCTCTGATGGCAACGGCAAGAGTGAATAACAAAGGCCGATGCAGGGGGGTATAGCTCAGCTGGGAGAGCGCTTGCATGGCATGCAAGAGGTCAGCGGTTCGATCCCGCTTACCTCCACCAACATCAGAACAGTCCAGGTTACGACCCTATCGTCTAGAGGCCTAGGACATCACCCTTTCACGGTGAGTACCGGGGTTCGAATCCCCGTAGGGTCGCCAAGTTTTGTGGCACTTGGCTCTTTGCGCAAGCAGGGAGCGAAAGTCACACCGACGCGGAGTGGTAGTTCAGTCGGTTAGAATACCGGCCTGTCACGCCGGGGGTCGCGGGTTCGAGTCCCGTCCACTCCGCCAAGTTTTCTGGGGGTATAGCTCAGCTGGGAGAGCGCTTGCATGGCATGCAAGAGGTCAGCGGTTCGATCCCGCTTACCTCCACCAGAATGGTCGGTTGTCAGTCAGTCCAGGTTATGACCCTATCGTCTAGAGGCCTAGGACATCACCCTTTCACGGTGAGTACCGGGGTTCGAATCCCCGTAGGGTCGCCAAGTTTTGTGGCACTTGGCTCTTTGCGCAAGCAAGGGGCGAAAGTCACACCGACGCGGAGTGGTAGTTCAGTCGGTTAGAATACCGGCCTGTCACGCCGGGGGTCGCGGGTTCGAGTCCCGTCCACTCCGCCATACACACAAGCCGCTGCAGTGCACACTGCAGCGGCTTTTTGTTTTGTGCGCCCAGCATGGGCGCACACCTGCGGGTGCAAGTCCCGCCATGAGCTGGTCACAGCGAATGAAGTGAAGCGCAACTGCATGAGGGCGACCAAGTGTGGAGTTGACCCGCTTTCGTGGACGGGTACTGGTTTGATACTCAAACCGTTTCGGGTGTTGTCTCGGCATGCACATGGGCATCCTCGACAACATCAAACAGGGCTTCGTTGCTCCTTTCAAAGTTCAGGGGGAGAGGTAGCCCAGGCCGCTGTGGCGGCGCCTGGGGTTGTACCAGCCTTCAATCCAGGTGAAGACTGCCATGCGTGCCTGCGCCTTGTTCTGGAAGGTGCTGCGCTCGATGAGTTCGCCTTCCAGGCTGGCAAAGAAGCTCTCGGCCATCGCGTTGTCGTAGGCATCGCCCACCGTTCCCATGGAAGGCCTGACCTGCATCTGCTGACAGCGCTCGCCAAAGGCCAGGCTGGTGTACTGACTGCCCTGGTCGCTGTGATGAATGACATCCTTGGGCTTGCGCTGCTCCAGCGCCATGTTCAAGGCGGTGAGCACTAGGTCGGCTGTCATGCGTTCACCCATGGACCAGCCCACCACGCGCCGGCTCCAGACATCGATGACCACCGCCAGATAAAGGAAACCCATCCAGGTCGGCACGTAGGTCATGTCGGCCACCCAAAGCTGGTTCGGGCCAGTGGCATGGAACCGCCGGTTGACCAAGTCATGGGCCGGGGTCTGGCGCTTGTCGCGACGGGTGGTGATGGTAAAGCCTCGGCGCTTGCTGATACCGTGGATACGGGCTTCCCGCATGAGACGGGCCACACGCTGGCGGCTGATGCTCACGCCTTGCTCGATGAGCTCGGCTCGCACCCGGGGCATGCCGTAGGACTCGTAGGAGTTCCGGTGAATCTGGCGGATGCGCTCGGTCATCACTGCGTTGGCGATGCTTCGCTGGGACGGGGCACGCTCTCGCCAGGCATAGAACCCGCTGGCAGAGACACCGAGTACGCGGCACATGGTTCGCACAGGGAGGTCGGCCTGGTTCGCCATCACGAGTCCGAAGACTTCGTGGATGTCGCATCGCTGCGACCGGCAAACCAGGCCGTAGCCTTTGCCAGGATGTCTCGCTCCATCTGGACCTGGCGCAACTGCCGACGTAAGCGCGCCAATTCTTCCCGCTCGGCGGTGGTCAGGCCTTCCTTGCCGGGCAAGGGCTTGCCCTCATCAATGGCGGCTTGGCCGACCCAGTTGGTGATGGACTGGGCGGTGACGCCGAACTCACGCGAGAGCTGCGCAGGTGAGCGGCCGGCTCGAACCAACTCGACCATCTGCTGGCGGAACTGCGCCGGGTACGGCGGTCGTACTTTGGACATTGGTGACTCCTTGAACACAAAGCATGATGTGTCCACGGAACCGGGTCAACTCCAGTGTGGGAAGGTGAACCGCCCCGGGTTTGAACTGACCCCCAGAAGTTGGACAAACTTCAAGGGGTAACATCAGTAGTGTCCGGCTTATTTGATGCTGAAGGGCGGAAACACCAGTATTGATGCGGGTTCCAGAGGATTCATGGGTGTCCACGATTTGAATTTCGTTTCGCTCATTTGCGATGCTCGCGGGTTTCAACAACCCGGAGTG
>JAKLLE010000124.1 GCA_023150295.1 Giesbergeria sp. | reverse complement strand
TGGATCAAAATGCTGCGCAAGCACGGCTTCATCGCCACGCCCGCTGCCGCCTGAGACGCGCTTGCCCGCTGACCATTCGGCCTTGGCCAGCCTCAGGTCAGGTGTCGGCACGTCCGGTGGCGGGTGTCTTCCACATTAACGGGCGCGGGAGTGAGCTCCGAATCCGGCGTGCCCACCTTCCGCGATGCCCAGACCGGGTACTGGGCGCGGTTTCGTCCTGAAGACATGGCCACCGAGGAAGGCTTTCGGGCGCAGCCCGCCCTGGTGTGGCGCTGGTACCAGCACCGGCGCCAGATGCTGCAGGGAGTGCAGCCCAACGCGGCGCACCTGGCCTTGGCGGCCTTTGCACAGCAGCACCCTGGGCGGCTGACGCTCATCACCCAGAACGTCGATGGCCTGCACCAACGTGCGGGCAGCGCCGACGTGCTGTGTCTGCACGGCGACCTGATGGAAGACCGCTTCCTCGATCTGCCCCGACCTTGCTGCCACCCCGATACAGTGGAGACGGGCGATCCGCCCCAGTGCCCGCGCTGCGGCAACATGTTGCGCCCCGGTGTGGTGTGGTTTGGTGAGCCCTTGCACCTGCCCACGCTGGAGGCCGGCCAGCACGCCGCCCGCCAATGCGCTTTGATGCTGGTGGTGGGTACCGCCGGTGCGGTGTACCCGGCTGCGGGCCTGGCCCGCCTGGCGCGCGATGCGGGGGCCAAGGTGGTCATCGTCAACCCCTATGCCAGCGAACTTGATGCTGTGGCCCATGTCGTGTTGCGTGGTACGGCAGCGCAACTGCTGCCGCTGCTGTTGGCGGCGCATGTGCCCACCCCGCCAGGGGGCATGGCCGACAGCGCATAATCCGCGCCGACCGGTGTGTACGCGGTGGGGTGCTCATCCCGAGCGCTCGCCTTGCGGGCGCGCCGGTTTTCATGTCTTCAGGGCGGGGTGAAATTCCCCACCGGCGGTAGGCGCAGTGCACCCGAGGGTGTGCCGTGCAAGCCCGCGAGCGCCCTGGCCGTCTTTTGGGTGGCCAGGGGTCAGCAGATCCGGTGCGAAGGGGCATTGCCGCTTCCATTCCGGGGCCGACGGTCACAGTCCGGATGAAAGAAGATGTGCTGCGCGGGCATGCCCCGTGCGGCCGCGCGTTGCGTGCGAACCAGTGCTTTGGGGCGCGGGGGCGCTCGCGCGTGCTTCTTGCGTGCAAGCCTTGGAGCGTTTCTTTCACTTGTTTGAGGAGCGTTTCATGCCATCTACCCCCACCCCCATCCCTTGCTTCACATCCGGTGCGTCGGAGCATTGTTTCGACGCGGTGGACGACGGCGTCCCCCTGTCCCCGGTTCCGCAGGTCATTGCGGCCATTGCTGCAGGTCAGCCCGTGCTGGTGCTCGACGATGCCCACCGCGAAAACGAGGCCGACCTGGTCTGCGCCGCAGCCAACATGACCCCGGCCTGCATGGCGATGATGATCCGCGAGGGCAGCGGCATCGTCTGCCTGTGCATCACCGCAGACCATGCGCAAGCCTTGGGCCTGCGGCCCATGGTGGAAGTCAACCGGTCGGCGCATGGCACGGCCTTTACCCAGTCCATCGAGGCGGCCCACGGCATCAGCACCGGTGTGTCGGCCATCGACCGCCTGCAGACCGTGCGCTGTGCCTTGCGCATTCCAGCGCTGGGCAACCCGCCGGAGGTGGTCAGCCCAGGCCATGTGTTTCCTCTGGTGGCGCGGCCTGGCGGCGTGCTGGAGCGCCGAGGCCATACCGAGGCTGCCGTCGATCTGGCCGCGCTCGCGGGCCTGCCCGCTGCGGGTGTGCTGTGCGAGTTGATGAACCCCGACGGCAGCATGGCGCGCGGTGCCCAGGTGGCACAGTTTGCGCGCGCCAACGGACTGCTTTGCACCACCGTGCAAGCCCTGGTGGCGTACCGCAGCCAAGGGTTTTCACTGTGTGAAGAGGTCCCCAGGCTGTCGCTGAGTTGACATGGGAAGTGCGTGTCTCGAACGTAACCTTCGTCCATCTTTTCTTGCACGGAGCCACGCACCACCATGAGCCGCCGCGATTTTCTTCTGCACTCCACCCAAGCCCTGGCCATCAGCGCCATGCCCGCCTGGATGCGCCACAGCCATGCCGCCGAGACAGAAGGTGTCGGGCGTGTGGTCACCCTGGGTTGCTCCATGGCACTCTCGGGTCCCTTGGGGGCGGCGGGCCTGGAGCAGGTGGCCGGCATGAAAGCTGCGTTCCACGAGGTCAACCGCTCCGGTGGCATCCATGGGCGTGAGATCGCCCTGCAGGTGATGGACGATGCCTATGTTCCCGCACGCACCGTGAAGAACGTGACTGAGCTGGTCGATACCCAGTCTGTCTTCGCACTCATTTCACCCATGGGCACCGCCAATACAGCGGCCTTGCTGCCGCTCATCGAGGGCAAGGGCATTCCAACGGTGGGGCCGATTACGGGCGCGCCCTCCGTCCGCAGCCCCGAGCAGCGCAACCTGTTCTTTGTGCGCCCCAGCTATGCCGACGAGGCGCGCCGTCTGGTGCAGCAAATGGTGTCCATGGGCCTGCGACGCATTGCCGTGGTGTACCTGGACAACCCTTTCGGCAAGGAAGTGCTGGGCTACATGTCCGCCGCACTGGACGAGGCACAGGTCGAGCGTGCCGGTGCCTTTGCCCTGGCCGTGGATGGCAAGAACGGTGAGGAAGTGGCCGAAAAGGTCTATGCCGACCGGCCTGGCGCCGTGGTGCTGGCCACCACGGGCACGGCCAACACAGCCTTTGTGCTGCCCTTCCGTGCGCGCGCCAAGACCGTGCCGTTGGCAGGTTTGTCGGTGACCCTGTTTGCCTCCGAGCTGCCCAAGCTCGGCGACGCCACGCGGGGAATGGCTGCGGTGCAGGTGTTTCCGGATGCCACGTCCACCAAATCGGTGGCGGTGCGCAGGTTCCAGACCTCGATGAAGCAGTCGCAGGCCAAGCCCGAATACCTTAGCAGCGGCAGCAGCCTGGAGGGATGGATCAACGCCCAGGTCATGATCGAGGGCCTGCGCAACGCAGGCAAGGATCTCAGCCGCGAGCGCTTGCGCGCCGGGCTGGCGGCCATTCGCTCGCTGTCGTTTGGCGATTTCCACGTGGGCTTTGGCAACAAGGCGCCCTACGTTGGTTCGAGCACGCTGTATCTGGCCATTTATGCCGAGAACGGTCGGCGCGTGAGTTGATGTCTTTCCGGGAGGGCAAGGGCTTGCGCTAGCGCAAACAGAGCCCGTATCGCGCTCCCAAACCAGGTGCTCCAGGTTGACGCACAGGTCAACCGCTGCCGATACTCGCCCACAGTCAGACCCCTTCCGTTGCGGCCCAGCCCTGGGTTTGAGCGGGTGCGGGTCACCTGGGAGGGGCCATGGAGCGATCGCACACGACGAAGGCAGCGCTGGAGCAGGAACTGGAGCAACTGCAGCAACGCTGCGCTGACCTGCAGGCCGAACTGGCCGCCAAGGACAGCGCCATGCACGAGGCCCAGGCCACGCTGGAGCGCAGCGCGGCCTACAACAAACGGGTGTACCAGGATTCGCCCGTACCCATTGTCATCATCGACCCGGCGATCGGCATCGTGGACTGCAACATGGCAGCCGTGCGCATCTACGGTTTCGAGACCCGTGACCAGGTGCTGGGCCGCATGCCGCTGGACTTTTCGGCGCCCACGCAGTACGACGGCACCGACACCCAGACCGCCGGCGAGGAGATCACCCGCTCTATCGTGGAGCACGGCATTGCCAATTTTCTGTGGCGTGCGCGTCGTGCGAATGGCGAAATCTTCGACGCCGAGGTCAATCTCATGGCCTTCGACTGCGGCGGGCGCATTCTGCTGCGCTTCACTGTGGACGACGTGTCCGAAAAGCGCCGTGCCCGCCTGGAGATCGAGCGCCAGCAGGCCGAGATCCGCAAGCTGCTGGAGGAGCAGCAGGTCATCTTTGACAACGCGCCCAATGGCATGTGCTTCACCGCAGACGGCATCATCCTGCGCGTCAATCGAAGGCTGTGCCAGAGCCTGGGCCTGGAGCCCCGGGATCTCGTCGGGCAATCGGTGGCGCAGCGCCTGTTCCGTGACGAGGACAGCTACAAGGCCTTCTCCGCAGTCGCAGCGCCCTTGCTGGCGCAAGGGCAGGAGGTGCACATCGAGTGGGATTTCCAGCGCAAGGATGGCGCAGTGTTCGAGGCCATGGTGTCGGGCCAGGGCATCAACATTCCTGGGTTTGAGCGTTCGGCCGTCTGGGTGTACGAAGACGTTGCCGAACGCAAGCGCCTGGAACGCGAGCGCCAGGAGAACGAGGCCCGGCTGCGCCGCATTCTGGAAAACAGCCCGGTGGGGGTGATCATTGGAACCGAGGCCGGGCACATCGTTTTTGCCAACCGCCAGCACGAGGAAATGCTGGGCGTGCCACCGGACGGGCTGGCCACGCACCATGCCAGCAAGTCCTGGCGTAACCCGGCAGACCGCCTGGCCTTCATGGAGCGTTTGCGCCGCGAAGGGGCGGTCAAGGGCTACCAGGCCGATTTCGTGCGCACCGATGGCACACCGGTCACGGTCTTGCTGTCGTCCATCCTGCTGGACTTCTCGGATGGCCGCTATCTGGTGTCCTGGATTTATGACATTACGGAGCGCCAGAAGGCCGAACAACTGGTGGCGCGCAGCGAGGAGCGCCTGGCGCTGGCCCTGCGCGGCGCCAACCTGGGCCTGTACGACTGCATCATCAACGACCAGCACGAGATCGTGGAGGTGGCGGTCAATGACATCTGGGCCGAAATGCTGGGCTATGAGAGGGACTTGCAAAATTCAAAACCGCAACATGGCGGAAACACTTCGGTGCTCAATATTTGAGCACTTTGCGGTTGTCAGGAAGAATGCGCAGCGCTATCGCATCGATTCCCCCGTGGGTGACCCGCAGTGCTCCCTC
>JAKLLE010000123.1 GCA_023150295.1 Giesbergeria sp. | reverse complement strand
CCACTCCGGGTTGTTGAAACCCGCGAGCATCGCAAATGAGCGAAACGAAATTCAAATCGTGGACACCCATGAATCCTCTGGAACCCGCATCAATACTGGTGTTTCCGCCCTTCAGCATCAAATAAGCCGGACACTACTGCTGTCCGGCGAAGAGTTGTGTAGGCATGTTTCCCGTGGCGCAATCCGGCGGCGTTGCCGTGATATTTCGCACATCCGGCGCCGCTGGCGTCGGGGGGCGGCGGCGTCTGTTCATCGGCCGCTGTCGACCGCTGGGCAGTCGGTGTGCACCCGTGCGCCCAACCGGGTGAGCAGGTGCATCAGGCCCATCCACATGCGATCGAATGCAGGCATCTCGCCCGGCACCTGCGCCAGATGGCGCCCCAGCACGCGCTGGTGCTCCGGGGGCGTGATGGGGGGCGGCTGCTTGGTGCGGAAGTCGAACACCGGCTGGGTGAAGGGCTCCAGCTGCCAGGCCTGCATGTCGGCCAAGGCCGGGGCCAGCTCGGTGCTGTAGGTGGCCAGCGCCAGGTCGGGCACGACCAGCCCCAGCGCCTGGTAGGCCTGCAGCACCAGGGCGTCACGCTGCGGGTCGGCGGCGGGGCGCAGCAGCGCCGACCAGGCGCGTGCCATCTGTGTCCGAAAGCCTTCCGAGAGCTCCCGCGTGCAGCCGAAGTCGAGCACGCCCACCGTGCCATCGGCGGCGAACAGGAAGTTGCCGGGGTGCGGGTCGGCATGCACCCGGCCGAGCCCGAAGATGCAGTGCATGAACCAGTCCCACAGGTGCTGGCCAGCCCGGTCGCGCAGCGCCTGCGTCGGTTCGGTCGCCAGCCAGGCGTCCAGGTGCAGCCCCGGCAGGTACTGCTGCGTGAGCACCTGGGCCCTGGTGTGCGACAGGAGGGGCCGCGCCATCGCCACGCCGGGCAGCGCAGCGTGTTCGGCGAACCATTGCAGTTGTTCGGCCTCCTGCAGGTAGTCCACCTCGCGCAGCAGCGTGGCTTCGATTTCGTTCATCACGCTGTCCATCACCGGATCGGTGGGCAGCGGCAGATCGGTGTGGGCCAGTGCACGCAGTGCCGCGCGCGCCAGTTGCATGTCGCTGGCGATGGTGGCGGCGATGCCGGGGTACTGCACCTTCACCGCCACCAGGCCCAGGCCCGGCAACTGTGCGCGGTGCACCTGGCCCAGGCTGGCGGCGGCGAAGGCGGTGGGCTCGAACTGCGCGAACAGCGCCTCGGGCTCCTGCCCGAAGGCCTGGCGGAACACCCGCCCCACCAAGGCGCGGTTGAGCGGCAGCGCCTGGTGCTGGGCGCGTGCCAGCTCGCGGCGCACGCCCTCGGGCAGCAGCGTGGGGTGCATGCTCAGCAGTTGCGACACCTTGAGCGCGGTGCCGCGCAACTGCCCCAGCGCACCAAAGAGAATGCGGCCCACGGCGGCCTCGTGCTCTGCCTGCGCCTGGGGCGACGGCGTGCGCAGGCGCTGGCCCAGGCGGGCGGCGCCAATGCGCGCGGCTGCCACGCCCGTGATGGCGCCGCGCGCAAGGCGGCTGGTGCGCGGTGCGTCAGCGCTGTCCATGGTCTGCCAGCCGCTGCAGCATGGCCCGCACGATGCGGCGGTGGAAAGGCGTAACCACCGCCATGTAGACATGCCCCAGCGCGTTGTGGATATGCACCACAGTGCTGACCGCGAGCGTGGCGGGCGCATCGCCCCGGCGGTGCTTGCTCAGTGACACCTGCACGTCCAGGTGCTTGTCGTCCTGCCCCAGCACCACCTCGGTGTCGTTCAGGTGGCGGATGAGGAAGATGCCCACGCGGTTGCCCACGCGGTAGCTGCCCGCGTCGCCCGGGGCGCGCCCGCTGGCGGGCGGGTGCGCGTCGTGCAGCTGGCCCAGGTCTTTCAGGCCCACCAGGCGCACCAGGCGGTTGCGCAGGGCCATGAGCTGCTGCGTCCAGCGCGGCGTGCGGGCCACCACGTCCAGCCAGGTCTGCAGCGCCGTGCGGGCGGGGTGGGGGTCGGCCACCTCGTAGGCGTCGAAGAAATGCGCGCCGGGCAAGGCGGCGTGGATGGCCGTGCCGGGCGGGATGGCGATGGAGCGCACGGTGGCGGGGGGCGTCATGCGGCCTTCTTTCTGCGCGGGGTGGCAGGGGTGGCTGCCGCGGTCGTGGCGCGCGGCTTGCGCGGCGCACGGGTGGCGTTGGCCTTGGGCGGCGCGGCGGGAGCCGTGGCTGTGCGGGGGGGGCTGCCCATCGCCCGCTGTGCCATCTGCAGGGCACCCAGCAGGCTGCCCCCGTGCTGGGCCAGGCGCGCCATCTGGCTGCGCAGCACAAAGCCACCCAGCTGCAGCGCTCGGTTGACGAGGCCGCTGCGCAGGGTTTGCACCAGCAGGCCCAGCGACAGATCCACCAACTGCGCGGTGTCGGCGAATTCGTCGGAAGTGTCGGCCAGCCAGTAGCTCACCACCCCGGCAAGGTAGTCGGTGTAAAGCCCGCCGGCCATGCCCTTGAAATCGCAGGGCTCGATCTCGCCCGCCGCTTCGGCGGCCTCCAGAAAGCTGGTCACCGCCTCGCGCAAAGCCTGGCGTGCCGCCAGGGGCTCGGCCAGTAGGGTCAAGGGGGAGCGCCGGGCCAGCGCGCGCACCTGGGCCACAAACTCGCGGTCGGGCAGCAGGCCTTCGAGCAGGGCGTCCGTCAGGCGCTGGAGTTTTTCCAGCAACTGGTAATCGGCGAAGCAGGGCGTCTGCAGGGTGTCGGCCAGCGCTTGCTGCACCACCGCGTCGAGGTAGCCCAGCACGATGCGGTCCTTGGTGGGAAAGTACTTGTAGATCGTGGCGTCGCCAATGCCGGCGGCGCGTGCGATGTCCTTCATCGTCGTGCCGTCGAAGCCCTGGCGGGTCATCAAATCCACCGCGCTGCCCAGGATCTGGCGGCGCGTGGCGTCTTGCTGTTGGCGGGTGGTTTTCATTTGCTATTCTTTAAAATGCAAAAATTGTTATTTAAAAAATAGTGTTTTCAGTATGTGGCGTCAAGCACCATGCATCACGCCTCCAGGGGTTGGAGCGCGTGAAATTCAAAGTATTTTTGCCCATTGCGCCCGTCAGATAAGCGCAACGCGCTATCGAAATAGGAGCAAAAGGCGCAGTGCGGCAGTTCAGCGCCGCATCTGAGCAAAGGCCTCAAACTCCCAGCTGCGCAGGGCCAGCAGCAGGGTGTAGCCCTCGCGCTGGGGCTGCGGCAGGCGCTGGTCGGCCAGGTGTTGCTGGGCAAAGTCCTGGGCCACGCGCTGCATGCGCTCCATGAAGGCAGGTGCCAGGGCGCGGCTGATGCTGCCGTGCACCAGCAGCACGCCTTCGCCGGGGCCGTCGAAGCCGCCCGCGAAGTAGTCGAGCAGGGCATGTTCGCGGAAGTAGTTCATCACCGGGCCGTGGGGGCGCCAGCGGAAAGTCTTGGCCAGCTTGAGGCGGTAGCGGTTGAGCGGGCGCAGCTCGATGATGCCGATACGGTCGAGCTGCGCGAAGTACTTGATGCCCTCGGCCTCGCTCAGGCGGTAGGTGGCCACGATCTGCTCCAGCGTCCACTGGCTGAGCACCGAGATGGCCACCAGCAGCAGCTTCTTGTCGCTGACCACGGCCTTTTCCTGCTCCTGGCTCAGCTCCTGGAGCAATGGCTGGCTGTCGGCCACGTGCCGCGCCAGGTCGGCAAAGTCCAGCGCCAGGGCTCGGCAGATGGCGTCGATGCGCGACAGCGGCATGTCGCCCTTGGCCAGCATGCGCTTGACGCTGGACTCGGCCATGCCGAGCTGCTGCGCCAGGTCGGCGTAGGTCATCTGGGCGGCCTTGAGTTCCTTTTTCAGGGCGGTAACGAGGTCGGCGGTGGTGCTCATGGGTATCGATTATGGATACCCGCAGTGCACCAGGTGGCGCCTGCTGCTTCTTTTGGGCGCTGCAGCGCGGCGCGGCCACCACACTGCGCCCATTCATTCACGGCCCAAGGACGCCCACCATGACCCTTCTGAGCACCTCTCTGAACCCTGCCCTCCGGGCACACCCGCGCACTGGCGCTGCAGTGCAATGGCTCGAAGCCGCCCTGCTGGCCGCCGTGCTGGCCTTGCTGGCCCTGGCGCTGTGGGGCCCCGTGCTGCACGACCACCCCCACCAGCACGGCTTTGCCGACCAGCGCACGCTGTGGGGCATCCCTTGCGCGCTGGACGTGTTGAGCAACCTGCCGTTTGCGTTGGCGGGTGCCTGGGGGCTGGTGCTGCTGGGCCGCGTGCGACCGGGGGTGTTGGATGCCGCCACACGCGCCACGGCAGGCCTGTTCTGCGCGGGGCTGCTGCTGACAGCGGCGGCTTCGTCCTGGTACCACTGGCAGCCCGACAACGCTGGGCTGCTGTGGGACCGCCTGGGCATGGCGGTGGCCTTTGCCGGCATGCTGGGGCTGGCCGCAGCCCAGCGCGTGAGCCCACGTGCCGGTAGCGCCACGGCGCTGGTGGCATTGGCCGCCGGGCCCCTGGCCGTGCTGTGGTGGGCGCACACCAGCAACCTGTTGCCCTGGGCCGTGGTGCAACTGGGCGGCATGCTGCTCGTGCTGGCCCTGGCCTGCCTGCAGCAGCGTGCTGGCCCACTGGCGCTGCGCCTGGGGGCGGTGATTGCGTGGTACGGTGCAGCCAAGCTGCTGGAGCTGGGGGACCACGCCGTGTTCGAGGCCACGGGCCAGTGGGTGGCGGGCCACAGCCTCAAGCACCTGGCGGCTGCCGCAGCGGCTTGGCCGGTGCTGCGCGCGTTGCATTCGGTTACGGGGCGCGGTCATGGCGCAGCCTTGGCAGGCGGGCACAATGGCGCCCCATGCCCGCACGGCGCCTGCAGCCAGCGCTGACAGCGCCCCGCCAGCCACAACAAAAGCCGAGGGACTTGCAAAATTCAAAACCGCAACATGGCGGAAACACTTCGGTGCTCAATATTTGAGCACTTTGCGGTTGTCAGGAAGAATGCGCAGCGCTATCGCATCGATTCCCCCGTGGGTGACCCGCAGTGCTCCCTCG
>JAKLLE010000026.1 GCA_023150295.1 Giesbergeria sp. | reverse complement strand
CGAGGGAGCACTGCGGGTCACCCACGGGGGAATCGATGCGATAGCGCTGCGCATTCTTCCTGACAACCGCAAAGTGCTCAAATATTGAGCACCGAAGTGTTTCCGCCATGTTGCGGTTTTGAATTTTGCAAGTCCCTCTGATGTAAATCTGCAGTTCGGTAGAAAAGACAAAGCGCTCTGGCAGCGCAAACTGGATGCGGGGCATGGGGAAAGAATCAGTGTTTGAACATACGGTGGTGCAGGCGGCGCAACGACCACCACACGCTGAACCCCACCACCGGAATAGCAATGGCGGCCGTGCTCTCGGGCGAGAGCGGCCAGCCCAGTTTTTGCGCCCCCTTGGCCAGGTAGCTCACCAGGCCGACGATGTAGTAGGTGATGGCCGCGGCCGACAGCCCCTCTACCGTGGACTGGAGCTTGAGTTGCAGATCCTGGCGCTGGTTCATGCTGGCCAGCAGCGCCTGGCTGCTTTGCTGCTGCTCGATCTCCACACGCGTGCGCAGCAACTGGCTGATGCGCGAGACGCGGCGTGACAGCGCCTCCTGGCGCCGCGCGGCCCAGTCGCAGGTGCCGCGTGCAGGGGTGAGGCGCCGGTCCATGAACTCACGGATGGTCTGCAGGCCCGCCAGGCGGGATTCGGCAATCTCGGCAATGCGCCTGTCCACCAGTTCGAAGTAAGCGCTGCTGGCCGACAAACGCGAATGCGTGGCGGCGTGCTCGCTCTCCACCTGCCCGGCCAGGCGCGTGAGACGGTCCAGCAACTCGGGTTCATCGTCCCGGGTGGCCAGGCGAATGGCATCGGCCAACTCTGCAAGTTCGCGCTCGGCCCCTGCCAGCACCTGGACCGCCTCGCGCGCGGCCGGCAGGCCCAGCAGCGCGGCCATGCGGTAGGTTTCGATCTCTTGCAGGCGCTGCACCAGGCGCCCCAGGCGCCGGGGGGTCATGCCGCCCGCCAGCAGCACCATGCGCGAGTAACCGTCGGGGTGGATGGCAAAGTCGGTATAGACCTCGCCGTGCCCATCGGCCACGGTGGAGGCCACCAGCGCGTCCTCGTTCAGCACATGCCGCACCAGCGAGCCCGAACCGAATTCACGCGTGGGCAGCACCCACAGGTTCAGTCCGCACAGGCATTGGCCCGGCAACTGGGCCAGCCAGTCGCGCGGCACGCTGTGGGCGGCGCCCAGGGGCTCGCTGTCGCCAAAGCCCTCGGTGTGCAGCGGCACGGTGAAGGTCCAGGTGACAAACTCGGTGTGCATCTCCCAGCGGATGCGCACCGGCCCCAGGTCCACGCGCAAATGGGTGGTGTCTACATCGGGCTGGGGCTGATGGTGGTTGCGCAGCAGCGCGCCCAGGTGAGCACGGCTGGCCTCGCGTGCGGCGGCATCGGCCCACATGACGATGTGGGTGCTGGCCACCGGCGCCTCGATGGCCTCGGGCGGGCGGGCGTGCACCTCGTTGTGCAGCAGCGCACGCTGCGCGTGCTGGGGCGGCAAGGGGGTCGGCAAAAGGGGGGCGCTCATGGCTCAGTGGCTGACCGGGTTGGGGGTGGCGGCAATCACTTCTTCCAGCGTGGTGATGCCCTGCGCTGCGCGCAGCGCACCGGCCATGCGCAGCGGGCGCATGCCGTCCTGCATGGCCTGGCGGCGCAGGCCGTCGATGGAAGGCTCGGCGGTGATGCCTTGCTTGAGGACTTCGCTCACGGTCAGCAGCTCGTACAGGCCCATGCGCCCGCGAAAACCCGTCATGCGGCAGTCGATGCAACCCACCGGGCGGTAGGGCTGGAAGGTGCCGCTGAACTTCCAGGGCTTGACCGCTTCGGCCAGCACCTCGGGCGAGAGCTCGTCGTCGGGCTCCTTGCATTCCTTGCACAGCGTGCGCACCAGGCGCTGGGCCAGCACGCCCAGCAGCGTGGCGCTGATGAGGTAGGCCGGAACGCCCAGCTCCAACAGGCGGGTGATGGCACTGGGGGCGTCGTTGGTGTGCAGGGTGCTGAACACCAGGTGGCCGGTGAGCGCGGCCTGCACGGCCATCTCTGCGGTTTCCAGGTCGCGGATTTCGCCGACCATGATGATGTCGGGATCCTGGCGCATGAGGGCGCGCACGCCTTCGGCAAAGCTGAAGTCGAGCTGCGGCTGTACCTGGGTCTGGTTGAAGCTGGGCTCGATCATTTCGATCGGGTCTTCCACCGTGCAGACGTTGACTTCTTCAGTGGCCACGCGCTTGAGGGTGGAATACAGCGTGGTGGTCTTGCCCGAACCCGTGGGCCCGGTCACCAGGATGATGCCGTAGGGCCGCTTGATGAGCGCCTCCCAGCGGCGCGCGTCATGGCTGCCAAAGCCCAGCGCATCCAGCCCCTTGACGGCGTTGTCGGGGTCGAAGATACGCATCACCATCTTCTCGCCAAAGGCCGTGGGCAGCGTGGCCAGGCGCATTTCCACCTCGTCGCCGCGCTGGTTGCGTGTCTTGATGCGGCCGTCCTGCGGGCGGCGCTTTTCCACCACGTCCATGCGGCCCAGCAGCTTGACGCGCGCCACCATGGCGGCCATCACGCCCAGCGGCATCTGGTAGACCGGGTGCAGCACGCCGTCGATACGGAAGCGGATCACCCCCTGCTCGCGCCGGGGCTCCAGGTGGATGTCGCTGGCGCGCTGGTCAAAGGCGTACTGCCAGAGCCAGTCCACCACGCGGATCACGCCCTGGTCGTTGGCGTCGAGCTGCTTGTTGGTCTTGCCCAGCTCGACGAGTTGCTCGAAGCTGTTGGACACCGTGGTGCCGCCCGCCTTCTGCGCGGCCCGCACGGATTTGGCCAGCGCAAAAAATTCCGCCGTGTAGCGCTGGATGTCCAGCGGGTTGGCCACCACGCGGCGCACGGTGCGCTTGGCCTGGCGCTCCACCTCGGCCACCCAGTCGGTGATGAAGGGCTCGGCCGTGGCCACCACCACCTCCTTGGCCGTGATCTGCACCGGCAGCACCTTGTGGCGCTCGGCGTAGTTGGCGCTCATGGTGTCGGCCACCTTGCCCACATCGACCTTGAGCGGATCGATGCGCAGGTACTCCAGCCCACTGCGCTGCGCCAGGTACTCGGTCAGCATGTCCACGTCCAGGGCCTTGCCATCGCTGGCGCGCTCCATGGCCACATTGGCCAGGCGCACCAGGGGGTGCTGGCGGCTCTCGGCCTGCGAGCAGCGGGCGATCGTGCGCTGCGCCTCGTCGGGTGAAATCACGCCATCGTCGCTGAGCCACTCCACAAACCGGCGCAACTCCAACGGGCCGACGGGCGGGCTGTTGCGGCTGCTGCGCCGGGGGGTTTCGGATGGTACAGAGGAGGAGGACGACATGGCGTGTTCTTGCAAGTGCGTTGGATCGGACAGGGTCATGAAGCAAGCGGTTTGAAGCCGCGCACCCATTTGGCGGTGGGCAGCCCCCAGCGCTGCTGCACATCGGCGCAGCGTGCGGCCAGTTCACCCCGCTTGAAGCGGCTGGGCGTGCGCTGGGCAAGCACCACGGTGTTGCCCTCGCGCGTGGGCTTGAAGCTCCAGAGTGCATCTTCGCCGAAAGCGGCGGTCATTTGCTCCACACTGCGTGTAAAGCTGGACGCACGGCCGAACAGGTTGACCGTCATGCAGCCGTTCTCGCTCAGCAGGGCGCGGCAGTCGGCGTAGAACTCGGCGCTGTCGAGCACGGGGGCGGCGGCCTCGTGGTCGTACAGGTCCACGCACAGCGCGTCCACCGTGCCCTGCCACATGGGGTTCTTGATCTCCTGCGCCGCATCGGCCAGCACCACGCGCAGCTTGGGGCCGTCGGGCGGCAGCTTGAACCAGGCCCGGCACACGGCCAGAACCTGCGGGTTCAGCTCGATGGTGGTGGCGCACATGCGCAGCTTCTTGTGGCAGAACTTGGTGATGGCGCCTGCCCCCAGGCCCAGCTGCATGGCGTGGCCCTTGCGCACGGCCTCGGGTTCCATGAAAAGCAGCCAGGCCATCATGCGCTGGATGTATTCCAGCTCCAAATGGAAGGGGTCATCGATGCGCATGGAGCCCTGGATCCAGGGCGTGCCCAGGTGCAGATGGCGCACCTCGCCATCGTCGGAGACGCTGACTTCGGGCAGTTCGGCGGTGGTGTTTTTCTTGCGGGCCATTCGTTTCTTGTCAAAGGAGTCCGTGCGCGGCCAGGGCCTGTGCCCAGGCTGCGCGCTTGCGCTCAAAGCTCCACGAGGCATTCGCCGGGCTGGTGGATGGCAGCTTGCGCACCGGCACGCCGAGCTGCGCCGTGGCGCGCGCGTGGCGAAAACTCTCGCCGCCATTGTGGACGATGGCCGCCAAGCGCGGACAACGTGGGCGCAGGCCGGCGAAATCGTTCACCTCGGCGTTGCGGATGCGGCTGTCGAGACTGCCTTCGCGCTCGCAGGCGCCATACACGTCCCACAGGCCCAACCCACGCGCGAGCAACCAGACACAGCGCCCGGCATAGTCCTCAGGGCCGGGCAGGACATGCTGCGGCCACAGCGCCTGCAGGATGCGCCAGAAGTGGTTTTGCGGGTGCGCGTAGTACTGCTGCGCACGCAGCGAGGCCACGCCCGGAAAGCTGCCCAGCACCAGCACCACCGTGCCCTCCCCCACCACCGGCGACAGGCCCACGAGCCGCACCGTAGGCGCAACAACAGGCAGAGGGATGGATGGGGATGTCATGGCAGGCAGCAGGCACGTACCCTGGTTACATTTACTATCAATTTGATAGCTGCTTGCGCTTTACTGTAAAGCGCGAACGGCTATTTTTACTCATTATCCAGTACGCCCCCGCAAACGGGGCAGCGCCTGCAGGGCGTTGGCGTGGATCTGTTGCGCCAGCGCCTGCAGCGGCAGACCGCGCAGATCGGCCAGCACCTGCGCGATGTACGGCAGCTCGGCAGGCGTGTTGCGCCCCTGCGGCTGGCCTGTGCTGCGCTCGGCGGCGGTGCGGTAGAGCCAGTGCGGCGGCATGTCGGGCGCGTCGGTTTCCAGCACCAGGGCTTCCAGCGGAAGTTCGGTGGCCAGGCGGCGCAACTGCAGCGCGCGCTCGTAGCTCAGCGCACCACCAAAGCCGAGCTTGAAACCCCGCGCAATGAAGGCCTGCGCCTGCTGCAGGCTGCCATTGAACGCATGCGCAATGCCGCCCTGCACCGGCAGATCACGCAGGCCCTTGAGCAGCGCGTCGGCCGAGCGGCGCACGTGCAGGATCACGGGCAGGTCAAAGCGCCGGGCCAGTTGCAGTTGCTGGCGGAAAAAACGCGTCTGCCGCTCGGCTTCCAGCCCCGGCACGAAGAAGTCCAGGCCGATTTCGCCGATGGCGACGAGGTGCGGGTCGTTGCGGTGCTGCTCCAGCACCTGCGCCAGTTTTTCCACGTCGTCATCTGCCGCCTGCGGGGTGTAGAGCGGATGGATGCCCAGGGCATAGCTGTCGCCATGGCGGTGGGCCAGGCTGCGCACGGCGTCGGCATGGGCCACCTGCACGGCAGGGAGGACGATGTGCTGCACGCCTGCGGCACGGGCCTGGGCGCGAACCGTGTCCACGTCGTGCGCGAACTCGGGGGCGTCGAGGTGGCAGTGGGTGTCGATCCAAGTGGGGTGCATGGAGGGATGATCCCACAGGGTTCTGCGCTTGCAAGCGGCAGATGTCTGGCCCCGAGGGCGGAGGCCGGGTTGTGCGCCCGGCGGCGCAGTAACTTTCTTTCGCTTCGCCGAAAGAAAGTCACCAAAGAAAGGGCGACCCTGCTGTGCGTGACCCCGGCGCTGGCGCACCGGGGCAACCTGCGATGCTCGATCAGGGGGTGCGCCGCAGAACTCACTGCGCGCTGGCGCGCTCCGCTCAAACAACTGCGGCGAGTCAGTTCACGAAGTGCGTGTGTCCTTCGGCACACGCACCACCCCCTGCCCTGCGCTTCTCGGCACGCACAGAAGGGAACCCGGGCCAAACAACCACTCGGGCCATCGCTGCGCTCGGCCTGCATCGCGCAGGCGCTGCGCGCCGCGAACGCGGGGCCGAGCGCAGCGATGGCCCGTGTGGATTGCGGCCTTCAACCCCCTTCTGGCTGCGCCTGCGGCGGGGTGATTGCGGGGTGGCATGCGCGCCCTTGCGCGCATGCTTCGTCCACTGACTCGCCGGGGTTGTTCGAGCGGCGCGCCGAAGGCGCAAAGCGAGTTCCACGGCGCACCCCGCAAACGCCCCGACGCAGGTGTGCCCCTTCGCACCGCGAAGGGGTCGCAGACTGCAGGGTCGCCTTTCTTTTGGGTACTTTTCTTTGGCGAAGCAAAGAAAAGTACCTCGCCCGCCGGGGCGAGACCCGGCCTCCGCCCTCAGCGAAAGGCCAAACGCAAGCCTATGCCAACCGCCCCGCCACCAACCGCAACACCCGATCACACCGCGCCGCCAGGGTCTCGTCGTGCGTCACCATGACGAACGCCGTGCCCTGCTCCCGCGCCAGTTGCAGCATGAGCTGGAACACGCCCTCCGCCGTGGCGCGGTCCAGGTTGCCCGTGGGCTCGTCGGCCAGCACGCAGGCCGGCTGGGTGACCAAGGCACGGGCGATGGCCACGCGCTGGCGCTCGCCGCCCGACAGCTCGGCCGGGCGGTGCTGCACACGCCCGGCCAGGCCTACCTGGGCCAACATCTGCGCGGCCTGGCGCGTGCATTCCTCATAGGGCAGGCGCCGGATGCGCAGCGGCATGGCCACGTTGTCGAGTGCGCTGAACTCGGGCAGCAGGTGGTGGAACTGATAGACAAAGCCCAGGTGCTGGTTGCGCAAATCGCCCTGCGCCGCCGCCGAGAGCTGCGCCAGGTTCTGCCCATGCAGGTGTACGCTGCCCGACGTGGGGGCATCGAGCGCGCCCAGCAGGTGCAAGAGCGTGCTCTTGCCCGAGCCCGAGGCGCCGACGATGGCCAGCGTCTCGCCCGCGTGCACTTGCAGATCCACGCCCTGCAGCACGGTGACGTCCAGGCGCCCCTCGGTGAAGCGCTTGGTCAGGCCACGGGCCTGCAGCACCACCTTCTGCGCATTCATGCCGTGCGCGGAGGGCGTAGCCGAGCCGCCGCCGGGCCGCCCCAAGGCGGCGAGCGCCCCCTCGGGGGGCAGCGAGGACACGTCAGTGCCGAGCGTGGGGGTCACATTACTCATAGCGCAAGGCCTCCGCAGGGTTGACGCGGCTGGCGCGCCAGCTCGGGTACAGCGTGGCCACGAAAGCCAGCACCAGCGAGATCACGCCCACGGGCACGATATCGGCAGGCTGCGGGTCGCTGGGCATGCGGCTGATGAGGTAGATGTCCTTGGGCAGGAAGCTGGCGCTGAGCATCTGCTCGATGGCGGGCACGATCACGTCGATGTTGAAGGCGATAGAGAGGCCCAGCAGCAGCCCGGCCAGCGTGCCGATGACACCCACCATCGCGCCCTGCACCACGAAGACGCCCATGATGCTGCGCGGGCTCGCGCCCAGGGTGCGCAGGATGGCGATGTCGGCGCGCTTGTCCTGCACCGTCATCACCAGCGTGGACACCAGGTTGAACGCCGCCACCGCGACGATCAGCGTGAGGATGATGAACATCATGCGTTTTTCGAGCTGCACAGCGGCAAACCAGGTGCGGTTCTGCTGCGTCCAGTCGCGGATGCGCAGATCGCCGCTCAGGCTGCCCGCCAGGTCCAGCGCCACGCTGCGCGCCTGGTGCAGGTCGCGCAGCTTGAGGCGAATGCCCGTGGGCCCTTCGAAGCGGAAGATGCGCTGCGCGTCCTCGTGGTGCAGCAGCACCAGGGTGGAGTCGTATTCGTAGTGGCCCGAGTCGAAGGTGCCCGCCACCAGCATCTGCTTGATGCGCGGCACCACGCCGGCCGGCGTGACCTGGCCGCTGGGCGCAATCAGCGTGACCACATCGCCCCGGCGCACGCCCAGCATGCGCGCCAGCTCGCCGCCCAGCACCACGCGGAACTCGCCCGGCACCAGTTGCGCCAGCGCCTCGCCCTGGCTGCCCGCCACCAGGTCGGTGACCTCGGGCTCGCGCGCCGGGTCGATGCCGCGCACCAGCGCGCCCTTCATGTCCTCGCCACGCGCCAGCAGCGCCTGCGCCGACACAAACGGTGCCGCGCCCACCACCTGCGGGTGCTGGCGCGCCTCCGTCAACGTGCGCCGCACATCGGGCATGGCTGCGCCGCCGGGCGCAAAGATCTCGATGTGCGAGACGACGCTGAGCATGCGGTCGCGCACTTCTTTCTGAAAACCGTTCATCACCGACAGCACGATGATGAGCGCCGCCACCCCGAGCGCGATGCCCAGCATGGACACGCCCGAGATGAAGGAAATAAAGCCATTGCGCCGCGTGGCGCGGCCCGCGCGCGTGTAGCGCCAGCCCAGGGCCAGTTCGTAGGGGATGTGCATGGGTCAGGGCAAAGCAGGGCAGCAATGAAAGCGGTCGAAGGCTACCGGGTATCGCAAGGACATATCGAAGAGTGTTCCGCTGGCAGGGGCATCATTCCACCACCGATTTCGCCACCTCACTCGCATCATCCCCAGGCTTTGGAAATACAGAAGCCAGAAGATCGAGCTTTTCTTTGACTTCGACCACGATCGTATCGGGCGGCACCAAAGCCACCAGACGATGCAATTCGCCTTTGCGCAGCAAAAGGCTTCCAGCCATGCGCTCCGCCAGTCGCCGGAAAAACTCTTCGGCAAATGCGCTGAGTTTTCGCCGCTCGGTCTTGGCTTCCCACAGCACGCGAGACAACTCCGAGCCTGCATCTTTCCAAGCGGCAAAATCGGCCTGCGCGCCATCGAAAACCTGCTCCAGCACCAGAGCATCCAGCACTTCATCAATGGCCGTCTGCGTCTGCTGCTCAAAAAGATCATCAGCAGGAAACTGGCTCGCAGCGTACCGCCGCAGCAAGTCCGGCGTGATGAAGTAGTTCTCCGCCTCGTAGCGTTTCCAGTAAGCGATTTTCAAAGGGCCTTCCAACAGGCTTTGGCGGTTGCGGCCATCGTTGTCCAGTATGGCCAGCCCGCGTAGCTCCGGCAAGAGGTTGCGAAGTCCGTTGAAATGCTGCTGAGGCGTGACACCAAAGCCCCCTTCCACCCGATCGAGCTCCGCGTCCAAATTCTGGTCGGGGTAGTTGTTCTGCACATAGAAAGAGTTGATGCGCTCATCCCAGCGACGCGCGACGGGATGGTCCATCCGCTCTGCCAAGGCGCGCAACATGTCCACGTCGGTGCCGCCTTCCACATACAACACGTAACCTCGTTCCCGCGCCTTCACGTAATGCTCAGCACCAAAATGTTTGAGACTGTTGCGAATGTCCTGCTTTCGGGCCAGATCGTCTGTGCGGCCTTCCAGCAACAGGGTCAGGTTGATGTCGAGTGCCTCATCAAGAATGACTTCCGAGTGCGTCACCAGCACCACCTGTGAACCGTTCTCGCTGGCGATATCGCGCAACAACACGTACACCTGTTTCTGCCTGAGGATTTCAAGGTGCGCGTCGGGTTCATCGACCAACAACACACTACCCTTGTGGGAATAGAGGTAGGCAAAGATCAGCAACATCTGCTGAAACCCCCGTCCCGCAGACGAGACGTCCAACGCCTCCTTCACTCCAGGTTGCCGATACTGAAGCTCGACACTTCCCCTGGATGTTTCCTGTGGTTCCGACAAGGCCACATGGAACAGGCGCTGCATCAACGCCGTCACCCTGTGCCAATCGTCCCGCGAGGCACGATGCACCATCAAGCAAAGGTTGCGCAACACCTGCGCCGTCTGGCCCTGGCCCAACAGCACGTCTATGCGTCCGGGCTGGAGCAGTGGTTCTTCAGTCTCCAACCCTGACATGGGATACAGCAACTCAACCCGCAGCGCGGCTGCGTGCTTCATGAATTCGAGGTCACCGGCAGCCTCCGGATCGGGATTGCAATACACCAGTTCATCACCCTGATTGCGAAAACGCATGGGCAAGGCTCGCACCTTGCCCAAATACTGCACCCCCACCGATATGACCAGCGCAACGTCCTTGTTACCTGTGCGTACCTGCGTGTTGTGCCAAAAAAACCGCGTGCGTTGCACCGGTACGGCCACGATGTTCAATCGGTTGAGTGCCGTGGCCGTACGCTCCTTGGCTGACGAATCCTTGCGAACATCGAGCCATGTGCGTACCGCCTGCGACCACAATGCCAACGCCTGAATAGCACTGGTCTTTCCGCAATTATTGGGACCGATCAACACCGCTGGATGATCCAACTCAATGCGCTGTCTGTCGCCAAAGCGCTTGAAGTTCTCAATCTCAAGATAGTGCAGCAAACGCATGAAGGGCTGTTCCCGAGTAAGGTATGCAATCAACCGCGCATTGTGGCATCCCGCAAAATACCCGGCATGCCGGACACCCCGCACCTCCTCATCCCCTACGCCGCCCACCCCAGCGACGCCTGCCGCCAGGCCTTGCAGCACCTGCGCCTGCCGCACCTGGACGCGCTGCTCCAGCGCCTGAGCTTGCAGGACAACACCCAAAGCCCCGACGACGCCCTGAGCGCCCCGCACGAGCGCGCGCTGGCCCGCGCCCTGGGCCTGCCCGATGGCGACGGACGCACGCCCTGGGCCGCCTGGGAGCTGCACCAGCGCGGGCGCGCGCAGGACGCCCTGCACAGCGCCTGGGCTTTTGTCACGCCCTGCCACTGGCAGGTACGCACCGACCACGTTACGCTGTCCGACCCGGCTGCGCTGCAGTTGGACGAAGCGGCCTCGCGCGCGCTGCTGGAGGTGCTGGCGCCCTGGTTCGCGCAGGACGGCGTCACCCTGCACTACGACCGCCCCACGTGCTGGCTGGCCCAGGGCGACACGCTGGCCGACCTGGCCACCGCATCGGTCGAGCGCGTACTGCACCGCGACGTGTCGCACTGGCTGCCGGGCGAGCACAAGGCCCACCCGCTGCGCCGCCTGCACAGCGAGATGCAGATGCTGCTCTACACCCACCCCTGGAACGACGCGCGCGAGGCCCAGGGCCTGCCGCCGGTCAACGCCTTCTGGGTGCATGGCGCGGGCCGGCTGGACACGCCGCCCCCCTCCACCACCTCTGTGCCCCAGGTCGATACCCGCCTGCAGGATGCGGCCCTGCGCGCGGACTGGTCCGCCTGGGCGCAGACCTGGCAAACGCTGGACGCCACCGCCCTGGCCGCCCTGCACCAGCAAGCGACCCAGGGCCACAGCGTGCGGCTGACGCTGTGCGGCGAGCGTGGCGCGCTCACCTGGCAGCAGGTGCCACGCAGCCTGGGGCAGAAAATTCAAAGCTTTTTCAGGCCCCAGCGCTTTGCTGACGTGCGCGAGAAGCTATGAAAATAATAGCAAGAGACATTCCCCCCCGCGCCGCCTGGGCGCTGGAGCAGGCCGGTATGCACCCGCTGCTGGCGCGCCTGTACGCTGCGCGCGGCGTGCACACCAGCGACGAGCTGGACGACAGCCTGGCCCGCCTGCTGCCACCCGGCGGCCTGCGCGGCGTGCAGCAGGCCGCCCAGTTGCTGGCCGACGCCATCGCCAGCGACCAGCGCCTGTGCATCGTGGCCGACTACGACTGCGACGGCGCCACCGCCTGCGCCGTGGCCGTGCGCGGTTTGCGCCTGCTGGGCGCCCGCCATGTGGACTACCTGGTACCTGACCGCGTGGTCGATGGCTACGGCCTGACCCCACCCATCGCCCAGCGCGTGAAGGAGCGCGGCGCCGATCTGCTCATCACCGTGGACAACGGCATCGCCAGCGTGGAGGGCGTGGCCCAGGCCAAGGCGCTGGGCCTGGCGGTGCTGGTCACCGACCACCACCTGCCCGGCGCCGAGCTGCCGCAGGCGGACGCCATCGTCAACCCCAACCAGCCCGGCTGCACGTTCGAGAGCAAGGCCATGGCCGGCGTGGGCGTGATGTTCTACGTGCTCATGCAACTGCGCGCCGAGCTGCGCCAGCGTGGCGTGTTCGACGCCGCCCAGCAGCCGCGCCTGGAACCCTTGCTGCCCCTGGTCGCCCTGGGCACGGTGGCCGACGTGGTGCGGCTCGACTCCAACAACCGCCGCCTGGTGGCGCAGGGCCTCAAGCGCATCCGCGCGGGCCAGATGCCCCCCGGCATCGCCGCGCTGCTGCGTGTGGCCGGGCGCCAGGCCCCACTGGCCACCACCTTCGACTTCGGCTTTGCACTGGGCCCGCGCATCAACGCCGCCGGGCGCCTGGCCGACATGACGCTGGGCATTGAATGCCTGCTCACCGACGACGCCGCGCGCGCCGACCACCTGGCGCAGCAGCTGGACGCCATCAACCGCGAACGCCGCGAGATCGAGGGTGGCATGCGCGAGCAGGCCCTGCTGCTGGCCGAAGACCTGTTTGGCGCGCAGGACGAGCCCCCGCCCGCCGTCAGCGTGTTCGACCCGGACTTCCACGAAGGCGTGGTCGGCATCGTCGCCTCACGCATCAAGGACCGGCTGCACCGCCCCACCTTCGTCTTTGCCGCCAGCGGCGCGCCGGGCAAGGAACACGAGCTCAAGGGCTCGGGCCGCTCCATCCCGGGTTTCCATTTGCGCGACGCCCTGGACCTCGTGGCCAAGCGCCACCCTGGCGTGCTGCTGCGCTTTGGCGGCCACGCCATGGCCGCGGGCTGCACCGTGCCCGCCGAACGTTTTGCCGACTTCGAGCAGGCCCTGGCCCAGGTCGCCCGCGAATGGCTGGACGCCGCCACCCTCACACGCCGCCTGGAGACCGACGGCCCCCTGGCCCCCGAGTGGCGCCGCGCCGACCTGGCGGACACGCTGCAGCGCGAGGTCTGGGGCCAGGGCTTTGCGCCGCCCGTGTTCAGCGAAGAAGTGGACATCCTCAGCCAGCGCCTGGTGGGCGAGCGCCACCTCTCGCTCAAGCTGCGCCACCGGGGCGAGCCGGTGGACGGCATCTGGTTTGGCCGCACCGAGCCCCTGCCCGCACGCGCCCTGCTGGCCTGGCGCCTGGACGTGAACGAATGGCGCGGCGAGCGCAAGGTGCAGTTTGTGGTGGAAGGCGCGCAGGAATAAGGAACCCTTTACCCCCCACCAGGTCGTACCCTGGCCGTACAAGCCCCGCCTGAAAGCCTGCATGATGCCTCGCACCCTCCGCGCCACCGCCGTTCTTCTTGCCAGCCTGCTGTGGGCAGGCACGGCCAGCGCCCATTCCGACGACTACCTGGACACCATGCAAGCCCCCCACGGCGGCCAACTGCGCATGGCGGGCGCCCACCACCTGGAACTGGTGCTGGCCCCGTCCGACGCACCCCCGGCACAGCGGCCGGTGCGGGTGTACCTGACCGACCATGCGGGCGCTGCGCAGCCCACCGCAGGCGCCCAGGGCAGCGTGACCTTTCTGTCGGGCAAGCGCAAGACCACCATCGCGCTGACACCCGGCGGTGACAACGTGCTGCACGGCACCGGCAGCTACACGCTCACGCCTCAGCTCAAGGCCGTGGTGTCCGTCACCCTGCCAGGCCAGGCACCGCTGCAGGCCCGCTTCACCCCGCTGGCCAAGCCCCAGTCCTCCCAGCCTGCCGAGCACGCCGGGCACCGGGGGCACTGAAAGGCCGGGGACTCCCCCCAGGCCAAGCCCAAACCATTGGCAGCACGCTGTCAAAAATACCCTACCCCCCTATGCCATATAGAATGCCGTGCCATGAGCCACACCATCCGTGACAAAGCCAAGCTGCTGGCCCGCGTGCGCCGCATACAGGGCCAGGTACAGGCCCTGGAGCGCGCGCTCGAAGCCGAAAAGGGCTGCGCCGAAATCCTGCACCAGATTGCCGCCGTGCGCGGCGCCACCAGCGGCCTGATGACCGTGGTGCTGGAAGAACACGTGCGCGCGCACATCGCAGACCCCGCCATCACCAGCGCCGCCGAACGCACCCAGGGCGCCGACGAGCTGATCGAGGTGCTGCGCTCCTACCTCAAATGAACCATGCACACTGACCATCTCTCCCCCTGGCAGCACGAACACCACTTCGACACCGGCAACGCAGCCGCAGAGCGCGGCACGCGGGTGGTCATGGCCATCACCGCCGTGGCCATGGTGGCGGAAATCACCGCAGGCTGGTGGTTCAACTCCATGGCCCTGCTGGCCGACGGCTGGCACATGAGCTCCCACGCTTTCGCCATTGGCCTGTCTGCCCTGGCCTACGCCGCCGCGCGCCGCTATGCCAAGGACCCGCGCTTTGCCTTTGGCACCTGGAAAATCGAGATCCTGGGCGGCTTTGCCAGCGCCATCTTCCTGCTCGGTGTGGCGCTGGTGATGGTGATCGGCTCGGTCGAACGCATCCTCTCCCCACAGACCATCCACTACCAGGAAGCCATCGTGGTGGCCATCCTCGGGCTGGCGGTCAACGTGGTGTGCGCGCTGATCCTGGGCAAGGCACACCACCACGGGCACGGACATGCACACGGACATGCACACGGCCATGACCACAGCCACGACCACGGCGCGCACCACCACGCACACCACGACCTCAACCTGAAATCCGCCTACCTGCACGTGCTGGCCGACGCCGCCACTTCAGTGCTGGCCATTGCGGCGCTGCTGGGCGGCTGGATGCTGGGCTGGCAGTGGATGGACCCGCTCATGGGCATCGTGGGTGCCGTGCTGGTCGCCGTCTGGGCCAAGGGGCTGCTGGCCGACACCGCCAAGGTACTGCTGGACCGCGAGATGGATCACCCCGTAGTTGATGAAATCCGGGAGGTGGTGGAAACCGGCCCCCAGGACGGCGACACCCAGGTCACCGACCTGCACGTCTGGCGCGTAGGCCAGCAGGCCTATGCCTGCGCCCTGACGGTGGTGACCCACGACCGCACACTCACCCCAGATACGGTGCGCCAGCGCCTGTCGGTGCATGAAGAGATCGTGCATGCCACTATTGAAATCCACGTATGCACAGCAGACGGGCCGCACAAGCACGTATGAGGCGCCAGAAAATCGCGCCCCAACCATGACTGTGATTGCGAGTGTTTGGTAGGCCCCCGGGGAGTCGAACCCCGCACCAACGGATTATGAGTCAGGGTAAATTATCTTTTGCCATCCTTGACTATCCTAGATACAATCTATGTAAATCAATGACTTAAGCGTGTTTTCCGCTTTTGTTCATTGATTGAAATGCGCTGAATTTTAGGAAATTGTCTTACATCCGCCCTTACATCCTGGCCGATGTAAGACCGCAAGGGGCACCACATGGCAAAAATTGCATTCACCGCTGGCCGGGTTTCAGGGTTCAAGTGCCCGCCCGACAAGAAACAGGCTTTCATGTGGGATGCGACCGCGCCGGGGCTGGGACTGAGGGCAACGCCAGCCGGGAAACCCGCCTACGTGTTCCAGAGCGTGTACCAAGGCAAAGACCTGCGCATCACCATCGGGAGCCCTGCCGCCTGGAGCATTCCAGACGCGCAAGCCAAGGCACGCGAACTGCAACGCTTGATTGATGAAGGCAAAGACCCCCGCGACTTGAAACGCGACGCCCTGGCCGCCCAAGCCGAAAAGCAGGCCGCTGCCGCCGTCCAAGCCGTTACCGTGGGCGAGGTGTGGGCCGTGTATCTTGAGGCCCGCCGCCCACGCTGGGGTGATAGGCACTATGCCGACCATGTGGCGTTGGCAAAGGCAGGGGGCGAGCCTTCCAAGCGTGGAACCCGAGGCCGTGGCGTGACCATTGCCGGGCCATTGCACCCGCTGCTGGCGCTGCCCTTGCGTGGCCTGACCGCGCCCGTTATCGAGGCTTGGGCCGCACGCGAAGCACAGACCCGACCCACTGCCGCCCGGCTGGCGTGGCGATGCCTCAAGGCGTTTTTGAGCTGGTGCGCAGAGCAGCCGGAATACGCCCCCGCACTTCCCGCTGTGAACCCCGCCAAGACACGGAAAGCACGCGAGGCGCTGGGCAAGGCTGGCGTGAAGAATGACGCTCTGCTGAAAGAGCAATTGCCCGGCTGGTTTGCCGCCGTGCGCAGCATTGGCAACCCCGCCATATCGGCCTACCTGCAAACCCTGCTGCTGGTGGGTGCACGCCCTGGCGAAGTGCTGGCGCTGCGATGGGACGACATCAATCCGCAGTGGCGCGGGTTGACCATCCGCGACAAGGTAGAAGGCGAGCGCGTAATCCCCCTGACGCCCTACGTGTGGCACTTGCTGGCGAGCCTGCCCCGCCGCAGTGAATGGGTGTTTGCCAGCGCCAACCGAGAGCCGGGCAAGGCAGCGCAGCCCATTGCCAAGCCGCACCAGGCCCACGACAAGGCGTGCAAGGTGGCAGGTATCGAGGGCCTGACCCTGCATGGCCTGCGCCGCAGTTTTCGCAGCCTGACCGAGTGGCTGGAAATCCCCGCAGGTGTGGTGGCGCAAATCATGGGACACAAGCCCAGCGCCACAGCCGAAAAGCATTACACCGTGCGCCCGCTTGACCTGCTGCGCGTGCACCACGAACGCATTGAAGCCTGGATACTGGAACAGGCCGGGATTGTGTTTGATGCCAAGGCCGCGCCCGGTGCCCTGCGCGTGGTGCAAGCCGCGTAAATCAGAGTTTCGCCCCAGCTAGGCCCGCTTCGAAACCGGGCCGAAAAGTCGGACACCTTCACCGACCTGCTGGGGCTCCTTATGAGGGCCGCACTTGAAGGGGTGCTATGTCCAAGATTCAATATTTCCCGCCCATGTTTGAGCGCCTGACGCCCCGCACGCCGTGGGCTGGTGGCCGAATGGTTGACACCGATGTTTTGACGCTGGCAGAGGCCGCAAGCATGGCAACAAAGCACGCCGGGGAACCCGTCACCATTGGCGATTTTCTGCGCGCCGCTGGCCGTGGCGAGATAACGCTAAGGGCCATCGTTCACCGCACAGCGAAGGTGCAAAAACATGATGGTGGCATCTATTGCAACGGAGGGCAGGAAAACGAAAACAGGGTTCCCGCTGGTGCTATCGCAACATTGCCGCTTACCGCCTGCCAGCATTTGGCCGCCGCTGGCCGTGCAAGCTGGCGCACGTTTGACGGTTTCGAGATGGTTGACGGTGTTTTGCAGCGCTACACAAAAGGCGAGCTGGTGGCTGGTGAGCCTGATTTTGAAACCGTGACAGATGATTGCCGCGTGATGGGGTATGACGTTCACGCCCTGGCTGACGAATACACCGCACCAGAGGCAGCGCAAGCCGAGCCCCAGGCAGCGCCAGCGATAAACACCAAAGCGAAGCGCCGCACATGGTGGGACGTTTCAAGCCCCTATATCGTGGAAGTTATGCAGGCCGGGCAATACGCGACATGCAAAGAGCTTTACCGTGCCTTGGAGGCAAAAGCCGGGCCGAATGGGCCATTCGACAGGGGGGAAGGTGCCAACCGTGGAAGCCTCTTTGTGCGTGAGATTTCCCGGCCGTTGAGCTTGCACACGGTTCAAAACAAGTGGCAAAAACTGCGCGAACTGGCGAAAAAATGACGCCCTGATTCCCGCAGTTCCCGGAAGGCGCGCCGGGAATACCGGGAATTTTCAATTCACCCCAGCCAGCCAATCAAGGCGGGCGAAAGGTGAAAAATGTCAGTACAGCAAGCCTCGAAAGAACCGGGCAACAAGCGCAGCGAATTCCCACCGCTGGAACAGGTAACTAAGCCGAACCTGACCACAAAGGAATTTTGTTTCTATACCAATCTGGCAGAACAGACCGCGTGGCTGTATGCCTGCAAGGAATCGGGGCCTGTACGCCCTATCCGCATTGGCCGCCGCCTTAATTGGCCTACCCATGCAGTAAAGCAACTTTGCGGGGTGGCAGCATGAGCGCCCCCGTTTACCAACACCCCGACGGCCACGAAATCACGATTGGCGCTGGCCTGCTGACCGCCTGCACCAGCGAGGGCACCGCCGTTTCCCTGCCCATTGGCCCGGCTGGCCTGCGCGATGTGGCTGCAAAGCTGCTGGCCGCCGCCGATGAAATGGAGGCGACGGAATGAGCGCCGCTATCAATCGCCTGCTGCTGGCGCTGTGGTGCGCTGCCCCTTCCCGCTGGTTTCGCAAGGGGGGCCGCCCATGAATGCCGCCCCAAAGAAAAAGCCCCAGACCGTTGCAGCGGACAAGGGGCTTTCCAAAGAACACACACCGAAGTTTACAGGCACCGACAACCCCCGTCACCTGCGCGCAATTGCCGCACTGCTGCGCCGCCCTATGCCACGGGAGAGCCTGGACAAAGAGGCCGGATGCAGCAATGGCCCGGAGCTGGTGGCAGAGCTTCGCCGCCGTGGCCTTGAGGTGCCTTGCCATCGAATCAACTTTGTTGACCGTGACGGGTTTATCTGCCGCCCTGGCGTGTATTTCCTGACCGAAGGCGACCGCCGCAAGGTGCACCAGTGGCAGGCCCGCCGCACGAATGGGGGTGCCGCATGAAAGCAATCGAACTGGTGTGCAGTTCCTTTGAGTGGTGGGGCGACCGCTGGGACAGTGCAATGCCGTATTCCATTGACGCCTGCACCATCCCGGACGGGCACCAACTGCCGAACGCGCCCGTTAGCGTTTACGTGCTGACACCTGACCCGCTGGAAGCCGCGCAACTGCTGCGCCTGCTGGCTGCGAAGCTGGAACGCGAGCCGCGATTGCTGGCACCACTGAGCGAGCCCGGCAACAGCCCAGGCAACCCCGCCCCAGTAGATGACGGGGGGTGCCCGTTTTGACGCCCGACACCGCAAAAGCAATCGACGTATTGCGCAGTATCCCGCCCGACCTGCCGCGTGATGAATGGGTGAAGGTTGCGATGGGAGCGCACGCCGCCGGGGTGGACTTCGACACCTTCGACGCCTGGAGCGCCGGGGCTGGCAACTACGACGCCGCAGCCGCCCGTGATGTGTGGCGCAGCATCAAACCGGGCAAGGGTATTGGCCCTGGAACGCTGTACCGCGTGGGCGCAGAACATGGCAGGCGCATGGGTGAAGGCAAGCCCCAGCAACGCCAGCAACAAGCCCCCAGAAAGGCACCAGAGCAGCCGCGCCAGCCCGCCCCAGGCATGAGCCCTGCCGAGGTGTGGGCGCGCTGCGAACCCGCAACCGCTGCCCATGCCTACATTCACGCGAAAGCCGCCGCCGGGGTGCCATTGGATGCCCTGCGCGTGGTGCCTGCTGGTGACCTGCTGCGCATTCAAGGCGAGAGCATGGCCGGGGCGCTGGTAGTGCCTGCCTTTGCGCCTGATGGCAGTTTGCAGAGCCTGCAATGCGTGACCACGGGCGAGACTGCCGCCCGTCTGAAAGCGAAGGGAAAAAAGCCTAAGCTGAATCTGCCCGGTGCGCCGATGGCCGGGGCATCCTTCACCGTAGGCGACATGCTGCCCGGTGCGCCCGTGGCCTTGTGCGAGGGTGTGGGCACTGCGTGGGCCTGCTGGCAAGCTACGGGGCATCCCGCTGTGTCGTGCTTTGGCTGGGGCAACGTGGGCAAGGTGGCCGAAGCCCTGCGCCAGCGTGACGCCGCCGCCCGGCTGGTGCTGGTGCCTGATGTGGGCAAGGAGGAAAGCGCCGCAGAGATTGCCCAGGCCGTAGGCGCTGCCGTGGCATACATGCCCCAAGGCGAGGCGCAAAACTTCGACGCGAACGACCTTGCACAGCGCGATGGGTTCGACGTGCTGGCCGGGCTGCTGGAGGATGCCCGAGAGCCTGCGCCGCCGGGCCTGCCTTTGTCGGTGGCCTTTGCCGATGAATTGCCCGAAACCTTCACGCCGCCCGATGAACTGGTGGAAGGGGTTTTGACTGCTGGCGATGGTTCCGTGCTTTACGGCGACAGCAACAGCGGGAAAACCTTTTTCGTTATCGACATGGCCGCCGCTGTGGCGCGTGGTGTGCGATGGATGGGCCGCAACACCGAGCCGGGCCTAGTGGTGTATCTGGCCGCAGAGAGCCCCGCATCCGTGCGTGGCCGCCTGCAAGCCTATCAACGTCACCACGGGGTGCGCGTGCCGAACTTCGCCATCGTGCAAAGCCCTATCGACTTGTTCGACGGCGATGCAGACACCGAAGCCGTGATTGCAGTGGTGCGCCAGCTAGAGCGCCAGCGAGGCCAAAAGGTGCGCCTGATTGTGGGCGATACCCTGGCCCGCTTGAGTGCTGGAGCGAACGAGAACGCCGGGCAGGATATGGGCCTAGTGGTGCGCCGCTTCGACCGCATCCGCAGCGCCTGCAACGCGCATTTTTTGCTGATTCACCACAGCGGGAAAGCTGCCGCAAACGGTGCCCGTGGCTGGAGTGGCATTCGCGCCGCAGTGGACACCGAAATAGAGGTGACGGACTCGCCCACGGGCCGGTGCGCTGAAATCACCAAGCAACGCGACCTGAGCACCAAGGGCGAGCGCATAGGGTTTCGCCTGGACACCGTGACGCTGGGCACGACCAAGTGGGGAGCCGCTGCAACGTCCTGCGTGGTGGTGCCTGCTGACGCGCCAGACAAGCCCCAGGGCAAGCGGGTTTCCGAAGTCGGTGGCGCTGTGCTGGAGTACCTGCGCACACAGCCCGCCGGAAAGAAAAAGCGCGAGGTGGTGGAACACTTTCAACCGCTGTACGACAAAAGCGCCGTTTACCGGGAACTCAAAAAGCTGGTGACAGCCGGGCAAGTGCTGGAGTGCATCGGGATTGTGACCGCAGTTAGTGAGGTGCGAAATGGTGCGAAATAGTGCAAACACCAATCCGCACCGCCGGGCAGAAAAGGTGCAGATGAGTGCAACAACCCTTAGGGTTGCACCAATCCGCACCTGCCCCGCACCTGCTGCTGAACCTGTAGGAATACGGGATGAAGGCCACACAGTCACAACAGAAAAAGATGGCCGTATCTTTCGCTGGCACGGGGTGGAGCCATACACCCGCAAGGATGGTGAAAGCACGATGCTGCTGCTGTGGCGTGGAACCTGCGCAGCGTGTGGCGCACCCTTCACCGTCAAGACACCGCAGCGCCTGGAGGGAACCAAGGCATTCGGGCGCAAGCACTGCGACATGCACAAGCTGAAAGGGGGCCGCAATGACTGCTGACCTTTTCGGCCTGGAACAACAGACACCCCGAACCAACAGCCGCCCCGAAGCTGCCGCCCTGGTGGAAGTATTGAAGGCGCTGAGAACGCACCCCGCCGTGGCATGGGCCGAGCGCATCCGCTGCGCTGGTGGCGTGGCCTTTGTGGCGCGTGACTGCCGCGATGTATTGCGCACCTTGGGCGAGGCGCAAGCCCCGTAACAGGCTGCCGCACCGCATCCCTTCACCAACTTTTGAAAGACAACATGTTCCAAGCAAAGACCGGGCAGACACCGCCCCCAGAACTGGCCGCCGCGATGGCGAAATTTGAAACCGCGCAACTTGAGCAACTGGCGCACAACGTCGCAAACCGTGGCGCACTGCTGCCGCGCAACCTGACAGCCGAACAGCGCCGCGCCGTTATGGCGATGGTTTCCCGCGTTAACCCTTCCCTTTGAATCGAAAGAACACCATGAAAACCATCAATCAAAACACCCGCTTCACCGAAGCACAGAACACCCTTGCCGAACTGACCGGCGCATTCAATGCAGCCACTGCCGAGGAAGCGCGTTTGCTGGGACTGCTGGCCGCGCCTGCCGATACGTTCGACCCCCTGGCCGCTGGCCTGCGCCTGCTGCGTGGTGAGCCTGCACAGCGCAACGACAGCACGGGCCTTAATCGTGAGCTTGCCCAGGTGCGCGAGCGTCTGGACACCCTGCGCCCCGCCATTGAAGCGCAACGGGCCGCCGTGGCTGCGCTGGTGGCAGAACTAAGCGCCGGAGTCTGCGCTGAGGCCCAACCGGCGCACGCAAAGGCCGTTCAAGGCGTGGCTGATGCGCTGGTGAGTCTGCGGGCTGCGCTGGCTGCCGAGGCCGCTGTGAGGGCTGGAATCGAGGCCGCCGGGTATCAATGCAGTCTTGAGGCAGTGGCAGAGCCTGAACTGAACTTCACAGACACGGAAAGCGCCGCGTCCCGTGTGCTGCGTGATGTAACCCGCCTGGAAGTGGTGGAACGCCTGCGCGCCGGTGGGCCGGTCAATATCCGGCTGCTGGTAGACGGTACGGGGTTTGGCGACCTTGGGGACGTTGTGAAAATCGACGGGCCGGACGCTGCGCATGTGGTGGCGCTGGGGCATGGTGAGCCGACCACGGCGAAGCCGGGCAAGCTGCCGCGTGTGCGCGAATCTATCGCGCTGGTGTTGGGCTAAGTGAGTGGGCGGGCCTTCGGGCCTGCCTTTTTTGCACATGCGATACACAAAAAAAATGCTCGAAGTCGCCGGGGTTCGCGTGAACGTTCGCGGGTTTGGTTTTGAACTTCTGGGGCACGGGCACCGCGTCCTAGTGACTGCCCTACAAGACCTTGACCGGCACGACCTAGCCGCACTGACCGGCACGACAAGGCCAGCACTAGGTAAACATGGTTTCCGGCTGGGACGCGATGGCCTGCCGCGTGAGTGAGGGGGGCACGGTCAAAACGTACACCCTGCCGATATGTAAACCGACAAGTTCGGGTTAATGAAACGCTAACGCACAACTTGTCGTCGTGCGCGCGCGCGAGGGGTGGGGCCGGTTCAAAGTCTGAGCAGGGCGACATGTAAACCGGCAGTACAGCCGCACGACGCTAAACGTACAGAAAAAAAGTTGCAGGGGTGGGGGGCGGTTTGAACTTTGGCAGTCTGAGGCCCACGACACCGCACGTACTCGCATGTGGACTTTAAATTCCCCCTTTTGAAATCAATCAAGTTTCAGCAAATCATGGCAGAACATGGAGGGCGCAGGAAAGGCGCAGGAAGGCCGCTAGGCAGTCGCAATCGGCCTGTGCTGGTGCATGGCCTACCCCAGACCGGCGACCCCGTTGCATGGCTGCTGGCGCTGATGAATCACCCAGGGGCACCGCTGCGCGTGCGCATGGCCTGCGCCGTAGGGCTGCTGCCCTACTTTCACACCTGCAAGTGCTGACCCGTTCAAGGGGTTGCAACTTGAGATTGCACCCTTCCGCGTTTGAAATGCCGAAGTTACGAAGCCCCCGCAGTGGGGCTTTTCTTTTGTCTGGTGCTGGGTGACTTGCCCGAAATCGTCTTACATCCGCCCTTACATCGGACGGGAAAGAAAAAATCCCGCTACCGTTTTGATAGCAGGGTTTACTTATGGGTGTTTGGTAGGCCCCCGGGGAGTCGAACCCCGCACCAACGGATTATGAGTCCGCTGCTCTAACCAAGCATGAGCTAGAGGCCCTCAGCGTCCGCACCGGGGCAGGCCCGGCGCGGCGCGGCAAAACAGGCGTGGATTCTACCCGCCGCACCGCGCTCCTCAGCGCTGGCGGCTCAGGGCGTTGGAAACCAGGCGCGAGGTGATGTCCACGATCTGGATCATCTTGTCGTAAGGCATGCGCGTAGGGCCGATCACGCCCAGGGTGCCGACCACCTGGCCATCGACCTCGTACGGGGCGCTGACGACCGAGAGGTCTTCGAACGGAACGACCTGGCTCTCGCCCCCAATGAAGATGCGCACGCCCTGCGCCTGGCTGGAGACATCGAGCAGGCGCAGGATCTGGGTCTTTTGCTCGAACAACTCGAATGCCCGGCGCAGGTTGCCCATGTCGCGCGAGAACTCGTTCACCGCCAGCAGTTTGCTTTCACCTGCAAAGACCACCTCTTCCTGCGCTTCGTGCAACGCCTCGGAGCTGACATTGACGGCCGCCCGCATCAGGGTGGCGATTTCGCCCTGGAGCGACTCGACCTCGGTGCGCAGGCGCTCGCGCACCATTTCGATGGCCATGCCCGCGTAGTGGGCGTTGAGGTAATTGGCCGCCTCGGTCAGTTGCGACTGGGTGAAGTCGGTTTCTGAGACGATGACGCGGTTCTGCACGTCGCCGTCGGGCGACACGATGATGACCAGGTAGCGCTGCTGCGACAGCCGCAGGAATTCGATCTGCCGAAACACCGAGGTGCGCCGTGGCGCCATGACCACGCCGACAAACTGCGACAGGTTGGACAGCATTTGCGCGGCGTTGGCAATGACCTTTTGCGGGGGCTCGGGTGCGAGTTGCGGTGAAGTGATGTGCTCGCGCTGCACGGTGAGCATGGTGTCCACAAACAGGCGGTAGCCCTTGGCGGTGGGGATGCGCCCGGCCGATGTGTGCGGGCTGACGATGAGGCCCAGTTCCTCCAGGTCGGCCATCACGTTGCGGATGGTTGCAGGCGACAGATCCAGGCCCGACGCCCGCGACAGCGTTCGCGAGCCCACGGGCTGGCCCTCGTCGATATAACGCTCCACCAGCGTCTTGAGCAGCAACTTGGCACGGTCATCAAGCATGTCACGATTTTAGTGATGTAATTTCGGCATGAAACTCCACTTTCGCCATGTGGCCTTGGTCGGCAAGTACCAGTACCCAGCGGCCAGCACGGCTGCCTGCGGCTCCCGCAAGGTGCTGGACGACATAGCCCACTTCCTGCACGCCCAGGGCTGCGAAGTGGCGTTGGAGGCGCAAACCGCGGCCACTTCGGGCCTGACGCAGTACGACACGCTGGACGCCGAAGCCATAGGCAAGCAGTGCGACCTGTGCCTGGTGGTGGGGGGCGACGGCACCATGCTCAGCATCGGGCGCCAGCTGGCACGCTTTGGCACGCCGCTCATCGGCATCAACCAGGGGCGGCTGGGGTTTGTCACCGACATTCCACTGGAAAACTACCGCGCCACGCTCACGCCCATGCTGCGCGGCGAGTACGAAGAAGACCACCGCCCGCTGATGCACGCCCAGGTGCAGCGCGAGGGGCGTGTGGTGTTCGACGCATTGGCCATGAACGATGTGGTGCTCAACCGGGGTGCCACATCGGGCATGGTGGAGGTGCGCGTGGAGGTGGATGGCCATTTCGTGGCGAACCAGCGGGCCGACGGCCTGATCGTGGCATCGCCCACGGGATCCACGGCATATGCACTGTCGGCGGGTGGGCCCATGCTGCACCCCTCCATTCCAGGCTGGGTGCTGGTGCCGATTGCGCCGCACACGCTGTCCAACCGGCCCATTGTGCTGGCCGATGTGGCCGAGGTGGCCATCGAGTTGGTCAGCGGGCGCGATGCCAGCGCCAACTTCGACATGCAGTCACTGGCATCCCTGCTGCATGGCGACCGCATCATCGTGCGCCGCTCGGAATTCAGCGTGCGCTTCTTGCACCCTCGGGGGTGGAATTACTTCGACACCTTGCGCAAGAAGCTGCGCTGGAATGAAGGAGGATCCTGAGCATGGCGCTCAAACGCATCGTTTTGCGTGATTTCGTGATCGTCCAGACGCTGGAGCTGGATCTGCATGAGGGCTTCACTGCACTGACCGGCGAAACGGGCGCGGGCAAGTCCATCCTCATCGAGGCCTTGCAACTCATCCTGGGCGGGCGCTCTGATGCGGCAGTGGTGCGCGAAGGCGCGCAGCGCGCCGACCTGTGCGCCGAGTTCGACGGTGCAGAGCCCCTCGCGCCCTGGCTGGAAGAAGCCGGGTTCGATGCCCAGCCCGAGCTGCTGCTGCGCCGCACCATCGACGCCAGCGGCAAGAGCCGCGCCTGGATCAACGGCCTGCCCGCCACGGCGGCGCAGTTGCGCCACCTGGGTGAGCGCCTCATCGATATCCACGGCCAGCACGCCTGGCAGAGCCTGACCCGTGCCGACGCGGTGCGTGACCTGCTGGACGCCTACGCAGGCGCTTCGCCGCAGGAAGTGACCGCCTGCTGGGCGCGCTGGCGCGAGGCCCTGCGCGCCTGCGAGCAGGCCCGCAGCACCCAGGATCAGTTGCAGCAAGAGCGCGAACGGCTGCAATGGCAACTGGCAGAAATGGACAAGCTCGCGCCCGCCGAAGGAGAATGGGACAGCCTGAACGCCCAGCACACCCGGCTCACGCATGCCCAGTCGCTGCTGGAGTCGGCCCAGTCCGCCGTGAACCTGCTCGATGCCGAAGAAGGCGGCGCGCGGGCGGGCCTTTCGCGCGCTCTGGACACCCTGCAGCGCCAGGAACACCTGGAGCCCACATTCAAGGAACTGGCTGCCACGCTGGCTTCGGCCCTGGCGCTGGCGGACGACGCCTTGCACGGTCTGCACAGCTACCTGGACCACACCGAACTCGACCCCGACCGGCTCGCGCAGCTTGACACCCGCGTGGCCCAATGGCTGGCGCTGGCACGTCGCCACAAGCGCCCGCCGGAAGATCTGCCCGCGCTGCGCCAATCCTGGGAACAGGCTTTGCAACAACTGGACGCCGCCAGCGACCTGGCCACGCTGGAGCAGGCCATGCAACAGCACGCGAAGGCCTACCAGGCCGCAGCCCAGACGCTGTCGCGCCAGCGCGCCAAGGCAGCACCCCGGCTGTCGGCAGAAATCACCGCCGCCATGCAAGAGCTGGGGATGGCTGGCGGCCAGTTTGTGGCACAGGTGCGCAAGGCTGCCGAGCCCGCAGCCCATGGGCTGGACGACATCGACTTTCTGGTGGCAGGCCATCCTGGCGCCACGCCACGGCCCATTGGCAAGATCGCATCGGGCGGTGAGCTCTCGCGCATTTCCTTGGCCATTGCCGTGGCCACCAGCACGCTGGGCAGCACAGGCACGCTGATCTTTGACGAGGTGGACGCCGGGGTGGGCGGCGCAGTAGCTGCCAGTGTGGGCCGCTTGATGCGCCAAATCGGGCAGGACCGGCAGGTGCTGGCGGTAACCCACCTGCCGCAGGTGGCCGCCAGTGCACACCACCACCTGGTGGTGACCAAGCTGCGCGGCGAGCCCACCACCAGTGCGGTGGCGGCCGCGGAAGGCGAAGACCGTGTGAACGAAATTGCCCGTATGCTGGGGGGCGAGAAGCCCACCACCCGCTCTCTGGCCCACGCCCGCGAAATGCTGGACACCACGGCACCCCGCCAAAAGCAGGCCTGAAAGAACACTGGACCATGGAAATCGTGCTCATCACCGGCATGTCGGGCTCGGGCAAATCCATTGCGCTGCGCGCGCTGGAAGACGCAGGCTACTACTGCGTGGACAACCTGCCGCCCGAGCTGTTGCTGTCCTTTGTGGCGCTGGAACACACGCACCACGGCAACCGCCTGGCCATTGCCATGGATGTGCGCAGCGCCACCTCGCTGCCACTGGTGCCCTCCAAGCTGCTGGAACTGCGCCGCCAGGGCTGCGCGGTGCACTCGATCTTTCTTGACGCCACCACCGGCACCCTGGTGAGGCGCTTTTCAGAGACCCGCCGGCGCCATCCGCTGTCTGGCGGTGGGCAGGATGAAGGGCGGTTGGCACTGGTGCAGGTCATCGAGCTGGAACGCGAGCTGCTGGCCGAGTTGCGCGAGCAGGCCCAGGTCATCGACACCAGCAACCTGCGCAGGTCGCAGTTGCAGGCCTACATCAAGGACTTGATCGGCACCGACAAGGGGGCGCTGTCGCTGGTGTTCCAGTCCTTTGCCTTCAAGCGCGGCGTGCCGGTGGATGCCGACTATGTGTTCGACGTGCGCATGCTGCCCAACCCGCACTACGAGAACGATCTGCGCGACCTCACCGGGCTGGATGCGCCAGTGGCCGACTTTTTGGAGCAGCAGCCCGAAGTGGCGATCATGGAGCAGCACATTGCCACCTTCCTGGAACACTGGCTGCCCGCCATGGCACGCAACCATCGCAGCTATGTGACCGTGGCCATTGGCTGCACGGGCGGCCAGCACCGCTCGGTCTATCTGGTGGAGCAGCTGGCCGGGCGCTTTGCCAGCCAGTGGCCCACGCTGCGCCGCCACAGAGAGTTGGACGGCCGCTGACGCGGGCCCGCTACGCCGCGCCCGACTGCAGCAGTTTGCGCACCGGTGCAGCCAGGCCCAGCGCAGCCGTTTCGGCCAAGGCGTACCAGCCGCCCAGTGCAGGCATGGCGGGCGGCTGCGCCACCGTCGCCACCATGCGGTGCAGGTAAAGGTCTCTGTGGGTCAGCACATGCAGCATGGCAGGGTGTTCCTGCTGCCACTGGGCCTGTGCCCCTTCCAGCCATGCCATCAGCGCATCGCGCGTCTCAAACACCGGCAGGCTATACAAGCCCGCCCATATACCCCGTTCGGGGCGGCGCTCCAGCCACACCCGGCCTTGCGCATCCTGCAACTGCAACAGCCACCAGGCCTGTGCCTGGCGCACCAGCTTGCGTGTACGCACGGGGTACTGCTCGGGTGTGCCTTCGGCCCGTGCCACGCAGTGTGCTTGCAAGGGGCAAGCTTCGCAGCGGGGCTGGCGGGGCAGGCACACCATGGCGCCCAAATCCATGAGGCCCTGGGTGTAGCGCGGCATGGCTTCTTCCAACCGCCGGGTCGGCAGCAAGTCTTGGGCATGCTGCCACAGCGCGCGCTCCTGCGCAGCCTGCGCCAGGTCACCGCCAAAGCCCAGCACGCGCGTCAGCACGCGGCGCACGTTGGCATCCAGAATGGGGGCGCGCTGGCCGAAACAGAAGGCAGCAATCGCGCCCGCGGTGGAGCGGCCTATGCCGGGCAAAGCTGCCAGTTCCACCACCGTGCCAGGAAAACGCCCCCCGTGCACCTGCACCACCTGCTGCGCACAGCGGTGCAAGTTGCGGGCCCGGCTGTAGTAGCCCAGCCCGCTCCACAAGGCCAGCACATCATCGAGCGGTGCGGCTGCCAGTGCGTGCACATCGGGAAACCGTGCCAGGAACCGTGCGTAGTAGTCCAGCACCGTGGTCACCTGCGTCTGCTGCAGCATGATTTCGGACAGCCAAACGCGATAGGGTTCGCGCGTGCCCTGCCAGGGCAGGCTGGAGCGGCCATGTTCGGCCTGCCAGCGCACCACCAGGGGCGCCACTGGCGGGAGAGGCGCACTCATGCAGGCGAAAAAATGTCGTGGTGCTCGACCTCGGCCGGGTCTTCGGCCAGGGCCATGAGCTGCTCGGTCAGTTGCAGCAGGTGATCGTCCAGGCGCTGAAGCTCGGCCTCGCCGTCCTCGATCTCGGTGATGCGCTCCTCCAGGCCGGTAGCGGCCTGCTGAATGCGATCCACCGCCTCGATACGGCGTGCAAAGCTGCGCTTGCGCTCGCGCAGTTGGGCGTCGAGCTGGGCCGTGGCCGATTTGCTCCACAGTTCCAGGTCGTTGGCCACCGACTCGTACACCGAGCGCAAGCGGATGGACAGCGCCCTCCCCAGCCGCTCGGCAAATTCGGGCTGCAGCAGCTTGAGCGTGTTGCCTACGCCCAGGTACTGCAGGTGCCCTTGCTCGATACGCGCAATTTCGTTGCCAAACTCTTCGAGCTGGGGGGCTGGCGGCACCTGGAGCGAAAAACCAAACTCGGCATTGAGCTGGCGGAAGGTGCCTTCCAGCATGGCCTGGATCTCTGTGGCCGAGGACTGCACGCCATCGAGCGTGTCCTGCAAGGTATGGAACACCTCTTCGTATTGCTTACGCACACCGAGCTTGAGGCCCTTTTGCTGCAGGCTGGCCATCAGCGGCGCCAGTTGTTCCTTCAAGGCCTTGCTACCCAGCTTGTGGAACACATCGCGCAAGAGCTTGATGTGCACCGCCCGCACGGCATGGATGCGCGTGGTGCTCAGGTCGAACTCGCGCTGCTCCTGCTCGATGCGGTTACGCATGGCCAGGATGACGGACGCATTCTTGCCACGCAGGCTGCGCAGCTCCAGCATCTGCTCGTCCAGATCCCGCCGACGGATGTTGAGCACCCGCGCCGTTTCCGTGCGCAGGCTGGCAATGCCTGCGCCAATGGCAGAGCGCAGAATGGCCTGGCGCTGGCCCATGATGCCCCGCCCGAGCGCCTCTTCCAGCACCGGCAGTCCGCTGGCTTCCAGCATGACGTCGTCGCACTGGATCTTGGCCACCAAGCCTTTTTGTGCCGACACAGGCAGCACCTGGTCCAGCCGCACACCCAGCATTTCGGCGGAGGTCTGGCGCTGGCGCTCCAACTGGTCCTGGATTTGCTGGGCCGTGTTGAGCGTGTCCCAGAGCGTATCGATCTTGTTGAGCACCACCAGGCGCGCATCGGCCCCTTGGGATGCTGCCGCCAGGTGCTCGCGCCAGATGCTCAGGTCCGAGCGCGTAACGCCCGTATCCGCACCCAGAATGAAAACCACCGCATGGGCCTGCGGAATCAGATTGACCGTGAGTTCGGGCTCAGCACCCACGGCGTTGAGCCCTGGTGTGTCCAGAATGACCAGCCCCTGCTTGAGCAGCGGGTGGGGCAGGTTGATGATGGCGTGGCGCCACAGGGGCACCTCGACCATGCCCTGCGCATCCAGCGACGGGTTGTCATCGGGCATGTCGTCATGCCAGAAACCCATGGCCCGGGCGTCGTCCACACTGACCTTGCGCACCTGCGCCACTTTTTCGAGCGCACGCGAAATCTGATCGGCATCGCCCACCTGCAAGGGCACCTCGACCCAGCGCTCGGGCTTGAGACGCCATTCGGCCAGGCCCTGCATCTGCAGGCGCGTTTCAATGGGGAGCAGGCGCAGGCAATGCGGCACCTGGGGGTCGTAGCCCAGCTCGGTGGGGCACATGGTGGTGCGCCCAGCACTGGCGGGCATGATGCGCCTGCCGTAGTCGGCAAAGAAGATGGCGTTGATCAGCTCGGACTTGCCGCGCGAGAACTCGGCCACGAAGGCCACCATGATGCGGTCGGAACGCAGTTGCCCTTCGAGCCGTTGCAAGCGCTCCTGGACGGCGGCGTCCATGAGTTCGTGCGCAGACATCCACTCGCCCAGTTGCTTGAGTTGACGGGCGAATTCGCGCCGCCAGGCGCCGTGCTGCTCAAACTGCTCGTTGAAGGAGGATCCCACTTTGCTCCCGATGGTCTATGAATACGCTGCCGCAAATAGACACAAAATATAGCACCGGACGCAGCCATCGCGCCCTGCGCCCCGAGGAAACGTGGTTTCAGCGCCTCAGTTCAGGGACGCTGGCAGCGCGGACAGTAGTAACTGCTGCGTTGGCCCTGCCGCTCCATGCACACGGGTGTACCACAGACCACGCAAGGCAATCCCTGCCGTCCGTACACCTGTGCATGTTGCTGAAACTGTCCGGAATGGCCCTCGGCACCCGAGAAATCTCTCAAGGTGCTGCCGCCCAGCTCCACCGCCTGCGCCAGCACTGCGCGGATGGCCGTATGCAGCCTGCGTGCACGCTGCGGCCCGATGCGCTGGGCAGGGGTGGAGGGCCGAATCCCTGCACGGAACAAGGCTTCACAGGCATAGATGTTTCCGACCCCCACCACCACGCGCCCGGACAGCAGGAGCTGCTTGATGGCCTGGCGGCTATGGCGCAAAGCCACCAGCCAGTCCCGGACCAGGAATTCCTCCGAGAGCGGCTCCACCCCCAGTCCATCCAACAGCTTGTGTGCGACCGGATCATTCAGGCTGGGCACATACACCACCGCGCCAAATCGCCGTGGATCACGCAAGCGCAGCGTTCCGTGGCTGGTGGTGCAGTCGAAATGGTCATGCGGCCCCTGCCCGCTGGGCTGGTGCATCCAGCGCAAGCTGCCCGACATGCCCAGGTGCACGATCAGACACCCAGTATCCAGGTGCAGCAGCAGGTACTTGCCACGTCTACCCACGCCGGTGACCACGCGCCCGACCAGCGCTGCGGGCTCACACCCCAGCGGCCAGCGCAAGGGCTTGCCCAGGGCCACCGCCTGCACACGGGCCCCGACCAGCACCGGAGCAATACCCCGGCGCGTGACTTCCACTTCTGGCAACTCAGGCATGTCGATGCTCCCGCGCCGCGCGGTGGGCATGGATTATTATGGTTTGATGCTTCATATCCTTCGCATTCTGGCTGCTTGTCTGCCGGGCGCACTCGCTGCGGGCTCCAGCCTTGCAGCGCCTTTGGCAACGCAGCCGTCTCCTGCGGCACCGGACGGTTTGGCTGCCTCAACCCCGATAGCACCCGCGTTGCTGGATGCCACGCTGTTCTACGAAATCCTGCTGGGTGAAATCGTCACCCGAGAGGGCGACATCGCCTCGGGCTACGCACTCTTGCTCGAAGCCGCCCGTCGCAGCAATGATGAGCGCTTGTTCCAGCGCGCCACAGACATTGCGTTACAGGCACGCGCTGGAGACCAGGCACTGGCCGCCGCCCAGGCATGGAAGCAGGCCCAGCCCCGGTCCATCGATGCCAACCGTTACCTGCTGCAAATTCTGATCGCCCTCAATCGAGTGGACGACATTCCTGCCCCCTTGCGGGAGATGCTGGACAACGCGCCCGAGGCCGACAAGCCCGGCCTGCTGCTGGCCGTTCCCCAACTGCTGCGCCGAGTGCCCGACAAGGCCCAGGCGGCCCGCATGCTCGAAGCCGCGCTGGCGCCCGAGTTGAACGCGCAAGGTGCGGCAGCCGCCGCAGCCTGGACGGCCGTGGGACGCCTGCGCCTGCAGGCGCAGGACAACAGCGCAGCGCTGGAGGCAGCCCGCAAGGGCCAGGCGGCGCAGCTGCAGGCCGACGGCCCGGCTGTGCTGGCCCTGGAACTGATGGAAACCGGCACCGCCAGTGCTGAAGAGCTGATCACCGCGTACCTGCAACACCAGCCCAGCCCAGAACTGCGCATGGCCTACGCACGCCTGTTGCTGGAGCAGCAGCGCTACCCCGAAGCCCGGATCCAACTGAAGGCAGTCACCACCGAAAAACCCGATCTGCCGCAGGCGTGGCTGGCACAGGCCGCGCTGCAGGCGCAAGACAACCAGTACGAGGCGGCCGAATCCTCGTTGGCTGAGCTGGTGCGGAGGGTGCGCTCCTTGCCAGACAGTGACGCACACCGCGCCAGCCTGAACCAGGCCTACCTGCTGTACGCTCAAATGGCCGAAAAGCGCGGCGATTTCGCCGGAGCAGAACAATGGCTGCAACGCATCGACGCGGGCCAGGAACTGTTCAGCGCGCAGACACGCCGTGCATCGCTGCTGGCCCGGCAAGGCAAGCTCAAGGAAGCCCGCGCCCTGTTGCAAAGCCTGCCCGCAAACAGCGATGAAAGCCGTCGCCTGAACCAACAGGCCGAGGTACAGGTGCTGCGCGACGTGCGTGCGTACCGTGAGGCCTACGCATTGCAGGAAAAGCTGGTCGCAACCTACCCTGACGACGACGACCTGGAGTACGAACTGGCCATGCTGGCGGACAGGCTGGGACGGTACGATCAGATGGAACGTATGCTGCGCAAGGTCATTGCGCGCAACCCCAGCTACCACCACGCGCTCAATGCGCTGGGCTATTCGCTGGCCGACCGCCGCCTCAAGCTCGACGAGGCCAAGCTGCTCATCGAGCGTGCACTGAGCCTGGCTCCCAATGACCCCTACATCACCGACAGCCTGGGCTGGGTCGAGTACCGCCAGGGCAACCTTTCGCAGGCCCGGCAACTGCTGGAGCGCGCCTACCGCCTGCGCCCCGATGTCGAGATCGCGGCACACCTGGGTGAAGTGCTCTGGGTCTTGGGCGAAAAGGAAGCGGCCCGCGCCATCTGGAAGGAACACGTGCGAGGCAGCGCCGACAACGAGGTGTTGCGCGAGACACTCAAACGCCTGGGTGCCAGGCTCTGACCCACGCTGCAATGCAGGCCTCGCCACCGCACCACGCACCCGCCCGGCGGGCGCTGTGTCTTGCTGGGCTGTGCGCCCCCCTGCTGACCCTGTTGGCGGGCTGCGCGCAGACACCCCACCGCAGCACCACGGCCACGCACAGTGGCCCCTGGAGCGGGCGCATCCATTTGCGCGTGGACGATGCCCCAGCACCGCGCTCCTTCACCGCCCATTTCGAACTGCAGGGCTCTGCAGACACCGGCACGCTGGAGTTGTCCACCCCACTGGGTACGCTGCTGGCGCGCCTGCAGTGGTCGGCGGACCAGGCCACCATGGAAACCCCGCAGGCGCAACACCATGCCCCCACGCTGCAAGCACTGTTGCGCGAGGTCACGGGCGAAACCTTGCCCGCCGATGCGCTGTTTGACTGGCTCTCGGGCGTTCCCACCACGTCCGGCGGCTGGCAAGCGGATCTGCAGCAACTGGACGAAGGACGCCTGAGTGCCACGCGCACCCAGCCACTGCCGCCAGCCACGCTGCGCATTCTGTTGAATCCCTGAGATCCCGCCCCCAGCAATGCAGTCCCTTTACGACGTACCGGCCCCCGCCAAACTCAACCTTTTTCTGCACATCACCGGGCGCAGGGCCGATGGCTACCACCTGCTGCAGTCGGTGTTCATGCTGATCGACTGGTGCGATACCCTGCACTTCGCTTTGCGCAGCGACGGCCAGATCACGCGCGAAGACCTGGGCCCAGAGCTGCCCGCCGACGATTTGACGCTGCGCGCAGCGCGGGCCCTGCAGCTAGCCACAGGCTGCAACCAGGGTGCCCACATCGGCGTGCTCAAGCGCATTCCGGCGCAGGCGGGCATGGGCGGCGGCTCCTCGGACGCAGCCACCGTGCTGGTGGCCCTCAACCGACTGTGGAAGCTGAACCTGCGCACCCCGCAACTACAAGCCATAGCCCTGCGCCTGGGGGCCGATGTGCCCTTTTTTCTGTGCGGCCGCCATGCCTGGGTCGAGGGCATTGGCGAGCGCATCACACCCCTTGCAGGCGCCAGCGCACCTCCCAGCGCGCGCTTTGCGGTGGTCAAACCGGCGGCCGGCTTGGAGACTGCAAAAATTTTTGCATCGCCCACTTTGAAGCGCGACACACATAGTGCTACAATCTTAGGCTTTGCTGCAGCACACTACGACTTTGGTCGTAATGACTTGCAAGGCGTCGCGCAGGCACTGTGCCCCGATGTGCAACAAGCCCTCGATTGGCTCCAAGCACGCGGATTGCATGGTAGAATGACGGGCTCTGGAAGTGCAGTGTTTGCACAAATGCCACATGCAGTGGATCTCAGCGGCGCTCCTGGCGCTTGGCAGGTCAAGGCATGCGAGAATCTGACGCACCATCCTCTGGCAGGGTGGGCAAAGGATTGAAGTTTCGGTGGTTTGCCGCTTCGGCAAGTCACCTGTGTAGGGGAGTCGCCAAGTTGGTAAAGGCACCGGATTTTGATTCCGGCATGCGAGGGTTCGAGTCCTTCCTCCCCTGCCAAATCCTCATCGCGCACAGGCAAATCATTTCAGACCGCTGGGACGCTCATGCAGGCCAACCAACCCGACTTCATGGTTTTCACCGGCAATGCCAATCCCGCATTGGCGGCTGAAATTGCCCAATACCTCCACATCTCCCTCGGTGCAGCCCACGTCGGCCGCTTTTCCGACGGCGAGGTCACGGTCGAGGTCAACCAGAACGTGCGCGCCCGCGACGTGTTCGTGGTGCAGCCCACCTGCGCGCCCACCAACGAAAACCTCATGGAACTGCTGATCATGGTCGATGCGCTCAAACGCGCCTCGGCCGAACGCATCAGTGCCGTGATCCCCTATTTCGGCTACGCCCGCCAGGATCGCCGCCCGCGCTCCACGCGCGTTCCCATCTCGGCCAAGGTGGTGGCCAACATGCTGCAGGCCGTGGGCGTGGCCCGCGTGCTGACCATGGATCTGCACGCCGACCAGATCCAGGGCTTTTTCGACATCCCCGTGGACAACATCTACGCGTCGCCCGTGCTGCTGGGTGATCTGCGCCAAAAAAACTACGACGACCTGATCGTCGTGTCGCCCGACGTGGGTGGCGTGGTGCGAGCCCGCGCGCTGGCCAAGCAACTGGGTTGCGACCTGGCCATCATCGACAAGCGCCGTCCCAAGGCCAATGTGTCCGAAGTGATGCACGTGATCGGCGACATCGAAGGCCGCAACTGCGTGATCATGGACGACATGATCGACACCGCCGGTACGCTGGTCAAGGCGGCCGAGGTACTCAAGGAGCGCGGCGCCAAGAAGGTCTATGCGTACTGCACGCACCCCATTTTCTCGGGCCCGGCCATCGAGCGCATCGCCCAGGGCGCGGCCCTCGACGAAGTCGTGGTCACCAACACCATTCCCTTGAGCGACGCCGCACGCGGCTGCGCCAAGATCCGCCAGCTCTCCGTGGCCCCGCTGATCGGCGAGACGATCCAGCGCATCGCCAAGGGAGACTCGGTGATGAGTCTGTTCGCCGACCAGGACAACCTGTTCTGACCGAGCGAACAACATGCCGGGCGTCCCTCGGGACGCCCTTTTTGTCAAACGGAGGTGGCACTGGTCGCGGTGCACCTCGAACGGAGAATCCTCATGCAATTCGTCGCTTTTGAGCGCGCCAAGCAAGGCACGGGTGCGAGCCGCCGCCTGCGCAATTCGGGCCGCACGCCCGGTATCGTCTACGGTGCTGGTTCCCAGCCCGTGGCCGTCGAACTGGACCACAACGCCCTGTGGCACGCCCTGAAGAAAGAGGCCTTCCACTCCAGCGTGCTGGACATGGAACTGAACGGCCAGACCAGCAAGGTGCTGCTGCGCGACGTGCAATACCACCCCTTCAAGCAACTGGTGCTGCACATCGACTTCCAGCGCGTGGACGAGAAGACCAAGCTGCACATGAAGGTGCCCCTGCACTACAGCGGCGCTGAAGAGTCGCCCGCCGTCAAGGTGGACAAGTGCCTGGTGACCCCCGTGGTGACCGAACTGGACGTGTCCTGCATGCCTTCGGACCTGCCCGAGTTCATCGCCGTGGACTTGTCCAACCTGCAGAAGAACGTTTCCCTGCACCTCAAGGACATCAAACTGCCCAAGGGCGTGAGCGCGGTGACCCGTGGCGCCAAGAACAACCCGGTGCTGGTCTCCGTGGTGGCCCCCGTCGTGGAAGTCGAGGCACCTGCCGCCGACGCCGCAGCCCCCGCCAAGGGCAAGGGCAAGGGCAAGAAGTAAATCTTGCGCGCAGCCCGGCAGCCACGGGAGTGGCTGCCTTGTGCACAACGGCCCACCTTTGCGTGGGCCGTTGGCTTTTGTGCCATCCGATAATTGCAGCCATGATCAAGCTCTTTGTGGGCCTGGGCAACCCAGGGTCCGAATACGAAGCCACCCGCCACAACGCAGGGTTCTGGTGGATCGACGCGCTGGCGCGCGAACTCAAGGTACACCTGCAACCCGAGCGCAGCTACTGGGGCCTGGCGGCACGCGCCACGGTGCATGGTCAGCATGTGTGGCTGCTGGAGCCGCAGACCTTCATGAACCTTTCGGGCAAGTCTGTGGCCGCATTGGCGCGCTTCTTCAAGATTGCGCCCGAGGAAATTCTGGTGGCGCACGACGAACTGGACATCGCTCCTGGGCAGGTCAAACTCAAGCGCGGTGGTGGCCATGCAGGGCACAACGGCCTGCGCGACATCCATGCACAACTGGGCTCACCTGACTACTGGCGCCTGCGCATCGGTATTGGCCACCCAGGCGACAAGGCCGAAGTGGCGAACTGGGTGCTCAAGAAACCCGCCCCCGACCAGCGCACACTCATCGAAGACAGCATCACCCACAGCCTGAAGGCCTGGCCCGCCCTGCTGGCCGGAGACATGGACAAGGCCACGCTGCTGGTACACACCACCAAGGCCCCGCGCCCCAAGCCACCACGCCCCGCTGCAAGCGCCCCTGAAACCAGCGCTTGACGCTATCATTTTAATAGCGTATTGCGCTTATTGGACGGGCGCTGCAGTCCGATTTGCTTATAGATCAGTCACCTATCCGCACCGCAGCCTGCAGACGGTGGAATTTTTGCCACAGGGTATCGCGGCTCTCTACGTGCTGGGGATCGACCGGAATGCAGGACACAGGGCAGACCTGCATGCACTGGGGTTCGTCAAAATGCCCCACGCATTCGGTGCATTTGCTGGGGTCGATTTCGTAGATCTTTTCACCCAGATAGATGGCCTGGTTGGGGCATTCGGGTTCGCAGACATCACAGTTGATGCATTCGTCGGTGATCATCAATGCCATGGAGCGCTCCGCAAGACCGGGCCTGCGCATGTCTGTCATGCCTGCAGCGGCCCGGGGCGCCATTATCGCGCGCTGCCGATACCCTGCCTGGCAGTAGGGCACCGCCAGGCCTTGGGATCGCTTACTCCACCGCGCCCAGCTTGGGCATCTGGATGGTCTTGCCGTTGAGGCGCACCTCGCCCGCCTCAACCTTCACGCTGCTGGCAATGTGGTCGGTTTCTTGGGTCAAAAAGCCCTGGGCCTGTGCCATGCCCAGCAGGGCGTTGACTTCGTCCGGCGCCGGCACCGGCTTGCCTGCGGCTTCGGCCATCAAGGGAATCCAGGCCTTGGGCAGGCGCACACTGGCATCCAGCACGCTGTGCTTCATCAGCGCAGGGCCCCAGCCTTTTTCCTCGACCAGGGCCTGATCCGGCGCGCTCTTGATCTGGGCACCGTAGCTCAGGCTGCCTTCCTTGCCCGCCACGGTCGCCTTGATTTCCACGGCATAGGCGGGCAAGGCCGCCAACAGGCGCGCAGCAGCCTGGGCCAGGGTGGCCAGCCAGGGTGCATCGGGCGCGAAGGCGGCCTTGGCGTCAGCAGCCGTCCCGGCGCGGTAGGCACCCACCAGGGCCTGCTGGAACATGCGCACGGCTTCCACGTCGATGCGGCTCACTTCCTCGCGCAGGCTCAGGCTGTCCAGCGCCATGGGGCCGATCTTGCCCTTGGACTGCATGTTCACGTTCCAACCGAACACGGCGTCCTTGCGTTCGATGGTGGCCTTGAAGTCCATGTCCTGCAAGGCCACCAGTGCCTTGGGCTGGGCGCCCTGCTCTTCCAACTCCACCGTCAGCTTGTCCAGGCGGCCCTGGGACGTGCCCGGCGCCAGCAGCCACAGGCCGTCTTCGATGCGCACGTCGAAATCACCGCGCAGCCCGGCAAAGGCCATGGCCATGGTGGAAGGCTTCGCGGGCTCCTGGCCTTCGTCGTCCTCATCCTCGGCCAGGGCTTGCTCCGGGTCTTCGTGGACGCGCAGCGTCAGCTCAGGCCATTGCATGGAGCCGCGCAGGCGCGTGCGGTCGGCGCTGAGCGCCATGTCGTAGCGCAACGCCTTCCAGCGGATCAGGTTGTCGCCCTCGGACACCTCACCAGCAGGCACGTCCAGCAGCAGGTCATTGCTGCCCGTCCAGTGGTGCACCACGGTCAGCGTAGGGGCGCTGGTGCGCTCCAGCAACTTGCGCGCAGGTTCGTCCAGGCCGTCCAGGGCCATGCGCGTTTCGACCACGGCAGCGGCCAGCTTGAAGCCTGCCAGCGGGCCGTGGCGCACGGTACTGTCCAAACGCAAACGCAGCGGGGTTGCGGGCACAGGCGTGGCGCCCTCTTCGGCGGGTTCGGCGGGCGGAGTCCACTGCAACACGGTCTGCGCCTGCGATGCCCAGAAGCCCCGCTGGTACTGCTGCGAAACCACACTCTCGGCCCCCAGCACCTTGCGCACTTCTTCCAGCGCCTCCTGGTAGCGCTGCTGCGCCCGCTCGCCCGCGTACCACGTGGCCCCGGCGTAGGCGGCGCCCAGCACCCCCACGGCAGCGCCCAAGGCAATTTTCTTGTTCATGGATGGATTCCTCCCAGATCAGCCCCGGAACCCCCTCGGCCCCGAAGAACCGGCGAGCGTACCAGCGCCCAGCCCAGAACCGCCCAGGCGGAAGAACCAATGTGCAAGCAATTGTTGCGGCGCGGCAAATATCTGAATCAAATAGGCCTCCAGCGCCCTATTTATAAGCGCTAGCAGCTATTATTTTTATAGCAATCAACTCCGCTGGGCCGTCGCCAACCGCAGCGCAAGCCCCAGAAACACCAGACCCGCCACGCGGTTAAGCACCGTTTGCGCCCGTGCCGACCGCATCAGCAGCGCGCCAAACACGCCCGAGAAGCAGGCAATGGCGCCAAACACCAGCATGGTGGCCAGCATGAACACCAGGCCCAGCACCATCAGCTGCAGCGCCACGCTGCCCCGCGCAGGGTCGGCAAACTGCGGCAGGAAGGCCAGGAAAAAGATCAGCACCTTGGGGTTGGTGAGATTCATCACGATGCCCCGGCCCACCATCTTCCACCAGCCCGGCGCCTGGGTTGCGGGGGCCAAACCATCAGGCCCTTGTGCCGTGGCTGCAGGGGCACGCAACGCCTGCCAGGCCAACCACGCCAGGTAGGCCGCCCCGCAGAACTTGAGCACCGTGAATGCCATGCTGGACGCCGCAAACACTGCCGCCAAGCCCAGCGCCACAGCAGCCGTGTGGCCCACGATGCCAAGGCACAAACCCAACACCACGGCCAGCCCCAGACGCCCTCCGCGCTGCACCGATTGAACCAGCACAAAAATGTTGTCCGGCCCAGGCGTCAGCGCCAGAACAACGGCAACACCGAAGAAGGTGACCAGGGTTTCAATGGAGGGCATGGCAGTGGCTTCCAAAAGGCATGGGAGAAGGGCTTTGAGCAGTTGCTCTGGGGTTGGAGTGGGTGCGCACTGCTTGCCGAGGCGCTCGACTGACCGACGCTCAGGCTTTGGACATGAGCGGGAAGTCTGTCGGCCGACGAATGGAGTTGACCGACAGGTCAACGTCCAGCGATGGCCAGTAAAGGTGATCCGGGGTGGGATGCTCGACCGTGGTGATTTGATCCACCGTGGCCTGCTTGAACCACGGGAACTGTTCAAAGGGCAGGTGCAGTTCCTCGTCGCCCAGTAATAGCCAGAAGCCGTGCTTCGAGATGTGCGTGACTTCAGCCGCCAAAGTGATGTTGCCAGGCATCTTGGATTTCCTTGTGGTGAGCTTGAACGACGACTTGTGCCTCGGTGATCTGCTTCGGGGACAGGCCAGTGGATGTGGCTAGGTGAACGATAGGACTGAGCCAGAACTTGGCTTCGCCATCAGGATGGGCCACGTGCACATGGATGCGTGGCTCTTCACGAGAAAAGAAGAACAGCCGGAAGGGGCCGTCGCGGACGACAGTAGGTGCCATGCACGGACTCTAGCCGATTCACGCAGTGCATCCAAGCCGCGGGGCTGCATTCACGCTCAGTGGGCAGGGTGGCCGTCCGCTGAATGTAAAACGGCGTTCAATCCATCAACCACATCCTTTGCGTCTGCGGCAAGCGCATTGCGGTAGTGTTGAGCACGAACAAGCCGCATCAAGCCGTCACGATCCAGCCCTCCAGAGGATCGGCCTTTTCAGGCAGCCCATACCGCACATCCCCTTCGGCATGGCACTGCTGCGCCCAGGCCGCCTGCAGCAGGCACAGCACGGCATCGAGCCGGTCGGCCCGCGCGTCCTGCACCAGCGCCTCGCGCTGGGCCTGGCGCAGTTGCAGCTGCAGGCCCAGGCGCGTGTGGCCCAGCTCCAGCGCGGTGAGCAGATCTTTGCGTGCAATCAGGCGCTCCGGGGTCTGGCGCGCACGGTCGTCGCTTTTGTAGCTGCGCCGCCCCAGCACCTCACGCGCCAGCAGGCCGGGGTAGGCCTCCAGCGCCACGCGGGCGGGATCACCGGCATGCAGACCCGGCAGATGCACACCGGCGTCCAGCAGCAGCGGCACGCCCGCATGCAGCATGTAGGCCACGGGCGGGTTGACCCACTTCATGCTCGGGCTGGAGCCTGCCGGGAGGTCGGTGGCGCGGTGCGCAAACTTGCCGCCCACCGGGCGGGCTGCGCAAAAACCGGCGAACGCATCGCGGATCTGCGCACGCGAGAGTTGGCGGTAGTGCTGCATGCAATCGATCCAGGCCAGCGGCCAGCCCAGGTGCTGCACCAGTTCGCGTGGCAGGCCGAACGGCAGGTCGAAACCGCCCACCCAATGCCCAGGCCCAGCCAGCCAGCGCCCCAGGGCGTCCAGCGTGTCAAAGGTGTGCAGGGACTGCAGCCGCACGCGCGAACCCGCCAACTCGCCCAGCGCCATGACGATGGGTTTGCGCCGGCTGGGGCTGCTGGAGAAATCAACGCCCAGCAGCAGGGGTGGTGTGTCGGTGGCCATGCCGCTACCCCAGCGCCAGGGCCGTCACGCCCAGCGCTATGCACGCCGCGCCGCACAGCCGGGCCAGCCGGTCGCCCTCGCCCAGCAGGTGGCCGCCGATGAGCGCAGCGAACAGCATGGACACCTCGCGCGCCGGCGCCACGTGCGACAGCGGCGCCTCGCGCATGGCAAACAGCACCAGCACGTAGGCGATGGGGCTGACCACGGCCACCAGCAGCGCAAAGCGCCACTGCGCGCCCCAGAGCACCGCCGCCGTGGGCAGGTCGCGCAGCACCACCGGGGCCAGCAGCGCCACGCGCACAAAATTGCCCATGTAATCCACAAGAATGGGCGACATCAGCAGCACCTTGACGGCGTAGCCGTCCACCACGGTGTAACTGGCGATGAAGGCGCCGGTCACCACACCATAGACCAGCCCCTTGTGCACGCGCTGCCGCGCCGCCGGGTCGTGCGCCGCACGCAGCAGCGCCGGCCCTCCCGCAATGAGGAAGACGCCACCGACCACGCCGATGATGCCCAGTGCCCCCAGCGCCGAGATGCGCTCACCCAGCAGCGTGATGGCCACCAGGGAGGACAGCAGCGGCCCCGTGCCCCGCGCCAGCGGGTACACCACCGTGAGATCGGCCTTGCGGTAGCCGCGCAGCAACGTGACGTAATACACCACATGCAGCACGCCACTGGCCACGATGAAGCCCCACTCCACAGCGCCCCACAGCGGCACGGCGTCGCGCCCCAGCCACCAGCCCAGCGGCGCCCAGAACAGCATCATCAGCACCGAAGTGAAGAAGGCAAAGCGCGCGTCGCCACCCGCCTTCTTGGCGGCAATGTTCCAGCAGGCGTGGATCAGCCCGGCCAGGATGATGAGTGCGAAGGCGTGGAGGGTCATGCAAAAACAAAGGGCCGCAGCGCCCATCCGGGGCTGCGGCCTTCACAGGGTGCACCGAAAAGTCAGGCCCGGCCGATGATGCTCGCCGTGGCCATGAGCTCTTCGAGCAGCGCGAACGACACCTTGCCCGACACGGCATAGGGATCGAGTTCGGGCTTTTCGGAGTATTTGAGCAGGATGGAATGGTTGATCTTGCTGAGGTTGACCTGGCCCATGGTCCAGCCGCCGAAGCGCCGCTCGGCGATTTCCTCGAAGTGCAGCAGCTCCACGTTCTTGTGGCGAGCGTCGCGCTGGATGTGGCCATAGAGATCGCTCACCGCCGAGCGCCCGCCCTCGATGGCCTGCAGAAAGATGCCGCCGCCGTAGCACAGCACGCCGGTGATGCCGCAGGCCGGGTTGTGCTGGCGCGACTGGGCAAGAATGGCTTCGATGGCCTCGGGCGAGGTGTCCACCGCGCGGCTGGCGTAGAGCAGGCGTACCAACATGGTCAGTTCTTTCCAGGGATGAGGGAGAGGAATTCGCGGCGCAGCGCGCTGTCCTTGAGGAACACACCGCGCATCACCGAGTTGATCATCTTGCTGTCCATCTCGCGCACGCCGCGCCAGGACATGCAGAAGTGGCTGGCCTCCATGACCACGGCCAGGCCGTCGGGCTGGGTTTTTTCCATGATGAGGTCGGCCAGTTGCACCACGGCCTCTTCCTGGATCTGCGGGCGGCCCATGATCCAGTCCACCAGGCGGGCGTACTTGGACAGGCCGATCACGTTGGTGTGCTCGTTGGGCATGATGCCAATCCAGATCTTGCCGATGACGGGGCAGAAATGGTGACTGCAGGCGCTGCGCACCGTGAGCGGGCCGACGATCATCAGCTCGTTGAGGTGTTCTGCGTTGGGAAACTCGGTGATGGGGGGCGCCTGCACATAGCGGCCCTTGAACACCTCATTGAGGTACATCTTGGCCACACGGCGCGCGGTGTTCTGGGTGTTGTGGTCGCCTGCGGTGTCGATCACCAGGCTGTCGAGCACGCCCTGCATCTTGGACTCGACCTCGTCGAGCAGCTGCTCCAGCTCGCCGGGCTGGATGAAGTCGGCGATGTTGTCGTTGGCGTTGAAGCGCTTGCGCGCCGCCTGGATCCGCTCGCGGATCTTGACGGAAACAGGCGTTCCTTCGTCGAGGGGGGCTGGGTTCATGTCGGCGGCCAGTTGTCGGAACATGGGGAGATGGTAGCAGCGATCGGCATCCGATGTTTCAAAGGGTTTTTGGCCTCCAGCGCTTATTCTACAAGCGCCAACAGCTATTATTTTTATAGCATCCCAGCAAAGTCAGTAGCGGTTGCCCGTGACCCACAGCGCCAGGCGCATGAGCACGAAGGCCACGCGGTCCAGGGCGCGTTCGTGCCAGGAGCGCAGGGCATAGCGTGCCGGGTCCAGCACCCTGCCCCCGTGCAGCATGGCGTGCTCCAGGCGCGCGCGCAGATCCTGGGCAAAGGCCGCGTCCTCGACCACCACGTTGGCCTCGCGCGCCAGCAGCAGGCTCAGCGGGTCGAGGTTGGACGACCCCACGGTGGCCCAGGGCCGCGCGCCATGGGCGTCGATCACCGCCACCTTGGCGTGCAGAAAGCTGGGCGCGTACTCGTGGATCTCGACCCCGGCCTTGAGCAGGGCACCATACACCGGGCGCGCCGCGTGGTACTGCATGAAGTATTCGTAGCGGCCTTGCAGCAGCAGACGCACCCGCACGCCTCTGCGTGCCGCCATTTGCAAGGCCACGCGCAGCTTGCGCCCCGGTACGAAGTAGGCGTTGGCGATGATGATTTCCTCGCGCGCCGCCGCAATGGCGCGGCGGTAGGCCTTTTCGATGCGGCTGCGGTGGCGCACGTTGTCGCGCAGCAGCAGCGCGGCGCGCATACCGGGGCTGGTGTCGGCATCGGGCGCCGCATGGTGGGCCGCGCTGGCGGCGCGCAGCGCCTGCAGGGCTTCGGGCAGGCGGCGCTGGCTGGCGTCGCGCACGGCCTGCATGCGCCACCACAGTTGTTCCATGGCATCGCTGGCCACCCCCACGAGCGCGCCCGTGGCCTGCACGGCAAAGTCAAAACGCGGCGCCACCAGGCGGCCGTGGTTGGGGTCGTGGAAATCGTCCAGCACATTGATGCCGCCACAGAACAGCACCCGGCCATCGACCACGCAGAGCTTGCGGTGCAGCCGCCGCCAGCGGCGCGGCAGCAACAGCCCCAACGGACCCAGCGGCGAATACACCCGGCAATGCACGCCCGCAGCGCGCAGGCGGTCGGCCCATTCTTGCGGCAGGCGGCCGGTGCCCACGCCATCGACCACCAAATGGGTACGCACGCCTCGCCGCGCGGCACGCATGAGCGCCTGGGCCACCTCGGTCGCAGAGCCGGTGAAGTCGAAGATGTAGGTTTCGAACTGAATGTCCGACAGCGCCGCATCCATCGCGGCGATGAGCGCCGGAAACAACTCCTGCGCCCCTTGCAGCAGGTGGACCTGGTGGCCCTCAGTCAACTCGAAAGGTACGACCGCCATCGTGCGCGTCAAAGCCTGAATTCCGCAATCAGCGGCAGGTGGTCGGACATGCGCCACCACACGCGGCCGCGCGGCACGTGCAGGCCCACCGGGGTGAGGCCCCTGGCATACACATGGTCAAGCTGCGCCAACGGCAGGCGCGCCGGGTAGGTGAAGGCGCGTGGCTCCTCGAATTCCAGCAGGCCCAGCCCGGCCAGCATGTGGCGGATCTGCTGCCCCCAATCATTGAAGTCGCCCGCCACCACCAGCGGTGCGCCGCGCGGGACTTCGCGGTCAATGAAGCGCTCCAGCAGCCCGATCTGGCGCACCCGGCTACCCGGGATCAGGCCCAGGTGCACGACGATGACATGCACATCGCGTCCCATGGCCTGCACCTGCACATGCAGCAGCCCGCGCTGCTCGAAACGGTGGTCAGAAATGTCCTCGTGCTGGTGCCCCAGCACCGGCCAGCGTGACAGCAGCGCGTTGCCGTGCTCGCCATGGCGGGTAATGGCATTGGTGCGGTACACGGCCTCGTAACCTTCGGGCGCCAAAAAGTCGGCCTGGGGCATGTCGGGCCAGTGGGGGAAGTACCGGGCCTCGCGCCGGTGCAGCTTGCGGACCTCCTGCAGGCAGACGATGTCGGCGTCAAGTTGCTCCACGGCCAGGCCCAGGTTGTGGATTTCCAGCCGACGCGCCGGGCCCAGGCCCTGCACGCCCTTGTGGATGTTGTAGGTGGCTACCCGAAAAATGTCGTTGCTGTGCATCGGAACATTGTCTCGCAGTGGATGGCGCACACAAAAGCTGCGTCAGGGGACTTCCCTGGCGCAGCCAGGGGTCTACACTCACATGTCATCATTGTCACGTACAGGCGCCTTCGGCAACCCATACGCTCATGGCCACCTCAAGAAACTCAGACACCCTGGCCCTGGTGGTGGACGGCAATGTCACCTCCCGCAGCCTGCTGTCGGCCCAGTTGCGGGATTACGGGGTCACCAAAGTGGTTCAGTGCAGCCGGGTGCAGGACGCGCGCATCCGGCTGGAGCACACGGTGTTCGACTACGTGCTGTGCGACCAGTACTTCCACGACACCCAGTCCACCGGACAGACGCTGCTCGATGACCTTCGCCGCGCCCAGTTGCTGCCCTTCTCGACGGTGTTCTTCATGGAGGGACTTGCAAAATTCAAAACCGCAACATGGCGGAAACACTTCGGTGCTCAATATTTGAGCACTTTGCGGTTGTCAGGAAGAATGCGCAGCGCTATCGCATCGATTCCCCCGTGGGTGACCCGCAGTGCTCCCT